>JBOGJO010000337.1:0-10634 GCA_050747885.1 Thermoanaerobaculia bacterium
CGTGTCTCCCGTCGAGAAAGCCCGCCTGCAGGAAGTACATGCGGAAGAACCTCCACGCCGGCCGGAAGAAAAGCTGCAGCGTGCCGGGCCTCTTTCCCAGCCGGTACGCTTCCGCGGCGCCCCATTCGGCGTAGCGGTGAAGCTTTTCCAGGTACTGGGAAAATGAACGGAAAGTGTAATGGAGAAATGGCGAGTCGAGAACGGGAGTCCGTCCGTCGGGCCGAATGTCCGCGTGAACGCGGCGATTCGGATACCGCGCGGTTCCCTTCCGAATCATCCGAACGACCTTGTCCGTCGACCAGCCGGAATGGCGGATGATGCGGTCAACGAAGATGTTCTGTCGCCGAATGTAGTACTGGTCGGCGTCGGGACCACGCTCGAGCAGAGCCAGGATCTCGCGCGAGAGCTCGGAGGTGACCCGCTCGTCAGCGTCGACGATCAACACCCAGGGGCACGCGGCCCGGTCCATCGCCCAGTTCTTCTGGGCCGCCGAGCCGTAATACGCGTGCTGGACGACCTCCACTTTCGGAATCGACCGAGCAATCTCGACGGTTCGATCGGTCGAAAACGAGTCGACGAGAAGGACTTCGTCGGCCCACAGGACGCTTTCGAGGCACTCCTGGATGTTGATCTCTTCATTGAAAGACGTGATGATCGCGGTAATTCGGGGGCGCGCCGTCACTCGTCGAGCCTCACCTGGTACCGCTCGATCCCCGATGCCTTCCCGGACCCTTCGTCAATCGAAATCACGACCGAGGAAAGCCGGACGTCCTTTTTGGCCGGTTCGAACGACCGGGGGGTCTGGGACAGGAACTTCTCGATCACCTTTTCCTTCGAGAACCCGATCACCCCCTCGTAACCCCCGGTGGCTCCGACGTCCGTCAGGTAGGCGGTGCCTCCGGGACGAATGGTTTCGTCCGCCGTCGGAACGTGGGTGTGCGTTCCCACGACGGCGGAAACGCGCCCGTCGAGGTACCAGCCGAGGGCGTTCTTCTCCGATGTCGCCTCGGCGTGAAAATCCACGAAAATCACCCGGGCCTGTTTCTGAAGGCCGGGAAGGACTTCGTCGGCAACGCGGAACGGCGAGTCGATGTTCGTCATGAACACGAGGCCCTGAAGGTTCAGGACCGCGACCGGAATCCCCGAGGCGGTCTTCTTCACGACCGATCCCCGACCCGGGTTTCCGGCGGGATAGTTCGCGGGGCGAAGGACGTCCTCGAGCTCGTCGAGACTCGGGAGAAAATCCCGCCGGTCCCAGATGTGGTTGCCGGACGAAAAGACGTCGATGGGCAGCTTCTTCAGGTCGTTGTAGATCTCGCGCGTCAGACCGAATCCGCCGGCGGCGTTCTCGATGTTGACGATGGTGAAGTCGATTTTCTTGCGGTCGATCGTCTTCTCGAGCGCCTCCTGCAGCGCGCGCCGGCCGGGATTGCCAATCACGTCGCCGACGAAGAGGATTTTGATCACGAGAAGCGCCCACTCGCCGACCGTCCGTGGGGCGGGTCCTGTCGCGGGACTCGCTCCACTTTTCCGCTCGCCGCGAGCCGGACGACTTTGCTACACCCGCGTCGCGAGCGGCAAAAGGGAGTCTCGCCCCGCGCCACCCGCCCGACGGAGCCCGAGGGCCTCGAGCGAAGCCGTCGAGCGGTGACCGGCGGCGGATACCTTCCCCCTGCCCGCTGGAGTGAAACGATCTTGCGCAGACGCGAAGACCGCGAAGGCTCCACGGAGCCCCGGAAAGTGGCGCCGGGCAGGACCCCGAGCCGGCGCCGCACAGGCTGTCCGTCTCGGGGACTCGTCACTTGGCGTATTCCACGGCGCGCGTCTCGCGGATGACGGTGACCTTGATCTGCCCGGGATACTGCAGCTCGGCTTCGATCTTCTTCGCGACGTCCTTCGACAGCCACAAAGCTTCGTCGTCGGTGACCTTCGTCGCCTCGACGACGATCCTCAGCTCGCGCCCCGCCTGGACGGCGAAGGCCTTCTGCACTCCCTTGAAACCGTCGGCGATGTGCTCGAGCTTTTCGAGACGCTTGACGTAGGTCTCCAGGATCTCGCGACGCGCTCCGGGTCGCGCCGCCGACAGGGCATCAGCCCCGTTGACGAGCACCGCCTCCACCGAGCGCGGTTCGTAGTCGCCATGGTGGCACTCCATCGCGTGGATCACGGTTTCGATCTCGCCGAATTTCTTCAAAACTTCCCGGCCGAGCTCGAGGTGGGTGCCTTCCATTTCCCGGTCGATCGCCTTGCCGATGTCGTGGAGCAGTCCCGCGCGCTTAGCGACGTCCACGTTGACGCCGAGCTCGGCCGCCATGTTGCCGGCGAGCCAGCCGACTTCGCGGGAGTGTTGGAGGACATTCTGGCCGTACGAGGTGCGGTACTTCAGACGGCCGAGCAGTTTGACGAGCTCCGGGTGCAGGTCCGGAATCCCGAACTCGAGAGCGACGGCCTCGCCTTCCTGGCGGATCTTCTCCCACAACTCCGCCCGGACCTTCTCGACGATCTCTTCGATTCGAGCGGGATGGATGCGCCCGTCCTGGATGAGTCGTTGAATCGCCATTCGGGCGATCTCCCGCCGGACCGGCTCGAAGGCCGAGAGGATGATCGCCTCGGGCGTGTCGTCGATGATGAGATCGACCCCGGTCGCGGCCTCCAGAGCGCGAATGTTTCTCCCCTCGCGGCCGATGATCCGTCCCTTCAGGTCGTCCGAAGGCAGATCGACGACAGAAACCGTCGCCTCGACGACGGTGTCGGAAGCCATCCTCTGGATCGCCATCCCGATGATGCGTCGGGCCTTCTGAGTCGCGTTTTCGGTGGCTTCTTCCTCGATGCGCCGGACGAGGTGCGAGGCTTCCAGCCGCGCCTCGTTCTCGATCGAGCGGGTCAGCGTCAACTTGGCCTGCTCCGCGGTGAGCCCCGAAATCGTCTCGAGCTTGCGCCGCTGTTCGTCGATGAGGTTGCGGAACTCCTGGTCGAGGAGCTCGTTTTCCTTCTGCCGCTTCGCGAGCTCCTTTTCCTTTCGGTCGAATTCCGACGCTCGCTGGTCGATCTGCGAGGTCTTCCGGTCCAGCCCCTCCTCCTTCTGAGCCAGGCGTTTCTCCAGGACCGCGATCTCCTGACGGCGGGCGTTGGCCTGCTTGTCGAACTCGGACCGCGCGGCGAGAACCTTCTCCTTGGCTTCGATCTCGGCCTCGCGGCGGCGGGCGTCCGCCTGGCGCTTCGCGTCCTCGAGGAGACGCTCCGCCTCGCGGCGCGCGGCGTTGCGAATTCCCGCCGTCCGCTTCCGAACCAGGACGGCGAAGATGAGCGTGGCCAGTATCGCCGCGGCGATTCCCACCACAAGGGTCACCAGAAGTGTCGAGTCCATCGCGCTTCTCCAGGACGCGCCGGAGGGCGAGAAACAAGAGAGGTCCCGCGTTGGCCGTGTGGGCGAGTCGGCTTGAACCTGTTATTCAGACAGGTGGGTGCCCGAAAGGTGAAGCTTTAGTTTCCCGAACGGATCGGGACGTCACCGCTCCACCGAAAGTCAAGCTCCCGAAATCTTAATGTTGGTTCAAGAGTGACTTTTCCATCACGAACCAAGCAGGACCAACCTTTCGTCAATCGTTTCTCTTCTGCGCCGATCCGACCCTTCCGCCGGCTCAGCGTGCCTCCAGGGCGTCGTCTAATTTCCTTATGAGGCGTTCCACCCTTGCTTTCGCATTGGCGGGGTCGCCCTGACTCCTTTTCTCCCTCTGAAAGAGGTCATCCGAGATATTCAGTGCCGCCAAGATCGCAATCTTGGCCGAATCCACGGTTGCAGCCCGTTCGGCTACTTCGCGCATCTTACCATCCACGAATCGGGCCAGTTCCCGCACGTACGAGCTGTCGCTCTCGGCGCGGACGCTGTAGGTCTGGCCGTAGATCTCGACTTGCGTGACGTTGGCTCGCCTCTCCGGCATCGACGCGATCCTTTCCGGTCGCAGTATAGAGGTTAACCTCTATTCGCGTCAATCGTTTCCAGCGATTCGATCAGGCGGGAGAGGCGCTCCCGGACCTTCTCGCTGTCTTCCTCGTACCGCTTCACCTCGGAGGCGAGCTCCTCCTCGCGTTTCACCGACTTGCGAGCCGCCGCGACCTCCTGTTTCAACTTTTCGACCTCGGCCTCGCGCTCCGAGACGCGGGCCTTGAGGCGCGCGTTCTCCTCCGAGGCGACCCGGTATCGCTCGAGGACCTTCTCCACCCGTTTCTCGAGGGAATCGAATGCTTTTGCGTTCTCTGCCGTCATTTCCTCACTCCGAATTTCTCGTTCAACATTTCCATGAGCCTGTCCCGCTCGCGGTTGACTTCTTCCAGCGCCAGCGTGCGGTCGTCGGACCGAAACGCGAGGCGCAGCGTGACGTTTCGGGTCCCCGGCCGCGAAGGATCCTCGAAGAGCTTCAGGAGAATCGCCTCTTCGCAACCCTTCAGCCGGGCGCCGCGGACGGATTCGAGGATCTCGCCCCAGGAAACCCCCGGACGGCACGCGATCGTGAGGTCCACATCCGCGGCGGGGAATCGCGAATAATCCCGATACATTGCGCCCCGACGGGTCTCCGTGAGCTCCGCAAGGTCGAGCTCTGCCACGAAAACCGCGGCGGGCAGCGAAAGGGTCCCCCGCGCGGCGTCGGCGAGCCTCCCGAGAACGCCGACACGGCGGTCGGAAACCCTGATTTCGAGCGCGGAGCCGGCGGAAAGCGACGCCGACGCCGCGGGAAGGAACTCCGGGGACACGCCGGCGACGGCGCTCAGAATTCGCGCGACCTTCCCTTTCAGGTCCAGCAGGTCGCTTTCCCGGACCGGGAACTCGTCCGAGGCCATTCCCGCCAGAACCGCGGCCAGATGGCGGCTTTCGATGTCGGCCGGGTCGGCTTGCGCCGCCGCCTCGCGATCCCAGACGCGTCCGATCTCGAAGAGCGGAATCGAACGGCGACCGCTCCGGTGATTGACCGACGCGGCCTCGAGCAGCCCCGGCAGGATCAGACGTCGCAGCGCCGGACGCGACGCATCCAGAGGGTTGACGATCCGCAGGGCGCGCCTTCGAAAGCCGGCCCTGGCAAGAAAGTTTTCCCCGAGAGCCTCTTCCCCCTCGGCGGCAACGAACGGAAAACTCATCGCTTCGAAGAGTCCGGCCTCGCGGGCCTGATCGGCGGCGAGCTCCTCGACCTCCCGGAACGCCGCGGCGTCGCCCGGGCCCTCGGAGAGGTAGAGAGGCGAGAGCTTCTCGGAGGGAGAGACTTCGGACGGGATCCGCGAATAACCGTGGATTCGGATCACTTCCTCGACGAGGTCCTCCTCGATCGAGACGTCCGGCCTCCAGGATGGAACGACGGCATCGATCGTCGTCCCCCGAATCTCGACCCCGAAGCCCAGCCGTTCCAGGATTCCCGCCGCCCGCTCGATCGGAAATTCCGGCAGTCCCGACAGTCCGAGCAGGCGGGAATGCCGCAGCGAGACCCGCCGGGGAACGAAAGGAACCGGCTGCGCGTCGATCGTTCCGGCGACGAGGTCTCCTCCCGCCGTCTCCCGGATCAGCGAGACGGCGAGCGCAAGTCCTTCGGGAATCGCTTCCGGATCGGCCCCTCTCTCGTAGCGGTGCGAGGCATCCGTGTGCAGTCCGTGACGGCGCGCCGTTCGGCGGATGGACACGGGGTCCCACCAGGCGGCCTCCAGCAGCACGTTCCGGGTTCGGCCCGGAACGATCGCGGTTTCGAGTCCGCCGATGATGCCGGCGAGCGAGACGGCGCGTTGCGCGTCGGCGACGACCACGTCCTCGGGATGAAGCGCGCGCTCGATTCCGTCGAGACAGAGAAGCTTTTCCCCCTCCCTCGCGAGTCGGACGATCAGGCGGCCGCCCTCGATCCGGTCCAGATCGAAAGCATGGAGGGGCTGGCCAAGCCCCCACAGGGAAATGTTCGTCGCGTCGACCACGGAATCGATCGCCTTCAAGTCGAGAGCCGCCATTCGGCGCGCCCAGACTTCGCTCGAAGCGCGGGAGGAAACTCCCCGCACCACTCGGACGGCAAATCGGCGGCAGCGCTCCGGCACTTCGACCGAGACCGACGCGTGGCTCTCGATTCGAGAATCCCCTTCCTCGACCCGACTCCGGAAACGCTCGCGATCGAAGGGAAGCTCCAGGGCCGCTGCGAGATCGCGCGCAAATCCGCGGTGATTCATCGCGTCCGGCCGGTTCGGTGTCACGTCCGCGTCGAAGACCGTGTCGGGACCGGCGCTTTCCACCTTTCCGATCTCCAGCCCGATTTCGTTCGCCGTGGTCGACAGGCGATCGATGAACTCGACGTTGAGCGAAGCGGTCTCGAGCCCCCAGGAGTCGCAAAGCCAGTCGAGGGAGAATTTCACGCGCGACTCCGCCTGTCATCGAGAGGAGCGAAGCGACGACGCGATCGACTCCGTGTCAGATTGCTTCGGCCTCTTCGAAACCTCGCAATGACGGAGCTCTCGTCCGTAGTCTTCACACCGCGCTCCGGAACTGCTCCAGGAACCGCAGGTCGTTTTCCCAGAAGAGACGAAGGTCGGGGACCGCGTACTTCAGGAATGCGAGCCGGTCGATTCCCGTGCCGAACGCGAAGCCCGAATAGACCTCGGGATCGACGCCGCACACGCGGAGAACGCTCGGGTGCACCATGCCGGCTCCGAGGATCTCGATCCATCCCGACCCCTTGCAGGCCCTGCATCCCGCGCCGCGGCACAGAAAGCAGGTCATGGCGGCCTGAGCCCCAGGCTCGACGAACGGAAAATAGGAGCACGTGAACCGGACCTTCGTGGCGGCGCCGAAAAGGCCCTGGAGAAACGCCTCGATGGTCCCCTTCAGGTGCGCCATCGTGATGCCGCGGTCGACGACGAGCCCCTCGATCTGATGGAACACGGGAGAGTGGGTGGCGTCCACCTCGTCTTTCCGATACACGCGGCCGGGCGCGATGACCCGGATGGGGGCGCCGTGGCGCCGCAGGGCCCGGATCTGGACGGGAGACGTGTGCGTCCGGAGCAGGTATTCCGCGTCCGCCCCGTCGCCCCCGGCTTCGCCGCGCCCTCCCGCGTTGACCTGTCGGTCGGAAGGCTGCCCGCCCGGGGAGGGCCGAGGGCCCCGGACCAGGAGCGTGTCCTGCGTGTCGCGGGCGGGATGATCCGGCGGAAAGTTCAGGGCCTCGAAATTGAAGAAATCCGTCTCGAGCTCGGGTCCATCCGCAATCGAGAAACCCAGGCGCAAGAACACGCGCTCGATCTGACGCCGAACCGCCGTGATCGGATGGAGGGCTCCGCGGGGCGAAGGGCGCCCCGGGAGGGTCGCATCGACACGCGTCGCCATTTCGCGAATCTCCGCCTCGGCGCGAGCAAGCTGCTGCGCTTTGCTCTGAAGAATCCGCTCGACCTCGTCCTTCGCGGCGTTCGCTCGCGAACCGTACTCGGCGCGCTCGTCCCCGGGGACATTGGGCAGGTTCTTGAACAGCCCGGGGATCAAGCCCTTCGGGCGGCCGAGATACCTGCCTTTGAGCGCCTCGAACGATGCTCGCGAGGAGATTTGCTCCGCTTCCCGCCGGAACTCGTCCAGCAGGCGGTCGATCTCCTTGCCGTGTTCCACTTCAGGCCGGCTGCAGCGCTTTCTTCGCGACCGACACGAGGTGCGTGAAGGCGCCGGGATCGGAGACCGCGAGCTCGGAGAGCATCTTGCGGTTGATCTCGCTTCCCGACTTCTTCAGCCCGTCCATCAGCTTGCTGTATGAGATGTCGTTCTCGCGCGCGGCGGCGTTGATCCGGACGATCCAAAGACCGCGGAAATCGCGCTTTTTCGCCTTTCGGTCCCGGTAGGCGTAGGCAAGCGACTTCTCCACCTGCTGCTTCGCGATCCGGTACGACTTCGACTTCGTTCCGTAATAGCCTTTCGCGAGTTTCAGAACTTTCGCGCGGCGATTCTTTCTCTTGGGTCCTCGTTTGACGCGGGGCATCTTCTTCCTCCGTCCGTGATGATGATTTCTACGACGAGTACGGCAGCATCTCGCGCACCTTCGCGGTGTCGGCCTTCGAAACGAGGGTCCCCTGGTCCAGGTCCCGTTTCCGGCCGGATGCCTTCTTCGTCAAAATATGGCTCTTGAAAGCCTTGCCACGTTTGAACTTTCCGGACGCGGTCCGTTTGAACCTCTTTGCCGCGCCCCGGTGCGTTTTCAGTTTCGGCATCGAACTCACTGCTCCTTCGCGGCCGCGGTCTTGCCCCGAACGGGCTTGACGGCCTTTTCCACTTTGACCGGTCCCAGAATCTGGTGCATCCGGTTGCCCATGATCTCCGGCGACGACTCCGCGATGGCCTTTCCCTTGAGCTCCTCGACGAGCCGCCGAAGAACCTTGAGGCCGTTCTCCCGGCGGGCCATCTCCCTCCCGCGGAACTGAATCGTCGCCTTGACTTTGTCGCCGTGCTCCAGGAAACGCAGAATGCTCGCCTTCTTGAAGTCATAGTCGTGCTCGTCGATGTTGGGGCGAAATTTCACTTCCTTGACCTGCGTGACCTTCTGCTTCTTTTTCGAATCGTGCTGCTTCTTCTTCTGCTGATAGATGAACTTTCCGAAGTTCATGATCCGGCAGACCGGCGGATTCGCGGTCGGCGCGATCTCGACCAGGTCGAGCCCGGCGGCCCGCGCCGTCTCCTGGGCCTGCGTCATCGCGACGACCCCCAGCGCCTCGCCGTCGGCGCCGATGAGACGAACTTCCTTCCATCGGATCTGTTCGTTGATTCGGATGCTCTTCTTATCGATTGAAAACCTCCTTCACTGCTTTTTCCCCACTTCCTCCGCGAGCGCGGCGAGAAACTTCGCCACGGGTCGCGGCCCGAGATCTCCCGCTTTGTGCTTCCGGGGCGAGACGGAGCCTTCGGCGCGCTCCCGCTCCCCCACGATCGCCATGTAAGGAATCTTCTTGAGCTCGGCATCCCGAATTCTCGCCCCGAGCTTTTCATTCCGGTCGTCGACCTCCGCGCGAAGGCCCCCATTCCGAAGCTGCGCGGTGACGGTTTGCGCATACTCCGCGAATTTGTCCGAGACCGGAAGGACAACGACCTGGTCGGGCGCGAGCCAGAGCGGAAAATCCCCCGCCGTGTGCTCGATCAGGATGCCGATGAACCGCTCGACCGAGCCGAGGATCGCCCGGTGCAGCATCACGGGCCGGTGCGGCTGGTTGTCTTCGCCCACATACGTGAGGTCGAAACGCTCCGGATTGCTGAAATCGACCTGAAGGGTCCCGAGCTGCCACGGTCTCCCGATCGCGTCGGTCACCTCGAAGTCGAGCTTCGGCCCGTAGAAGGCTCCCTCTCCCGGCGACAGGCGGTACGGACGCCCCCGCCGCTCGAAGCCCTCCGCGAGCGCTTTTTCCGCAACCGACCAGTCTCCGTCGGTCCCCATCGATTTTTCCGGACGAGTCGAGAGAGCGACCCGGACGTCGGTGAAACGAAACGTCGCGTAAACCTCGTCGATGAAATCGATGAAGCCGTCGATTTCCGCCGCGAGTCGATCGATCGGCGTGAACACGTGGGCGTCGTCCTGCGAAAACGTCCGCACCCGCGTCAGGCCCTGCGTGACGCCGGATCGCTCGTAACGGTGGAGCCGGCCGAAATCTGCAAACCGCACGGGCAGGTCGCGATACGACCGGCGCGTTTCGCGGTAGAGAAGGCAATGTCCGGGGCAGTTCATCGGCTTGACGCCGAACTCTCGCTCGTCGATCTCCGTGAAATACATGTTTTCGCGGTAGTTCTGGTAATGACCCGAGGTCTTGAACAACTCCGAGTCGAAGATCTGAGGAGTAATGATCTCCCGGTATCCATACTTGCGATACAGCGCGCGAATGTATTCGACGAGCAAATTGTAGACCACGGCGCCGCGCGGATGGAAAAACGGCGACGCGGGCGCCCACGGATGAAACGAGAAGAGGTCGAGCTCCTTGCCGAGCTTTCGGTGGTCCCGGGCCTTCGCCTCTTCGACCCTCTTGAGGTAGGCGTCGAGCTCCGCCTGCGTCAGGAACGACGCCCCGTAAATCCTCTGGAGCATCGGATTGCGCTCGTCGCCCTTCCAGTAGGCCCCCGCGGAATGTGTGAGCTTGAAGACGCCGAGCTTCCCGGTCGACGGGACGTGGGGCCCGCGGCACAGGTCGATGAAATCCCTCTGGCGATAGCAGGAAACCCGGCCGTCGGGGATTCCGCGGATGATTTCGACCTTCAGGTTGTCCCCCTGCCCTTCGAAGATCTTGATCGCTTCTTCCTTCGACATCTCGAGCCGCTCGACGGGATTGTCCTCGGCGACGATCTTCCTCATTTCCGCTTCGATCGCCGCGAGGTCCTCCGGCGTGAACGGCCGGCCCGGGTCGAAGTCGTAGTAGTAGCCGTTCTCGATCGCGGGGCCGATGCCGATCTTGACATTCGGAAAGAGACGCTTCACCGCGTTGGCCGTGAGGTGGGCCGTCGAGTGGCGGTACAGATCCAGAGCGTCCGCCGATTTCGGGGTCACGATCTCCAGGCGCGCGTCCGCGTCGATCGGCCGGGACAGGTCGACGACCTTGCCGTCGACCTTTCCGGCGAGCGCGGCCTTCGCGAGGCCGGGACCGATCGAAGCCGCGAC
>JBOGJO010000338.1:0-1077 GCA_050747885.1 Thermoanaerobaculia bacterium
GTCTCGGGAAGTCTAACTTCCCGTCCTTGGCCCAGATAATGGGCCTCGGGGCATCACCGAGGCCGCGACGTGGACAGCGATCTTGCTGAATCGATCTCCGCGCTGAAGTCGTCCTTCGAATCCCGGCGGGTAAAGCCGCGGTTCGGGAAGGCCGATCCGGCGATGGTCCGGGAGCTTCACCAGAAGCTCAGGATCCCGCGGCGTTACCGCGATTTCCTTGCGGAGTGCGATCCACTCACGGTCGAGACCGTAACGCCCGCCGAGCGAATCCAGCTTCTCAGCGCCGCGGAGATAGAGCCCGCCCAGGCGGGCTTCGCGCTCACCGAAACGGGCAGCGTCATCACCACCCCACGCCCGTCGGGCTGGCGCCCGGGTTGGATCATCATTGCCACGAGCAGTCTCCTCGGGGACCCGTATTTCCTCGATACGGCGAAGCCGGACGCGGAGGGCGACTGTCCGGTGTACACGGCCATGAGCGGCACGGACACCTGGCAACCCAAGCTCTGCGCCTCTACCTTTGCGTTGTTCTTGAGGATCCTCGCGATCGGTATGGACGTCGCCGGGGGCTTCAACCTCGACGATTACGACGTCGACAACGAGCAGGTGTTCCGGGAGGCGATCGGCCCCAGGATCCGTGAATACGACCCGGCCGCGCTCAAAGCGGGGCACTGGACCTGAGTGAATCGAAACGCATGCTCCTCTCTTTAGCCCACGAGGGCACGGCTGAGTTCGACGCGCTCGTCGCGCGCCTGGAGCGACGAGGCGAAGCGGATCTCGAGCGCGTCGAGGGCGCCGTGCGCGAAGTGCTCAAGGACGTTCGGGCGGAGGGAGACGCCGCAGTGCGGCGCTTCGTCGAACGGTTCGAGAACCGGCGCGTCGAACAGCTCGTCCAGACCGACTACGGCGGGCGCGAAGCCCTCGAGTCGCTCCCACGAGACGTCCGCGACGCGCTGCTCGAGGGGGCACGCCGCGTTCGTCGGTACCACGAGCGCCAGCTCGAAGACCTGGTCAGCTTCGAGTACGAGGAAGACGGCGTCCTCCTCGGGAGCCGCGTACGGCCGCTCGCCAGGGTGGGCG
>JBOGJO010000339.1:0-4578 GCA_050747885.1 Thermoanaerobaculia bacterium
TGTCTGAGCTGGAGTTCTTCAACTCGACCCGACGAGAGAACTCCGGGAACCCGCGTGAGAGGGGCAAAGCGATGCCGCGAGTTGCGATTCCCGATCGAGCGATTTGCCGCCGTCGCGTCGAGAGTTCTGGCCGCGAAACGGGCTGAGCGAGTCTTGCGATTCCCGATCGAGAGATTTGCCGCCGCGTCGAGAGTTCTGGCCGCGAAACGGGCCGAGCAAGTCTTCTACGACTTCTTCAGCAGGAACCGGTGGAATTCCCGCCCTACGAGGCGGTACTTCAGCTCGTAATGGGTCGGTGGAGGAGCCTCACCGCTCTCCCAGGAAGCGCGGCTCCAACCCACCCCCGCCCGGCGGACCTCCTCGATTGCCTCTTCGATCGCGTCGGCATAGCCGGCATGGTCGGTGACGACTCGAAACGTCGAGCCCGGCGCTCCCTTCGGGAAGACCGACGCGAAGAACGAGGCCTGGAGGAGCCGCCGCTTGCGCTGTTTTTTCTTCGGCCACGGATCGAGGAAGTAGGCGTGGAAGGCGCAGACCGACTCGGCGGCGAGAAGGCCAACGAGGTCTTCGGCCTGAGCCCGCACGACGCGCACGTTGGCAAGGCCCGCCCGCGACACGCGATCGCGGGCGATGCGATAGTACGAGAGGCTGCGCTCCAGCCCGAGGTAGTTTCTTTCCGGGTGGCGGCGGCCCGACTCGATCAAGAACCTCGCCTTTCCCGACCCGAACTCGATTTCGAGAGGCCGACTCTCCGCAAAAAACGACGGCGGAGAATCCGTGCCGGAGAACATGTCTTCGTCCGGGGTCAGGGGAAGGCGCGTGGATTCGGTCACGGCGATGTCGGTGCGAGCGTCCGGATCGTTCCGGAAAACAGAGGTGGAACGCCGGGTTACGGCGCGGGGCTCCCGGTAGGAACGGCGGAGGCCTCGAAGTCCCGCGCGGCGCGCGCCTTCGCAAGCGCCGCTTTGGCTTCTTCGGAGGCGGGGGAGAGCCGGACTTCCGTCTCGAACGCCCGCGCCGACTCCCCGAACCGCCCCATCTCGTACTCGGCGACCCCGAGGTCGTGCGCCAGAAGAGGCGATTGCGGATGCTCGGACTGCGATTTTCGGAGAAGCTCCGCCGCTTCCGTCCAGTTCGAGGCCGAGGAGAGCGCCGCGGCTTTCCCCGTGATCGCGATTTCGTCGTCGCCGGAGATCTCGATCGCGTGCGAGAACGCTTCCGCCGCCGCCGCGCCGTCGTTGCGCGCGAGGCAGACGGTTCCCAGGGCGTTCCAGCTGACGGCGTCCTTGCCGTCGAGGCGCACGGCCTCGCGCAGCTCACGCTCGGATTCTTTGAGCATTTTCGACCTCAGGTAGTCGAGGCCGAGGTGGGCGTGGTAAACCGCGACGTTGCCGTCGAGCTTGACGGCCTCGATGGCCTGATCGATGGCGGGGCCGAATTCGCCTTCGGTCGCGAGGAAGACGCCGTAGCGGTCGCGCGCGGCCGCGTTGGTCGGGTCGATTTCCGCCGCCTGGCCGAAGGCGAGGCGCGCGCCGCTCTTGTCGCCGAGCAGGAGAAGCGCCTCCCCGAGCCCCGTGGCCGCGGGAAGCGACCGGGGATCGAGCTCGAGCGCCCGCCGGAAGTGGGCGGCGGCGGTGTTGGGCTGATTCGCCTTCTCGGCGATCCGGGCCAGACCGATCTGGGTTTTCGGATCGGCGGGGTCGAGGGCGTTCGCCGCGAGGAACTCCCGCTCTGCCGTGGCCGCGTCGCCCTGGCCGAGCGCGGCCGCCCCCGCGATGCGGTGAGCGGGCGCGCTGCGGGGATCGCCGTCCTGGGCCTTGTGGGCAGCGTCGGCCGCCGCGGCGAAATCGCCCTTCGCGAGCGCCTGATCGGCGGCTGCGAGGAGGTCCTTCACGTTGACGACGGGCGGCGCGGGGGTCGGAGCGGGGGCCCCCGGCGGCGGCAGGGCGCCGATCGTGGACTCGGAAATCCCGCCGGATTCGAGAGCGGCCGCCTGCTTTTTCTCCGCGTCGGCTTCCGCGGTCTTGCCCAGCTTCTCGTACGCCTGGGCGAGCAGGCGATGAATCTCCGGATCGCGCGAGTCGGAGACCCGCTTGAGGTCGTACACGACGTCCTGGGCGAGGCCGCCGGCGAGCCGTTCGCGGGCCGACGCTTTCAGCGCTTCGAAATCGATTTTCGGCGGCGGGGGCATCTCGGCCTTGATTTGCGAAGCGAGCCTCGCGAAATCGTCGCTGTAGAACTCGGGCAGGACCTGCAGCTCCGGCCGCGTAAGGAAGGCCTTCTTCAGCGCCTGGCGCGAGCCGGGCACGTCTCCCCCGATGTAGCAGGCCCAGGCGGACTGGAGCGAGAGGTCCGCGACCCGGTCCGGTGGAAGGCCGGGATCGTTGGACGCCTGGAGGTACTTTGCCGCGGCTTCGCGAAATTTCCCCGCCTCGAAGGCCCGCCTTGCTTCGGCGACGAGCTTCTCGGAATCCGCCGCGGCGGCCAACGAGCAGAGGAGCAGGACGGCTGCGGCGAGGCCGCTTCGCCGGGCGGCCCGGATCATGGGTTTCCCGGCGGGGCGATGTGGAGCTCCTCCCGCTTTCCGGCCTGGACGGTAATGGTCTTGAGCACCGGAGGGATTCCCTCCGAGGAGATCGCGACTTCGTGGGCTCCGGGAGAGACGAGCAGAGGGCTCGTGGGAATCCGCCCGCGCGTCCTGCCGTCCACGAGGACTTTCGCCCCCTTCCACTCGGGCCCCGCCGTGATGAGGATCGAGCCGACCGGGAAGGAGTGGAAGAAGGTGTCTTTCTCCCCCTTGCCGACTCGGAAGCTCTCGGTGTATTCGGTGCCGTCCTCGAGATCGAACCGAAGCCGGTGCGATCCTTCCTCCAGGCGCAGGGTCTGACGCGGGACCGTGTCGCCGATCTCCTTGCCGTCGATGGAAAGGGTCGAGTTCGGCGTGGTGGAAAAACTCACCGAGTATTTCCGGGCCGGCGCGGGCTCTTCTTTTTTCGCGGGAGTCTCCGGGCTCTTCGCCTCGGCGGCCGGCTTTTCGGCGGGCTGCTTTTCGGCGGCCCGCGCGGCTTCGGGCGCCGCCGGCCCGGTGGAGGTCGCCGCGGGCGCCGGCGGCGTCGGAGGAGCGGTCGCGGACGGCGCCGCCGCGGCCGGAACGGATGCCGCGGCTCCCGCCTGCTGAGCGGGGCGGATCTTGAACCAGTAGAACGCTGCCACGCCGGCCAGCAGGACGACCGTGATCGCGAGCAGCAGGCCGGCTTTCGATTTCGGCTCCGCCGGGGCCGCCGCGGAGGCCGCGGTCTGGCGTTGGGCGACGGGCGGGAGGGCTTCGCTGCCGGACGGATTTCGGAAGTCCATGAGCTCGAGCGAGGGCTTGGATCGAGCTGAGGAATCCGGGGAAGGAGTCGCGTCGGCCGGCGGCGCGAGGTTGGGCGAACGGGCGAGCGCTCCGGAGGGGGGAGTGACCCCCGCTTCGAAGTGCGATGTCATGGCCTCGGAATTGTCGATCTCCGGAACGGCGCGCAGGTGCTCTCGAGCCGTCGCCCGAGTCCCCGCCGCGGCCGTGTCTCCCCCGAGGTCTTTCAGGATCGCCGAAAGGTCGCGCCGAAACTCCGCGACGGATTCGTAACGGTCGACCGGCGATTTCTCCATGGCGGTGGCGACCGCGCGATCGATCGCGGGCGGGACTTCGGGAAATTGCGCCGAGAGCGGCTCGGGTTGCTCGTTGAGGATCTTGAAGAGCACCGTGGAGATGTGCTCTCCGCGGAAAGGCTTCTGGTACGCGAAGAGCTCGTAGGCGAGCACCCCGAGCGAGAAGATGTCGGTGCGCGGATCGACCGACTCCCCCCGGATCTGTTCCGGAGCCAGGTACGCGGCGGTCCCGAGGGTGATGCCGGTCTGCGTGAGGTTGGATTCCGACTGGAAGGACTTCGCGATGCCGAAATCCATGATCTTGACGTCGCCGTTGGCCAGGACGCGGATGTTCGACGGCTTGATGTCGCGGTGGATGATCCCGGCGCCGTGCGCGTACGCCAGGCCGTCGCAGATGTCCTGCAGGATCTCGAGTTTTCGCCTGAGGGGAATCACCTCGCCGCGTTTGACGACTTTGTCGAGGTCCTCGCCCGTCAGGTACTCCTGGACGATGTATGGGATACCGTCTTGAACGCCGAAATCGTAGATCGTCGTGATGTTGCGGTGGTGAAGGTTGCCGGACAGCTCGGCTTCCCGGAAGAAACGCTTCTTGATCTCGTCGTCGTCGGACTGGCAGGTCTTGACGGCGACGGTCCTCTTGATGAAGGGATCGCGTCCCCGGTAGACGGTCCCGAACCCGCCGACGCCGATCTTTTCGACGATTTCGTACTTCCCGAGCTTTTCGATCATCAGCCGCCCAAGTTTAATCGAACCGAAGGGTTCGGTAAAGTACACGGGTGAGACTCTCGGCGGCGGCACTGATCCTGACGACTCTGGCTCTGGCCTCCTGCGGCCGCTCCGGGGAGCCCACCCGGCGCCTTCCGCTGCCGGCGCCAAGGATCCGGGCTTACGTGCCGCCCCCGGACGGCCGCCTGACCGAGGCCCAGGTCG
>JBOGJO010000340.1:0-1058 GCA_050747885.1 Thermoanaerobaculia bacterium
CGGCGCAAGAACCGCGAAAAGATCGCCTGGGCAGCCGCGCTCGTGCTGGGCGTGCTCGGCTTTGCCGCCGGTGGTTTTCTCCATCGTCCGGCGGGGGGATCGGTTCTGCGCGGATCGATCGCGCTTGCGCCCCGGATGGAGCTCGACCCTCAGAACACCTCGCTCGCCCTCTCGCCCGATGGGCTGGCGCTGGCGATGACCGCGAGCGGCGCGGACGGAAAGAAGCAACTCTGGGTGCGCCGGATGGACGGCTTCGCGGTCCAGCCGCTGGCCGGCACCGATGACGCGGCGTGCCCCTTCTGGTCCCCGGACAGCCAATTCATCGGATTCTTCGCCGACCACAAGCTGAAAAAGATCCCCGCCTCCGGCGGAACGGTGCAGACAATCTGCGACGCGCCGGGCGGCCGGGGCGCGAGCTGGAGCGTGAACGACTTGATCGTCTTCGCGCCGGCTCCCTTTGGCGGGCTCTCGAAGGTTCCGGCGGCCGGCGGCAGCCCGACCCCGTTGACCAAACTGGACAAGCCGGGCGCCACGCATCGGTTGCCCTGGTTTCTCCCCGGCGGAAAACGGCTTCTCTTCTTCTCGGGATCCCAGACGTCCGACAAGGACAAGGAGAGCGCCATCTACGGCCTGGATCTCGAGTCCGGGAAAATGACGCTCGTCGCGAAGGAAGCGAGCGAGGGAAGGTACGCCGAGCCCGGATACCTCTTGTTCGTCCGCGAAGGAAACCTGATGGCTCAGCCCATGGATGCCTCGACGTTCAAGACCAACGGCGAAGCCGTTCCGATCGCGGAGAAGCTCCGATTCATCGCGCCGCGATGGTCCGGGAACTTCTCGGCGTCTCAGACGGGGCGGCTGGTCTTTCAATCGGGAGGGTCGGGACGCAAGGGCCAGCTGACCTGGTTCGACCTGGACGGCAAGGAGCTCGGCAAAGTCGGCGAGCCTGCCAACTTCGGGCCCTTCGCGATTTCTCCGGACGCGACGCGGGTCGCGGCCACGATGGTCGGAGGGGCGTCCGGGACAATGGGAGAGATCTGGCTCTATGACCTTGCGCGGGG
>JBOGJO010000341.1:0-6430 GCA_050747885.1 Thermoanaerobaculia bacterium
CCTCTCGCCCAGGGTCCCGGAGTCCTCTTCATCCGGTCGAGCTGAAGAACTCCAGCTCAGACAGGGGCCGATTCCCTCCTCGCGACGGCCGCCGTCGCGCCCAGTAGAGCCCGGCCGCTCTCGGGCCTCGCTCGTGGAGTGGGGGACCCCAACCCTGAGCGAAGGCCCGCGAGGGCGGGGGCCAACGCGCCGGCGCAGGCTGGGCTCCGAGATCCCGAGGGAAAGCGAACTGCGGCCGAGGGTCGAGGAGCATTTGCCGAGCCGGCGCTGGGGTTGACCCGAGCGAGGCCGAGCGAAGCCCGCGGACAGGCGCGCTGCGTCTCCTCGAGGGAGGCGCCGAAGACCCGCGACCGTGCTCCAGGCGCCCGCTGGCGAGCGAAGCCCCATACCGCCGGTGTTCTGATATCCTCCGCGCGCCTTGATCGGAAAACTCGTCGCGCTCGTCTCGCATTTCGTCCTGATGACGATTCAGGCAGGCGGCTACGCCGGCGTCGCCGGATTGATGGCGATCGAGTCCGCGTGCATCCCCCTCCCGTCGGAGCTCATCATGCCGTTTGCGGGCTTCCTCGCCTCGCAAGGGCGGTTCAACCTCTGGGAGCTCGGGATCGTTGGCGCGCTGGGGTGCGTCCTCGGGTCCATTCCGGCGTACTACCTCGGTCTCTACGGCGGCCGTCCGCTCATCGAAAAATATGGAAAATGGGTTCTGCTCTCGCGTCACGATCTGGATCTCGCCGATCGGCTCTTCCGGAAGCACGGCGAACCGGTGGTGTTCTTTGCGCGGCTCCTTCCCGTCGTGCGGACGTTCATCGCGTTTCCCGCGGGCGTCTCCCGGATGGACCTGCGCCGGTTCGTGATCTACACGTTCGTCGGCTCGTTTCCGTGGTGTCTGGGGCTCGCGTACCTCGGAAGGAAGCTCGGCGAACACTGGGAGACGCTCGGGAAATATTTCCACCGCTTCGACGCGCTGATCGGAGCGTTGATCGTCCTCGGGATCGTCCTCTACGTTTGGAGGCACCTCCGACAGCGCGAAGCCTGAGAGAACCCGGTCGGATAAACTCGGCGCGTGGATCGTCCGTCTTCCGAGCGCCCCCTCCTCTATCTCGTCGACGGTTCCAACGCCCTCCATCGGGCGTACCATGCGATCCGCTCGCTCTCGAACTCGAAGGGGTTTCCGACGAACGCGATTTACGGCTTCGCGGCGATCCTTCGAAAGCTCGTGCGCGAACACAAGCCCACGCACGTGGGAATCGCGTTCGACATCTCCGCGTCGGCCGCCCGAAAGGAGGCGTACGCGGAATACAAGGCCCATCGGAAGCCGATGGAGGCGGACCTCGGCGTGCAGATTCCATTCATCAAGAAGCTCTGCGAGGCGTATCGAATGCCGGTTCTCGAGCTCGACAAGTTCGAAGCGGACGACGTGATTGCAACGTTGGCCGCGCGGGCGGTCGAGGAGGGATTCGAGGTCGTCATTTTCACGACCGACAAGGACTTCCTGCAGCTCGTGGGTCCGCACGTTCGCGTCTACCACGCGATGCGGGAGCGGATGCTGGACGAGAAAGGGGTCGAAGAATTCTTCGGCGTCCCGCCGGAGCGCGTTCGGGACGTCCTTGCCCTCATGGGGGACTCCTCCGACAACGTGCCCGGTGTTCCGGGCATCGGCGAAGTCGGGGCGCGCAAGCTCGTTCAGCAGTACGGGCCGCTCGACTCCATTCTCGAGCACGCGGGCGAGATTCCGGCGAAGAAAACGCGCGAGGCGCTGCTGGCCAACGCGCAGCAGGCTCTTCTGTCGCACAGCCTCGTCACTCTCGAGTCGCGGCTTGCGATCGACCTCGATCCGGAAGCCCTTCGGCTCGATCCGCCTGACGTCGAAAAACTCAAGGCGCTGTATTCGGAGCTGGAGTTCCATTCGCTGGCCGCCGAGCTGGAACCTCCCGCGGAAGAGGAAGCCGTCGAATTTCGGGAGCTTTCCGCCGGCGAGGAGTTCCTTCCCCGCGGAGAGCCGATCGGGATCGCCGTGTTTCCAGATGAATCGGGGGTTTCGTTTTCGATCTCGGACGGATCGGAAACGGTCGTGGGGCGCGAGAGCGAGGCGGAGCTGGGAAAGCGGCTGACGCTTCTCCGCGGCCGGAAGCCCTGGGTCTCCGCGGACTCCAAGGCCCTGCACGCGCTCCTGATCCGCGCCGGGATCGAAGGCATCGAAGAGCCGCCCTCGGTCTTCGACCCGTGCCTCGAGCGCTACGTGCTTGCGTCCGGAACGTCGAACACGGAATTCGCGGCTCTCGCGCTCGACGTGCTGAAGCGCAAGGCGAGATCCGAAAAAGACGGTGGCTTCTGCGCGGAACGCGCGGCATGGGCGCTCGAGGTGCACGAGGTGCTTTCCCGGGAGCTCGAGGCGAAACCGAACTTGAAAAAGGTCTACGACGACATCGAGGCGCCTCTGACTCCGGTTCTCGCGAGGATGGAGGCTGCCGGAATTCTGATCGACGTCGAGTTCCTCCGGGCGCTCGCCGGGAAGATGGAGAAGGACCTCCAACGATTGGAAGGGGAGATCTTTTCGGAAGCGGGAGAGTCGTTCAACATCGCCTCGCCTCCCCAGCTGGCGAAGATCCTCTTCGAGAAGCTGAAACTTCCCGCGGGCAAGAAGACCGCAAAAACGAAATCGTTCTCCACCGGCGTCGAGACGCTTCAGGCTCTGGCCGCGCAGGGATTTCCGATCGCCACGCTTCTCATGGAGCATCGGGAAATTTCCAAGCTCAAGGGGACTTACACGGATGCTCTGCCGGAGCTGGCGAACGCGGCCGGACGAATTCACGCGAAGTTCAACCAGACGGTCGCGGCGACCGGACGGCTGTCGTCTTCCGATCCGAACCTCCAGAACATTCCGATCCGGACCGAAGCGGGAAGGCAGATTCGCCGAGGCTTCATCGCGCCGCGCGGCGCCTCCCTCCTCGCCGCGGACTACTCGCAGATCGAGCTTCGGATCCTCGCGCACTTTTCGGGCGACGAGGCCATGCGGCGGGCGTTCCAGGAGGGGCAGGACGTTCATCGGGCGACGGCGGCCAAGGTGTTTCACGTCGCGCCGGATTTGGTCTCGCTCGAAATGCGAATCGCGGCGAAACGGATCAATTTCGGCCTGCTCTACGGCATGGGCGCTTTTTCGCTGGCCAAGGACCTCGGGGTGCCCAACGCCCAGGCGAAGGTATTCATCGAGGAATATTTCGGACAGTTTCCCGGCGTCCGCGACGCGCTTTCCGGCGTGGTGGAAGGGGCGCGGCGCAACGGATTCGTCACGACCCTCTTCGGGAGGGAGCGCCCGATTCCGGAGATTCATTCGAACAACCCCGGGGTTCGAGCCAACGCCGAGCGAATGGCTCAAAACGCGCCCTTTCAGGGGTCGGCCGCCGACATCGTGAAAATCGCCATGATCCGGATCGATCGCCGCCTGAGAACCGAGGGCCTCCAGACGAAGATGCTCCTGCAGGTCCATGACGAGCTTCTTTTCGAGGTGCCGGACGCCGAGCTCGATCGCGCGCGGGTGGTCGTCGTCGAGGAGATGGAGGGCGCGGCGTCCCTTTCGGTCCCCCTCAAGGTCGACGTGGGAATGGGCAAGAACTGGCTCGAGGCGAAGGGCTGAGGCGTCGTGCTAACATTCAACGGAACGATGAAAAATCTTGTTCGGATGGCCCTCATCCTCGCCGCGTTTCCCGCAGTTCTCTCCGCCCAGACGCCGGAGGCGGCGCCGGCGGTTTCGGCCGATCCGGTGCGGCCGGTCACGATGGCTCTTCCGGAACGGAACCCGTTTACCTGCGACGCGGACGCGGGAGCGGCGCTCGTGACGCGGGACCTGCCTTCGGGCGTCGAGATGACGATCCCGGAGTTCGTCTCGTTCCGGATCGACCACACGGGAAAGATCGAGGACACGCTTCTGGTTCATGACCCGATTCCGTCGCTGGATCCCCAGCAGATGGAGTCTTTCAAGAAATGGGAATTCCTTCCCCCGAAGAAAGCCTCGCTCGCGGTCTCGGGTTGGTCCACCGTTCGTCTCGACCTCAAGTTCGAATACGCGCGTCCCCAGATCACGCGCGCGGAGTTCGTTCCGGTGACGGCGTCGACGCCCGTTCCCGCGGCGCATCCCTCGCGTTGGGACGAGACCTGGATCGAGACGGCGCCCCCCCTGACGGACCTGCGCGGCGCCGAGGCGGTGGAGTCTCTCGACACGCCCCCCCTGCCGAGGAAAACGAAATGGTACGCGGACCGGTTCCGAGGCCCGTTCCAGGTGAAACTCTGGGTCGAGGTCTCGCCCGCGGGCAAAGCGGCCCGCATCGTTCCGGTGGAAGTGAAGGACCCGGCCCTGTTCGGATACCTGAAGGCCGCCATTGCCCGCTGGAACTTCACGCCCGCACGCAAGGCTTCGCAGCCGGTCGCGTGCTGGGGCGTTCTCGATCTCGCGGGAACGATTTCCTACGACGTTTCACTCCTGCGTTCGGCGTCGATTAAGAAGTCCGCGGGACTTTCCCCTCCGTAATCGCGCCACGGCTCTGGCTTATAATTTGCTCTCCGTAAGGATGGAGGAGTGCCGAATGTCGACCACGGTTGGCGCCGACCGGGCAGAAAGCCCGTGGCTCAGGAGCCGCGGCTTTGATCTCGGCTTTCTGACCCTCTCGGCGGTGTTGGTCTTTTTTCCCTATGCGGGATTCGGCCTTCTCCAGAGGGCGGGAATCTCCGTCGCCACGGCGTCGCTCGTCGTCGGTCTTTCGGTCACGGTCCTGGTCGGCGGCCCCCACATGTATTCCACCTACCTGCGGACCGCCCTCGAACCGAGCTTTCGGAGCCGTTTCGGGTGGCTCGCGTACCTCCCGCTCGTTTTGATTCCGACGCTCGTGATCCTCGGGTCCGTATATGCGTTTCCGGTGCTCCTCACGGCATTTTTCTTCTGGGCCTCGGTCCACGTGACGCATCAGGCCCAATTCATCTCCGAGGCTTACCGGCGCAAGACGCAGGCGGTTTCCCGTTTCGACCGTCTCCTGGACGGGGCGGTCATCCTCGGATCGCTGTACACGATGGCGATGTTCAAGTTCGTCCGCGGGGAGTTCGTGATCGGATCGCAACCGTTGCTCTTTCCCCGAATCCTCCGGCACGAATGGATCCCCTACGCTTTCGCAGCCGGATTCGCGGCGCTTCTCACTCTCTACATCGGACGCACGATCGCGGAAATCCGCGCCGGCGTCGCCCGCTGGCCGAGACTGCTTTTCATGGCTCTCACGATCTCGATGGCGTTCGTCGTTCCGTTGTTCGACAATCTCGACGTCTCGTTCCAGGGGTTCAACACGTGGCATTCGCTGCAGTACCTCGCGCTCACGTGGTTCATCCTTGACCAGAGGGCGTCCCGCGATCAGATCACGTCGGACTTCGTGAAGAAAATCTCCGGAAAAGAAAAAACCGCGCGGTACTACCTGGCGATGATCGGATTCACGCTGTCCGCGGGCGTCATTTACCTCTTTCTGTGGAAGGGACTGGGATTTCCGCAGGATCAGTGCTACTACGTCGTCGTCCTCTCGTTTCTGTTGATCCACTACTTCTACGACCACATCCTGTTCGGGGACTTCGAAGCTCTCCCGGCCGAGGCGCCCGAACGGCTCGCGAGAGCGTAGAAGCTCGCTCGGCCCGGATCGCTCAAAAGGGAGTCTCGCTCCGGAGCCCATGCCGATGAGCGAGCGAATTACTTCCGGAGGTCCTCCCGCGACGACGCCCGGCGAAACCCCTCCGGCGCGCGGAAGAGGCTTTCGTCGGCGCCCGGCCGCACTCCGAGAAGCTCCTCGGTCTTCACGTTTTTGAATTCGCCCGCTTCGACGCGCTGCCATTGGATTCTCACGAGAAGGCGGTCGAGGTCCTTGGCGACCCAGGAAACGGCGCTGTCGGTTTCTGAGCTCCACACGCGCAGGAGCGCGCAGACGTGTCCCGCCTGAACGTCGTCGCCGAGCTCGAAGACCTCGCGGCCGGGGAAGCTGCGACCGGGGTCAAACGGCGCGTCCAGCTCGTAGCCCGGGGCGATCGCGTCTTCCGGCCACGTCGGCGCCTCGAGGAAGAGCTTTCGATCGGTTCGAAAGAGAATCGTCGTCTTCTCGGGGAGCTTCAGAATCCGGACGAGGGGACCTTCTTCGATGCGGCGCCTGCCCGGCCGCGCCGCGATCGGCGTCCGGCGGCCGTCCGTCGAGACGAAAATGGCGCGATAGCCGTCGCGCGACGGGCGCTTCGGGTTCGAGAAGACTTGCAGGTTGCAGGCGCCCGCAAAGAGGAGCAGAGCCGCCGCCGGAGCCAGGGCGCGCCGCGGCATGGCCTAGTTGTCGTTTCTCAAGAGGTTGTTCCCAGGGATGGGAAGTCGAGAGGCTGGTGGTTTTCGGCTAAGACTGGCATGGGGTCTTTGCTGATT
>JBOGJO010000342.1:0-3881 GCA_050747885.1 Thermoanaerobaculia bacterium
TTACTTCGCGGAGACTTTTCGCGTCGCGCACGGGGGTAAGATTCGGGTGATGCAGTCCCTGAAAGACAAAGTCGCGCTCGTGACCGGCGCGTCCTCCGGAATCGGCGAAGCGACCGCCCGGGCTCTCGCGGCAGCCGGCGCGAAGGTCGCTCTCGGCGCAAGGCGCAGCGACCGCCTCGCCCGCCTCGCAGCGGAGCTCCTGCAGGTGGGAGCCGAAACGCACACCACATCCCTCGACGTCCGCCGCGTGGAGGACTGTGAGTCCTTCGTCTCGGCCGCGCTCAACCGCTTCGGCCGCATCGACATCCTGGTCAACAACGCCGGTCTGGCGCGGGGCCGCCGCTTCGTCGCGGAGGGCGACGAGCGGGAGTGGGACGAAATGATCGACACGAACGTCAAAGGGCTGCTCCACATGAGCCGTCTCGTTCTCCCCCACCTGCAGCGGCAGAATTCCGGCCATGTCGTGAATCTCGGTTCCGTCGCGTCGCTCGGCGCCTACGAGGGCGGCTCGGTCTACTGCGCGACGAAATGGTCGGTGAAAGCCATCACGCAGGCGATGCGGCTCGAATTGAACGGAACCGACGTCCGGGTCACCGAGATTTGTCCCGGGCTCGTCGAGACCGAGTTTTCATTCGTGCGTTTCCACGGCGAAGACGACCGGACGCAGGCGCAGGACAAGTCGGACGAGGTCTACCGGGGCATGCAGCCTCTGCTCGCCGAAGATATCGCCGACTGCATCCTCTGGGCGCTCACACGGCCTCCGCACGTCGACATCGACGAGATCGTGGTTCGCCCGGTCGCCCAAGCGGGGATGGCGAAAGTCGCGAGAAAACCGTGAGGCGCGCCTGAAAAAGCTCACCCTCTTGCTGCTGGTTTTCGCCGGGATCTGGTATCTGGTCGCGCGAACGAACATTTTCTCGAAGTACGTGGAACAGAGTTTCGTGGATGAGACCCGAATCATTCCCCGCGCCGAGAGGGCGGCGGGCCGCGAAAGGGCCCGCGTCAACGAGGTTCACACCGTCGAAAGTGCGGCGGTCGGTGAAACTGTCGGCGAGAACATGACGCGCGAAGAGGTGAAGGCGATCTGGGGCGATCCTACCTCGGTCGACCACGACGCCCTCGGCAACGAAATCTGGCGCTACGAAGCGATCTCGAAAAAAGTCACGTTCCGGTACGGGAAGGTCTGGATCGTCGAATCGGGTCCTTGAGCAGGCGAAGACCGCGGAGGGTCTTTTCGATCCGCCGTCGGCTGTCGTCGCGCACGGGAGCGAGCGGAAGGCGAAGGGTTTCGCCGCACCGATTCATCATGGCAAGGGCGGCCTTGGCGGGCCCGGGGCTCGTCTCGACGTGGAGGACCTCCATCAGGCCGGCGTATTTCCGATGGAGGGATCGCGCTTCTTCGCGCTGATCCTGGGAAGCGGCCTTGACGAGGCGGGACATCTCGCCCGGAACGAGGTTCCCGGCCAGAGAAACCGTTCCGCGCATTCCCAGCGCAAGGCCTGCGAGCGCCGTCAGGTCGTCACCGGAAAAGACGGCGAACTCCTCGGGCGCCCTCGCCAGCAAAGCGGCGATCTTTCGAAAATCCGTGGAACATTCGACGAGCCCCGCCACGCGCGGCAGATCCGCCAGCCGGAGGAGGACTTCGACGCCCAGGTCGATTCCGGTTCGCGCCGGCGCATTGGAGACCAGGACGGGCAGCCGCGTCGCGTCGCAGATCGCGGCGAAGTGACGCGCGAGTCCGTCCACGGTCGGCATGTTGTAAAAAGGATTCACCGCGAGAATCGCGGAGGCGCCCGCTTTCTCCGCGTCTCGCGCCCAGAACACCGATTTCGCCGTGTGGTTGCCCCCGGCCCCGGCCACCACCGGAACCCGCCCGTTCGCCACGGCCACGAGATGAGCCGTCACGGCCTTGCGCTCGTCGCCGGAAAGCGCGGGCGACTCCCCTTCGGGCGTGCAGGACACGAGGAAATCCGTCCCCTCGGCGATCTGCCACTCCACGAGCGATTCGATCGCGCCAAAGTCGATTTTTCCCCTTTCGTCAAACGGGGTCACGAGCGCGGTCCCCGCGCCGCGAAGCTCCATCTTCATCGGAACCATCTTAGCAGCCCGCGAGCTTCGAATTGCGGTAGACTCCTCCTCTCAGTGAAGGTTCTCGTGGTCGGCTCCGGTGGACGCGAGCACGCACTCGCGGCGGCCCTCCGGGCGAGCCGAAGCGTCACGGATCTCTTCGTCGCGCCGGGAAACGCGGGAACGGCCGCGATCGCCGACTCGGTGCCGATCTCGCCCGCATCGGTCGTCGAGCTCGCGGACTTCGCGGGGCGCGTCAACATCGATCTGACGGTGATCGGCCCGGAGCTGCCCCTTTCGCTCGGCGTGGTCGATGAGTTTCAAAAACGCGGCCTCCTCGTCTTCGGACCAACGAAACTGGCGACCGAAGTCGAAGCCTCGAAGATCTATTCCAAGGAGCTGTGCCGCCGCAACGGAATCCCGACGGCGAGGGCCAGGACGGCTTCTTCGCCCGAGGAAGCCAGAGCCGCGCTTTCCGAGATTGGATTTCCCGCGGTGCTGAAGGCCGACGGACTCGCCGCGGGGAAAGGGGTGATCACGGTGGCCGGCCCGGACGAGGCGAAACGAGCGCTCGACCTCTTCTTCGAGGAGAAGGTCTTCGGCGCCTCCGGCGACAGGGTCCTCGTCGAAGAATTCCTGGAGGGCGAAGAAGTGTCGCTGCTGGCGCTGTGCGACGGAAAGGTCGCGCTCGCCCTTCCCACGGCAAAGGACTACAAGAAGATCTTCGACGGCGATCGGGGACCCAACACGGGAGGCATGGGAGCGCATTCGCCGTCCGGAGTCCTCGGGGCCGAACAGGCCGCGCGGGTGATGCGGGAGATCGTTCACCCGGCCCTCTCCGGCATGGCCGCGGAAGGCCGCGAGTTTCGCGGGCTTCTTTACACCGGTCTCATCCTCGGAGAGTCCGGCCCGAAAGTGCTCGAGTTCAACGCGCGGTTCGGCGACCCGGAAACGGAAGCGATCCTTCCGAGGCTCGATTCCGACCTCGGCGAAGCGCTCCTCGCGTGCGCCCGGGGGAATCTATCCGAAATCGAGCTCGCCTGGAAAAACGAGGCCTGCGTCGCCGTTGTTCTCGCCGCGCCGGGGTATCCGGGAAACTACCCGACCGGAGATCCGATTCAGGGCATCCCCGACGCCGAGAAAATCGAGGGCGTCGCCGTCTTTCACTCGGGCACGACCCTGCGCGACCATCAGGTCGTCACGGCGGGGGGACGCGTCCTGGCCGTCGCCGGGCGGGGCGCCACGCTCTCCGACGCCGCCCGCCGGGCCTACGAGGGCGTCGACAGGATCTCCTTTCCCGGCAAGACCTACCGAAAGGACATCGGAGCCCGGTTTTCCCGCAATTGATTCCCGGGCACGCCTTCATCTAGAATCTCGCCTCGTCGATCTGCTAGAAGATCAACTCGAAGAAGGAGGACTCCATGAAGAAATCGATTCTTGCGATTCTGGGATGCGCCGCTCTCGCGGCGACGGCCTCTCTCGCCCTCGCGGCCGACACGATGACCGGCTGGGTCACGGAAGCCCATTGCGCGGCCAAGGGAGCCAACGCCGGCCACAAAGAGTGCGGCGCAAAATGCGTCAAGGAAGGCCAGAAGGTCGCCTTCTACGACAACGCGACGAAGAAGGTGATGAATTTCGACGCTGACTGCCAGAAACCGATGGAAGGCATGATGGCGCAGGAAGTGACCCTCTCCGGCGTGACGATGAAAGACGGGATGATCCACGCTGCCAAGGCCGAACCGGCCATGGCCAAGAAGTAACCCGCAAGACACAATACGGTTCCTGAAAAACGGGGCGAAAGCCCCGTTTTTTAT
>JBOGJO010000343.1:0-11508 GCA_050747885.1 Thermoanaerobaculia bacterium
GCCGTATGCTAGACTGATTTTCGAGATGCAGGACACCCGTCGGATGCCGCGCGAGGCCCTGTACGAACGCGACCGGGGAGAGGCCCTGAAGAGCTTTCTTCGCCGGTTTCGCCACGAAATCGCGACGCCCCTGTCGGGCGCGAATCTGCACCTGGAGGTCGCCCTGCGGAGGCTCCAGAAGCCCGGCGGATTCGACCTGGCCGCTGTCGTCGAAAATCTCCGGACCTGCCAGCAGTCGCTCGAAACGGCGTCGCGAATGCTCGAGTTGATCGGGGAAGTGTCCCACGAGGAATCCGTGGAGGCGTCGGAGTTCTCGATGAGAGACGCCCTGGCGCGCGCGGCGGATTCCTTCCGGGCGGCCGCGAAAGAGCGAGATCTTCAGCTCGAGCTTCCGGCCCCCGGCCCGGGGCCGCGGTGGTACGGGTCGTCCCGCGAGTTCGAGCTGGCCGTCGCCGAAATCACGAACAACGCGGTCAGCCATTCCTCGGGGCCGGGATCGATCCGCTGGTCGATCGAGCAACGGCCCTCCGAGATCCTCGTGACGTGCCGCTCGTCCGGCCGAATTCCCGTGGGAGATCCCGAGCATCTCTTCGGATCCGCCCGGAGGGAGGGAAGCCCCGGATCGGGTTTCGGCCTGCTTCGGGCCCGCCGCGCCGTTCAGGGAAGCGGGGGCGAGCTGACCCTGCGGCAGGAGGACGGCGAAGTCTGCGCAGTCCTGAGTTTTCGAGCGAGGGAGTCATGAAAATTCTCATCGTGGAAGACGATGCGGCCACGCGAAAAGGCCTCGAACAGCTCCTCGGGGAATCCAACGCAGAGACCCGCGGCGTCGGGACGATCGAGAAGGCTCGCTCGGTCCTGGGAGACTTTGAGCCCAACATCTGCATCGTCGACCTGAAGCTTCCCGACGGCGACGGCCTGGATTTCATCCGCGAGGCGCGGTCGACGGGAGAGAACCGCGAGTACATCGTCCTGACGGGACACGGCTCGATCGACACGGCCGTGGAGGCGATGAAGGCGGGCGCCGCGGACTATCTGCTGAAGCCATTGAAGCCCGCTCAGATCGCCGTCGTCCTCGAGCGCCTGTCGGAAAAGCTCGACCTCGAGCGAGAGGTCGACGACCTGCGGTCGAAGCTCGCTCACGCCGGACGTTTCGGCTCCATGGTCGGCAAGTCGGAGGCGATGCAGGAGATCTTTCGCGTCCTTGCGCGGGTCGCGAAATCGGACGCGCCCGTCATGATCATCGGCGAGAGTGGGACCGGAAAGGAAATCGCGGCCGCGACGATCCACGAGCTCTCACGGCGCAGGGCCAAGCCTTTCGTCGCGATCAACTGCGGAGCGATTTCTCCGTCTCTCATCGAAAGCGAGCTCTTCGGCCACGAAAGGGGATCGTTCACGGGCGCGGACAAGAGGCGCCAGGGCTACTTCGAGCTGGCCAACGGCGGCACCCTCTTCTTCGACGAGGTGACGGAAATGTCCGTGGAGCTCCAGATCAAGCTCCTGCGCGTCCTGGAAACCCGCACGTTTCGCCGGGTCGGGGGAAACGAGGAGCTGGCGATCAACACCCGGATCCTCTCCAGCACGAACCGCGACCTGCCCGAGGCCATCACGAGCGGAAAGCTGCGGGAGGATTTCTATTACCGCTTGAACGTCTTTCCGCTGACCCTTCCCCCGCTTCGAGAGAGGAAAGAGGACATCTCCCTGCTGGCCAACCACTTCCTCGAACGGATCGAAGAAAAGGAAAAAGGCGGCTTCCGGGAGTTCGAGCCCGGGGCCCTGGCGTCGTTGAACAAGCACTCCTGGCCGGGAAACGTGCGCGAGCTTCGAAACATCGTTCACCGGGCGTACGTGCTTTCCAACCCGCCGGTGATCGGGATGTCGTCGGTCGATTCGGTACTGGGCCAGTCCGTCGTCGTCAAGGCTCCGGTGAAGGCCGCCGAGAAATCCTCCGGCACGCGAAAGACCGGCAAGAAACGTCCGCGCGCCGGATCGCGAGCCGGCGCGCGGAATTGAACCTCGGGCC
Source organism: Thermoanaerobaculia bacterium (assembly GCA_050747885.1). Taxonomy (GTDB): domain Bacteria; phylum Acidobacteriota; class Thermoanaerobaculia; order UBA5066; family DATFVB01; genus CAWEYG01. Next base: position 2,021 of record JBOGJO010000343.1, read on the forward strand.
TCGACGGGCGAGGACGGCGTCGCCGCCGCGCGGGTGATGGACCGGATCCCTCAGATGCCGCGGCCTTGAATGAGCCGGATCACGAGAACCACGAGAGCGATCACGAGAAGAATGTGGATGAAGCCGCCCATGGTGTATGAGGTGATCATCCCGAGGAGCCAGAGCACCAGGAGTATCACGAAGATGGTCCACAACATTTCAGCGCTCCTTTCGCCTCTCTCCGAGGCAACACCCGCCCGAATTGCAAGACCGATGCCGAAGTTCAATCAGCGCGCGAGCGGCGGGACCCTGCGCGCGCGCCGGTGAGCGAGACGAGTCCGACGGCGCCGCGCCGCCCGACCGGCGGGCGGCGACTTTTCGCGGTTGTCGCCGGCACGGCGATCTGGGCAGCTGTCGTCTGGGCCGGCGCTTTTCTCGCGGTTCGCGAGATGGGGCGGGGCTTCCACAGCGGGCACTGGTCGCGGTCGTTGGATCGGTTCGAGAATTCGGCGCCGCTTGCCCGACTGGATTCCTACTGGTATTCGACGATCGCGGTCGAGGGCTACGAATGGAAGGCCGACGGCGGAAGGCACAACGTCGGCTTCTTCCCGCTTTACCCGGCGATCCTGTCCACGATCTACCGCGCGATCGGGATCCACCCCTTTCTCTCGGGCTCCGTGGTCTCGATCCTCGCTCTCCTGCTGGGCGTGCGGTTGGCTGCCGAGCTCGCCGGGGAAGAGGGGTTCGATCCGAGGTTTGCCGTCGGGGCGATGCTGCTGTTTCCCGTCTCGTTCTTTCTCGTCGCGGTCTACAGTGAGTCTCTCTTTTTGCTCTTTTCGGCGGGGTGCCTGCTGGCGCTTCGGCGGGGCAGGCCGGCTCGGGCCGCGGCGTTCGGTTTCTTCGCCGGGCTCACTCGGCCGATGGGGTTTCTTCTCGCGCTCGCGATTCTCTGGGGGGGGCTCGATCGGGCCCGGAAGACGGCGTCCCGAAAGACCCTCCTGGCATGGCTCGCGGCTTCCGCGGGGCCGCCGGCCGGAGCGGGCGCCTATGCGGTGTATCTCTGGTTTCGGTTTGGCAGCCCGCTCGTCTACCTTCAGACGCAGTCGGTCTCCTGGCACCACAAGCTGCTTCAGGCGCCGTGGACGCCGCTCCTGCACGCGGTGCTCTGGTCCCCTTCCTGGAGACTCGAGTCGGCGCTCGTGGTCGCCTTTGCCCTTCTTTCGGTCCTTCTCTTCGTTCGCGGTTTTCGCCCGGAAGGCGTTTATGGCGCGGCCACGATTCTCTTCATTCTCGAGACCGACGGCATCGTCGGCGCGCCGCGCTATCTCCTCCTGCTCTTCCCATGCTTCTTTCTGATCGGAGAGGGGATGCGGCGGTGGCGGATCTTGCGCTGGGCCTACGGGATTGCCGGAGCCTTGGGGCTCGCGTATCTGACCGCCCGGTTCGCGATCGGGTATTTCGTTTAGGGGGTCACGAAAGGCGATTGGAGCCGATGACCGGACTTGAACCGGTGACCTGCGGTTTACGAAACCGCTGCTCTACCAGCTGAGCTACATCGGCCCAAAAGAGCGGCGATTATAGAGGGTTGCCCGCGGTGGGGCAAGCGAGATGCGGGTCCTGTCACGGGACTCGACTCGCTGTTCCGCTCGCTGCGGTCGAAGGACTTTGCTACGACTCCGCGCCGCGAGCGGCAACAGGAGTCTCGCCCCGCGCCACCCGCCGATCTCTCCCCTGCGTTGAAGCTCAGTCGAATTTCACGGACACGATCTTCGAGCAGCCCGGCTCTTCCATCGTCACGCCGTAGAGCGCGTCGGCGGCCTCCATCGTGCGCTTGTTGTGCGTGATCGCGATGAATTGAGTGTCCTCGCTCATCTCGCGGATGAGCTGGGCGAACCGGTCGATGTTCGCGTCGTCGAGCGGCGCGTCGACCTCGTCGAGGATGCAGAACGGGGACGGCTTGTAGCGAAAAATGCCCATGAGCAGGGCGATGGCGGTCATCGCCTTCTCGCCGCCCGAGAGGAGCAGGATCGACTGGTTTCGCTTGCCGGGCGGCTGCGCGGTGATCTCGATCCCGGAGTCGAGAAGGTCGCTCTCGTCGAGAAGCCTCATTTCGGCGGAGCCCCCGCGGAAAAGCCGCTGGAACAGCTCGGCAAAGTTCCTGTTGATGACCGCGAACGCTTCCGCGAAGCGTTCGGAGGACGTGGCGTTGATCTTCCGGATCGTGTCGAGAAGGGACGCGATCGAAGATTCGATGTCGAGGCGCTGCGCCGTCAGGAATTCGAGACGATCGCTCTGTTCCCGGTATTCCTCGAAGGCGAGAACGTTGACGGGGCCCATCCGCTCGATCTGGTCGGCGAGCTCCCGCGCCTCCTGTTCGATTCGATCGCGCTCCTCGTCGGTCAGCGGCTCGGAAGGCGGAAGCTCGGAGGGGGAGACCCCGAACTCGCGCTGCGAGTCCTCGACCGCGTGGCCGAGGTCGGAGGCGATCCGGGCATGCAGAATTTCCGCGTCGAACCGTTTCTGGCGCGCGGCGTCGAAGAGCTCCCGAACCCGCTTGACGGCGTCTTCCGCTTCGGCGGCCGCGAGCGCGAGGTTTTCCGATTCCACGGAAAGGCTTTCGAACGACCGCGCGGCCCCCTCGCGAGCCAGCACGTTTTCATCGCGCCTCTGCCTCGCTTGCTCCGCTTCCCGCCCGGCAGTCGCGAGCCGCTCCCCGAGCGCTTCGGCCTCCTTCTCCCATTCGGCCTTCTTTTTCGTGGCCGCCTCGTCCTGCGACGAGAGAGAGAAGAGCTCGCGTTCGGCCGACGCGAGCCGTTCCCGGGCGCCTTCCAGCGTCTCGCGCGCGCCGGCCTCGTTTTCCAGTTCGGAGGCGAGCCGCGGTCTCAGTTGCGCGAGATCCTGGAGGCAGCTTTCGGAGATGCCCCGCTGCTCGATCTCGCCCTGCTCGAGCCGGGACTCTTTCGCGAGGATTTCGGCCCGCGACTCGGAAAGCCGCGTGGAGTCCTGTTCGAGCATCTCGTCCTCGGTGCGGAGCGTTGCGTGCTCCCGGCGCTGACGTTCGAGCTCGGAGACTCTTTCGGCGTGGCGAGCCGAATGCGCGGCGGCCGCCGTCTCGGCGTCGCGGCGGGCGAGGCCGAGTGTGGCGGCGAGCGTTTCGTGCTCCGAACGCCGTGACCGGGCGGCCGAAAGCCTGGACTCGCAACCCTCGAGCTCCCGCCGGAGGGTCTCGAGGCTGGAATGAACGTCTTCGATCTCCCGCCGCAGGGAGAGGGGCCCCGCGGCCTCCGGTTGAGGCCCGGGAACGCGCCAGAGCGCTCCGCGGACGATCTCGCCCGATCGACAGGCGATCAGGACGCCCGGGCGCGAGCGCGCGGCTTCGCGAGCCTCTTCGGAGGTCTCCACGAAGAGAACGGGCGGAAGGATCGAGAGAAGCGCGGGTGAGAGCTCGTGAAAATTCTCGAGGACCCGCTCCCATCCCCCCGCCTCGGCGGTCCGCGGCCAGACCGATCCGAAGACCGTTCCGCCGGCTCCGGCGTCCCGCAATCGGGCCGCCACCTCGAAGCCGTCGCCGTCGACGACGACGGCCTCGAGCTCCTCGGTGGCAATCCGGTCGAGGATGCCTTCCCAGCCCTGCTTCGGGACGAGTTTTGACGCGACGACGCCGTCGGTTCGCTCTCCCCGGGAGCGGAGGTGCTCGAGAACCCTCCGGGCGCCCTGCTCGATCGATCCCTTTTGCTCTTCGAGGGCTCGCAGCTGCTGCTCTTCGGCCGCCAGCCTTTCCCGAAGGCCGCCGCGCGCGTCCTCGAGCTCGGCCACGTCTTTCAGGGCGGACTGGAGGAGCTCGCCGTTGCGATCGGATGCCGCGGCGCATTCCGCGGCCCGCTCCGAGACCCGCCGGTTTTCTTCCCCGGATTCGCTCACCTCGGCCTCGATCGAAGCGATCGAGTCGTCGAGCCGCCGCCTCGTTTCGGCAATTCGCGATCGGGCCGCGGCGATGCGCTCCAGGGCGAGATCGGTCTGATGACGCTCGTTGCGCGCCTGCGCCCGCTCGCCCGACAGCGACGCGGCGGCGAGGCGGACCTTCTCGAGGCTGTCTTCGACGCCCCGGATCCGCTCCTCGGTCGAACGCTTGGATTCGGTGGCGGCCTCTTTCGCCGCGCGGGCGGCTTCCAGCTCCGATCTTCGCTGGTCGCACGCCGCGACGGTGGCGGCCCGGGCATCGCGGCGCTTCGCCGTCTCGCGCGTGAGCTCTTCGGAATCGCGAGTCAGGGCGTGCTGCCTCGCGGCGATTTCCACTTCAGCCCTTCGAGCCGCTTCGATCGCCGAATCGTCCCTCTCCACGGCCGAGGTTCGCAACGAAAGGTCCTCGCGGGCGGCATCCCTTCGACCCCGCGCGTCCAGAGCGACGCGCCGGGCCTCGGCCTCCGCCGCCTCGCAGGACGAGAGGTCGGCCGATCTCCCGGCCTCCTCGTCGCGGGAGCTTCCGAGCTCGGCTTCGGCCCGGCCGAGGCCGAGCTGCAGCGAGTCGAAGCGGAGCCGCGCAATCCGCGTCCGCGCCGCGCGCAGAGCCGCGGTCTTCTCCTTGTAGCGTTCGGCCTTGGAGGCCTGGCGCTTCAGCGAGGCGCAGGACCGTTCGACCTCGGCGAGGATGTCGGAGAGGCGGGTGAGATTTGCGCGCGTCTCTTCCAGTTTCAGCTCGGCCGAGCGCTTCTTGATCTTGTATTTCGTGATTCCGGCGGCTTCCTCGATGAGTTTGCGGCGATCGAGGGGCTTGGAAGAGAGCACCTGATCGATTTTTCCCTGCTCGATGATCGAATACGCCCGGACGCCGAGTCCGGTTCCGAAGAGCACATCCTGAACATCCTTGAGCCGCACCTTGCGCCCGTTCAGAAAATATTCGCCCTCTCCCTCGCGATAGACCCTGCGGCCGATGGCGACCCGGCCGTCGTTTTCCGGGAAATCCCCGTTGTTCGAGCGCAGGGTGAGGGTCACTTCCGCCATCCCGAGCGGTCTTCGCTTTCCCGAGCCGTTGAAGATGACGTCGTCCATCTTTTCACCGCGCAGGATGCGCGCGCTCTGCTCGCCGAGCGCCCAGGCGACCGCGTCGCAGATGTTCGATTTTCCGCATCCGTTGGGCCCGATGACGGCCGTGATCGCGCCCGGAAATGCGAGGTGGGCGGATTCTGAAAACGACTTGAAGCCGGAAATGCTCAGCGACTCGAGGTGAAACATGATTGTGAGCGTACCAGACAGTTTCGGTGAAATCCACGACATGTTGTGGGTCGAAAGCCGTGACCCACAAGGTCAGGTGTTTTTTCGGATCGGGCGGCAGCCGAGACCGGTCGTTGCTCTTGAGCGATCTTTGTTCTATGTTCAAGATCCAGATAACGAAACGGTTGGATGGCGGCTCGCAATCGACCGCGAGAGAAACGGCTGGAGAGTCGAGCGAATGCTGAGTTTGGAGGTCCGCAAGAAGACGGGTGACGCCGAAGTGCGGCGCGTCACGGGACCGCTCGTGACGATCGGGGCATCGACGGGCAACCAGGTAGTGGTCCGGGCTCGCGGTGTTTCGGGCCGGCATGCCCGGATTGTCGAAAAGGACGGCGGTTACTTTCTGGACGTTTTTCGGGGAGTCGAACCGGTCTTCGTCAACGGCCGGGAAACTCTCGGCGGCCCGCTTGGCATCGGAGATCGCATCACCATCGGGGAGGCCGCGATCACCCTTCTGAACGGGCGGCCGTCCGGGCGAGTGACCCCGGTTTCGGGGCTCCCCGCGGCCGAGGAGCCGGAAGATTCGGGGCACGCCCCTCCGGCCACCGTACCGGTTTCATCGGCGCCAGCGTTGTCCGAGGCCGAGTACCGAGGGCTGCGGCTCGATCTGTTTCGCCGTCTGAAGCGCGATCCCGACGCATCCTCCTCGGCCCGCGAGTTGTGCCGATTTCTCTCGGAAGAGCTGGGACCGGAGGAGTGGACCGTGGGATCGTTCGACGCGGCCGGGACGTTTCACGAGCTCGCGAGCTCGTTTCGCGAGAAGAGCTTCGACTTTCCTGTCCGCATCGCGGACGACCTGAAGAAGGCGATGGGGCCCATCCACCTCGACGGAGACGACCCGCTCGTGCTTTTCTCTTCGCCGGGCCGCGCGGGCGAGCGGAGGATCGTGCTCGCGGCGCGCGAGACGCACCGCCTCTCGGGCCGGGCCGCGGGTTTCGTGGAGGAGGCCGCCCAGATGGCGGACCTGGCCTGGACCTCGGTGACGCCCGCGGCCGAGGCGCCCCCGGAGCCGCTCCCGGTTCCGCCGCCGCCCCCCGCGGTCGACATCGTGGCGGCCTCGGATGTGATGCGCAGGCTCGTCCTCGATTTGCCCCGGATCGCGCGCGCGCGCGCGCCGGTGCTCGTCTCGGGGGAAGTGGGAACCGGAAAGGACCTGGTCGCGTCGGCCCTGCACCGGCAGGGCGATGCTTCCTCGGGTCCCTACGTGGTCGTCGATTGTTCCTCCATGGGCCGTCTCGAAGAAGACCTCTTCGGGCGGCCGGCGGCGGGACGCAGCGACCGGCGCCGGACCGGCCGGGTGGACGAAGCGGTCGGCGGGACGCTCGTGTTGAGCGAGATCGGATACTTGCCGCAGGCGACCCAGTCGCGGCTGCTCGAGGTCATGGCCGCGCTGCCGGTCGACGGCGATCGGAGCCCCATCCGGTGGATCGCGACGACCTCGACGAATCTGCTTCCCGCCGTCGAGACGGGCGGGTTTCGCCGGGACCTCTACTTCCGCCTCGCGGTTCTGTCGGTGCGGTTGCCCTCCCTTGCCGAGCGCCGGGAAGACATCCCCGCGCTTTTCGAGCACTTCGTCCGGCGCCATTCGGCCTCGGGCCTCGGTCCCCTCGAGCCGGACGCTTTGAACGCGCTCCTCACGTACCGTTACCCGGGAAACGCCCGGGAGCTCGAGAACGAGGTCATCCGCCTCTCGGCCGTTTGCGGGCCGTCGGAGCCCATCACGCTGACCCGGCTGGATCCGAAGTTTCGCGAAGCGGAGGCCGGCCTCGTCCTGCACGAAGTCGACGATCTGAAGAAGATCGTGGAGTCGGTCGAGCGCCAGGTCATCGACCGCGTGATGCGGAAAGTGGAGGGAAACCAGAGCAAAGGCGCCGAGCTCCTGAACATCTCCCGCGGCTCGCTGATCGCGAAGATGTCGGAATTCGGAATCCGAGACTATCGCTACCTGCGCCGGGAAAGGCGCAAGGGCGCGGCGGACTAGAATAGCCGCGTGGACGCGGCCCGCCGGTTCGAACATCGCCTTCTCGCCATTTCCGTCGCTTCGGGGTTGCTTTTTCTCCTCGTTCTCGGAGCGTTTTCTTTTCTCATTTTCCGCTCACTTTCGTCGCGGTTCATCGAATCCGTGCTCGAGGAGTCCCGGGCCGACGCGGAGTCGATTGCGCGAAAGCTCGCGTCGCCGTCAGCGCCCCTGCGGGTGATCGAAAGAACGAAGGAAACCGAGCTCTATCTGCATTCAGTCCTCCAGGAGAAACGGACCGTGGAGTACATCACCGTGACCGACCGGGAGGGGCGCCGCCTTTACGAGGGGCGGGCGGAAGGGAGGAGGGCGTTCTTCGACGCGCACCCCACGCCCTCTCTCGATCTCCCCGACGGCACCGGACGCCGTTCCACGGAATCCTCCCGCGACTACGACATCGCCGTCCCCATCGAGAACATCGGCTTCGTCCACGTCGGCGTGTCGAAGGACGCCGTGGAGGCGCGGTTGAAATCGCTCCGCTCCGACCTGATCACCAAGACCGCCGTTTGCGGCTTCATCGCGCTGGCGGCTCTCGCCGCCACCGACGTGTTTCTGTGGAGGCTGCTCGAACGAAATCGAAAGCTCGAGAGGGCCCGCGCCGATGACCGCCGGTTCCGCGAGCTCGGTGAAGTCGCGGCGGGGCTCGCCCACGAGGTTCGCAACCCCCTTCATTCCATCGGGCTGAGCCTTCAGAACCTTCAGGACCGGTTCCCCGGAGAAAGCGAAAGATTCGATCTGACCCGGTCGGAGGTGAAACGCCTCGACCGGCTCGTGGGGGACTTCCTCGCGTACGCCCGACCGTCCCCGCTTCGGCTGGACGACCTGGGCCTGGCGTCGTATCTGAAAGAGATTTGCGAGCTCGCGTCGTTCGAATCGAAGGGCCGGGGAGTCGATGTCCGGTGCGACGTGATCCCCGATGCGACCGTCCGGTGGGACGGCGGCAAGATCCGCCAGGTGATCTGGAACCTCGTGCGAAACGCGGTCGACGCCTCCGCCGAGTCCGCGGCCGCACCCGTCCGCAAGGAGGTCCGGCTGGACGTGAGCCGCGACGCCGGGTTCGTCGAAATTCGCGTGAGCGACCGGGGAGAGGGCATCCCGGAAGAAGTCCTCCGGAAGATTCCCTCCCTCTTCTTCACGACGAAGAAAGGGGGAAGCGGATTGGGCTTGATGGTGGCTTCGAGGATCGTTCAGGAGCACGGCGGCTCGATGTCTCTCTCGTCGCGGGCCGGCGAGGGGACTTGTGCCACGGTTCGCCTGCCGGAACGGGTGCCGGAGGGAGCAGCATGAAGAGACGCGCGGCATCGATCCTCTTTCTCGCCGTGGCGTCGGCCGGACCGTGCTCGGCGGGATTCCGTTCGGCGGACCAGGGCGTGCTGCCCGGCGTCGGGAGGACGGCGGGATCGTTCGGCTCGAACTGGGTGACCGACCTCACGATCTGGAATTCCGGACCGGTCGCCGCGATCGTCGATCTCGTCTTTCTGCCGACCGGAGGCGTCGACAATCGGCAGGCGCTCCAGCGGGTGGTGGAAGTGGGGCCGATCTCGGCGGGAGGAACGCTGTTGCTCCCGGACGTGCTCCTCCAGGACTTTGGTCAGTCGGCGGCGCTCGGGGCGATGCTGTACTTCGGTTCCCGCGCCGACGCCCCCGCCCTGGTGGCTCCCTTGATCGTTCAGGCCCGTGTTCACGATTCGTCGGCCGCCGGGTTCGGCACGATCGAGCCCGGCTCACCCTACTACGACGAGGCCGGGCCGGGCGCCGCGACGATCGGCGCGGACATTTTGATTCTGCCGGGCCTCGAGGAGAGCAATGATTTTCGGACGAACGTCGGGGTCTGGAACGGCTCGGACATTTCGACCTCGATCGTGGTCGCGGTGGATTTCTTCGATTCCGCCGGACGCGCGGTCGGGTCGATGCAGGCCTCGCTGCCGCCGCTTGGCCACCTTCAGTGGAACGGCGCGCTCGCTTCGCTCGGCGCGTCGGGCAAGGGCTTCTCCGCGAGGGCGCACCTGGTCTCCTCGACATCGAACGAAGCGGGCCCGCGTCCGTATTTCTTCGCCTACGCGTCGGTGACGAACAACCACTCGAACGACCCGTCCTACATCGAACCGGCATACCAGGGGGAGGAGCCGGTGGACTGCATTTTTCCTTAGCAGGCTGCTGAAAAACCCCGCGGGTCGCGCGCCAGCAGCTTGCGGGCGAGATCAAGGTGCGAGGAGGGGAC
>JBOGJO010000344.1:0-6188 GCA_050747885.1 Thermoanaerobaculia bacterium
GTACGGCAACGGTCCAACGTTTTTCGCGAACAACGTCAATTCCGCCACCGACACCGTGATGATCGGCGGAACGCACCACGTGAAGAAGGGAACAGACATCGTCCACATCCGGGGCGTCATCACGACGGCGGTTTACGACCTGGCAGGCGCGAACTGGACACCCGGGGCCCCGGCGACGCTCGTGATCAATCCGTGCTCGAAGTACAAGGATCCGGCCGCGCAGGTCGGAGCGCCTTGCTATCCCTACGCCGCCAACGACATGTCGGCGTTCTCCAATCCCGCCGCGCTCGTGGGCCGCCTCTTCATTCTGAGTGACACGTACGGGAATGTCGGGGTCGGCCTGATCGTGGCTCCGGCGCCGACCCTCGTGGCCGGCGTCGCGACGCTGAAGATCGACACGACCGTCAACGCCTACATGCTGTCACTCAATTCGGCGGGAGCCTTTCCCTCGGGACTGACGAGTCCGTCCCGCGGGGGGATTCTCGACGACCGCGTCTATTTCATCGACGACGGGACGACGGCTCCCGCGGCGGCGTGCGGCCCCGGGAACGCGACCGTCTCGCCCGGCCCGTGTCACCCGGTCTTCTCCGTGGCGGACTGGACGACGGGCGACACGACGGCCGCGCCGTTCAGCACGGCGGCCGTCACTCCGATTACCGACGACATCGAGGATTTACAGGCTGCGTACGGAGTGGATTTCTACAACGTCGTCAACAACACCGGAACCTTCGCGGCTCCCGTGTCCGATGGCTCGATTTCGCTTCTGACCCAGGCCACATTCAACAGCATTGTTTCGGGGGCCACCACCGATTCCGATCCGGCGGAAGACGCGACGACGAAGGCGAAGGATGAGTGGCTCGGCAACGTTACCGGCGAGCTCGGCGCGGCGGGCACGTATTCGACGTTCAACGAGACGGCGGACTTGACGAACCTGAAGCAGATCGAAATCGCGATCGTCGCGAAGGGGCAGGAGCCTGATCCAAAATACAAGGGGATCGGCAAGGCGGGCTGGAAGATCATGGACAGCAGCGCCAAGTCAGTAACTGCGGACAACGGCTTCAACTATCACCGCCGCGTCCAGACGGTCCGCATCGATCTGCGCAACTTCCAATCTCAATAAGGGACAGCTTCGATGAGCAGTTTCAAGAAAGGATGATCATGAGGAGAGTTCGACGGGTAAGCGGACACCGACAGGTCGGCCGCGAGCGCGGGGTCGCGCTGATTATGGCGATCGTAATCATGTTCATCCTGACGGCGATGGGTCTCGCGCTCGTGTTCTCGACGACGACGGAATTCCAGATCGCCGGGGCCGAGACCGTCGCGACGAAGACCTTCTACAGTGCCGACTCCGGCATCCAGTACGCCTTCGCGCAGGCCAAGCGAGCGACCTACACAGGGCCCGGGTGCACGGTGAGCGGCACGGCTTACTCGAACTCCTTCTGTTTCGACGTGGCGGAGCGCTCGACTCTTTCGACGACGAATAGCATCACGGTGCGGGTGGCGCCCTTGCGCGTCGTCGACTACCAACTTGCCCCCGGGACCGGTCTCGACATTGGAAGCCTGCCGCTCTACAACGTCACGCGCCATGCCGACTCTTTCGCGACCGACACGACGCTAAACTCGTCGCGGCAGGTGGGCGTCGACATGGTCATTGGCCCGGTTCCGCTTTCGATCGAGGATTTGAATTGAACGAGGTGATGTCATGACCAGGAGACTCCCACCGAGAAAGATCATCGCGCTGGCGCTCGTCGGAGTCGCGTGGATCGGCATTCCATCGTCGGCGCACGCCGACGACCGAGACCTGCTCTTCGCGAAGAGGCAGGCCGCGCCGAACGTCCTCATCATCCTCGACAGCTCGGGGTCGATGAACGACGACTTCACGGACTCGTTCAACTACGCCGCGTGGATGGACGATCCGCGGTCGAAGCTGCAAACGGCGAAACAGGTCTTGAGCAAAGTTCTTCCCCAGCTCGAGGTGTCGACAGCTATCAACTTCGGATTCACGACGTACAAGTCAGGGACGTCGGCGACGCGAGGGATCCTCGACACGGGCGGCACTTCCCGTGGCACGAACGGCGCGGCCTCCCGCAAGCAGTGGCTCTACACCGCCGGGACCCGGACGAATCTCAGCGCGAACCCGTGGAGCGGATCGACGACCGACACGAAAGGAATCGAGCTCGGCTCGCCGCTGCAGTTCGGCGGGATCACGCCTTTCGGCGACGCGACGTGCACCGACATCAGCGGCGTGAACTACGCGAATGGAGCGCCGACGTGCCCGGCCGGCCAGACAGGGTTTCGGCAATTCTACGGGAATTTCGGCTATACCGGGACGGGCACGGCGTATTACGCGGGAAACAAAACGGGCCTGGGCAATCCGCCGGCCGTCCAGCTTCTGTCATGGTGTCCGACGAACACGGTCAGCGGGCACGGAGCCACTCTGTATGCCGACAAGTGCCGGCTCAAGATGACGCTCACGAAGTTCTCTTCCGGCGGGCTCGGCGACTACGGAGATCCGCAGATCACCGTCCACGAGGTCATCCAGTTTTCCACGTGCACCGGTGTCAGCGGCAGCAACTGCAACGCCTGGAGCGGCACGGTGAGCAACGGCGCGACAAACGACATGATCTACAACCGCGCGACTGACCCGAACGACTCGACCTGGGACGGAAGCTTCTTTGCGGGCTACGACATCATCAACGGAGACTACAACCTTTCCGACGTGTCGAGCCCGACCCCGTGCAGCAACTATCAGACCGAGCTGCTCCCGACGACCGGCCTGAGCGAGAGCGCGACGAAGCCGTTGATTCCCATCAAGACCGACAGCAACAACGACGACCTGCAGGAAACGTACCTCGACCTCGACAGCTCCCCGAACAAGACACGCGGCGGCGTCGATGCGTTCCTGCGGCGCACTTCGTCCGTCGTCAAGTTCAACAAAGCCACGTACGGCTACACGATTGGAGGAGACCTCTCGGCGCTCTCGCCCGCTCTTGAGGAGATCACGAACATCGCCTGGGCGAACAACAATACGCCGGTCGCCGGCGCTCTCGCCGACGCTTACACGTATTTCAATACGGACGCGCAGTTCACGGCGGCGAAGGACGCCCTGCACGCTTGCCGCAAGAACTATGTCCTCCTGATCACCGACGGCCTCGAGACATGTCAGAGCACGTCGACCCCCTGCACGGCAGCGACGAATCTCGGGAAGCTCGGCGTTCCGGTGTTCGTGATCGGCATCGGCCTCGACAGCGTGTCGGGCAACAGCCTCAAGTGCATCGCGACGAATTCCGTCCCGGCCGGAACGGACAACCCCGTCTACACGCCGCAGAACGCCTCGGAGCTGGCGGACGCGATCAACAAGATTTTCAACAGCCTGAGCTCCGCATCGCGCGATTTTTCGACCGTTGCCGTGCCCTCGGTCTCGACGACGTCGGAAGGCGTTGCGTACGTCTCGTCGTTCAATCCTCGAAACAACCGGTCCATCTGGGCGGGCCACCTGCGCGAGTTCGTCCTGAATACCGGCACCGGCCAGATCACGACGGACAGCAGCGGCTTGCCCCTAACAACCGCCTATTCATTCGGGACCGTGTCCCCGCCGGCGGGGCCGTCGGGATATGTGGTGTGGGACGCCGGCGATACAGACACCACCATCGCGAACATCTACGGCGATCTCAGCGCCGCCACCTCAAACCAGCGCGTCGACCCGACACTGGTTCTGGCGCCGACGACAACGTGGAGCACGAACGCTCACGACCAGGCGACGGGAGTCGTCGGGCGCAACGTCTTTTTCAGCCTACGGCCGGGAGACACGGGATGCACGAGCACGACGTATCTGTGCCTCGCGCAGCTTCCTGTCGGCAACACGGGCAGCGCGCCTCCCGCGCCCCCCACGACGCTTCCGAATTGGTGGGCAAACGTCCGCGACTCTTCGAGCTACGCGAGCGTTCCCGGCACGACGCCCGAAGGGAGCACGACGGCGAACCGCGACCAGGCGCTGCAGAATTCTTTCAGTTTCATTCGCGGGAACCGCGACCCGGTCGTTGAGAAATTGAAGATCAGCGGTCTCTTCGACGCAACGCACACGACGTGCTCTTCGCTCGCGGGCCACGTCGACTCGCAGGGAGACGTCGATTCACCGTGCTACTACGGCGAAGTCCTCGGAGACGTCTTCCACGGCAACCCGATCGTCGTTTCGTTCCCGAGCAACGTCCGCTATTTCCAGGCGCAGGACCCGAAGGCTTTGAATTTCGGCCTCTACAGCGACCGGAGCGCGTCGTACCAGTCCTTCTATTCGAGCTACCGCCACCGGCGAAAGATCGTTTATGCCGGCGGCAACGACGGATTCCTCCATGCGATCGACGCGGGCGTATACAACGGCGACCAGGGAAGCTATACAGACCCGGTATCCGGCGCCACGGTTTCTCCGCTTCTGAACCGATATGACCTGGGCTCTGGCCGCGAAATCTTCGGCTATGCGCCGCGGGTCGCCGTACAGAAGTTCTATCAGCTCGCCCACACGGTTGACCAGGACTGGACCATGGACGGTCCTCCGATCTCCGACGATGTGTATATCGACGTCACGCGCGTCAACTCGACGCCTCAGGGCATTCGCTCCAGCGACGGGTGCGCCACGCCTCCCTGCACGAACATCGCCGGCACTTCGCCGGCATGGAGGACGATCGTGGTGGGTGGCGAGCGCGAAGGCGGAATTCCGCCGACCTCGAGCGGCGGCAACCTGGCGTTGGGGGGCGGCAGCGTTTACGCCCTCGACGTGACCGACCCGGATCTTCCTGCGCATATGGACGCCGCCCATAATGGAGTCACGGGCTCGCCCGAATGCCTGGTCAACGGCTCGGCCTCCGTTTTTGTGCCCGGGACTTCCGCCGCGCCGGCGGGCTGTAACGCTCCTTTCCCGCGCATCCTCTGGGAGTTCGTGGACAACACCGTTCCGACCGCCAACGCCCAGACCGGGCCGACCGGCTCGCCGGGTCCCACGAACGAGAACGAGAAAGCGAGCGGCAACCCGGAATCAACGACACAGGATCTCGGGTACACCTGGTCGCGACCGGCGATCGCGCGCATCAAGGTCAAGGACACCGCGGCCAACCAGAACCGCGACTTTTTCGTGGCGATCTTCGGCGGCGGCTACCGAAACATCAGCGCGAATCAGAACCTCTCCGACACGAACGTCGCAGGCGACACGGGAAATTTCCTCTACATGGTGGACGTCGAGACCGGAAAGCTCATCTACAAGCGCGACCTCGGGATCTGGACGAGCGGGGCGTCCGGCACGAACACGACGGGCAACCTCGAGGCGGGGCTCCCGGGCGATCCCGCGGTCATCGACCTGAACCAGGACGGTTATGTCGACTACATCTACATTGGCGACACGCAGGGACGGGTGTGGAAGATCGACCTGACGGCGGTCGCTCCCTTCACGGGCGGCAAGATCGCCGCTCTCGACAGCGGCAACAATCCCGTGTGGTCGCCCACTCTCCTCTTTGACGAATACCAGACGGCGGCGGCCACGGGCGGCGAGGCTCGCCAGCCCATCTTCACCCAGCCGGCGGTCTACCTGCTCGGAACGAAGTCAAACGGCCAGCCGCGGCTCGGCGTTGCGTTCGGGACGGGTGACCGCGACAACATGCCGGCGTCGACCGACTCGCATCCGAACTGGTTTTTTGTCGTGGTCGACGACCCGGGATTCACTTACCCAGTTTTCAAGTCGAACCTGACGCTGGCGTCGCTGACGGCGAACAACTGCACGGCCGCCAACACATGCGTGAGCGGCACCGGGAAGGGGTTGTACATTCCCCTTCAGACCCTCTCCGGCCAGGGCGCGGAGATCGTCAACTCGAATCCGCTCGTCTTCAACAACACGATCTTCTTCACGACCTTTTACAAGGCGGCGTCCGGATCGGACTCCACGACCTGCAAAGTGGGAGGGAGCGCGTTCGCTTACAGCATCAGCCCGACCACGTTCGTCAGCCAGCTCACTGACGCCAACGGCAACCCGGTTGCGCCGTCCGTGCAAGGGGGTGGAGCGCAAGTTGCCTCGGCGCCGATCGTCTATCAGGGCCCCAACGGAGAGCTGATCGTCATCTCGGCGCTCGACAATACGGCGATCGTGAACCTCAACAAACCCGCGCCTCCGATCGCAAAGGTCAAGTCCTGGAAGGAGCAATAAC
>JBOGJO010000345.1:0-14453 GCA_050747885.1 Thermoanaerobaculia bacterium
GCACCAAGACGGTTCTGGCCAAAGTTACAGTCGTTGCGGCAGTGGTTTTTTTCCTGATCGCGTTCTTGTTCTCGATACCGGGATTGTTTGGCGAAAAGTCACTTGGCGAGGGCCTGAAGCCGAAGCCTTCAACGCCGGCCCCGGCGACGAATCCTGTTGTTCCGGCCGCGCCGGTCACATCGCCGTCCCCGGCTCCGTCTGCGTCAGTCTCGCGTTCTGCTTCTGCGTCGGCGGCTAAGCCTGAAGCCGGCAAGAAGACTACAGGGAGTACTGCAAAACCGGAAGGGAATAGTGGCGGGAAGCCAGCGGCCACTACTCCGGCTAAGCCTGTGGCAAGTCCCGCGGCAAAGAAGTAACGCGGAATGTGAAGCGTTCAGGCTGACTGAGGCTCATTTCATCGGAAATGGGCGTTGATTGCGTAGATGTTGATTGTGTAGATATTGTTAGAGTTCGAGCCTTCCAGGTATGCCGAAGTGGTGGAATTGGTAGACACGTACGTTTGAGGGGCGTATGGGGCAACCCATGCCGGTTCGAGTCCGGCCGACGGCACCAGTCTTTTCCTGAATCCGCTCAGAAATTCCAGCGAAGGCCGAAGCGGGCGACCCGCGGGGCGACCGTTTCGGCCGCCTGCTGAAACTCGGGGCCCGTCACGTCGACATTGCGAGTCTTCGTCTGGGCGTTGGACAGGTTGAAGACGTCGATTCGGGCGGCGAGGCTTCCGCCGCCCGCCCGGAAGGCCTTCTCGATGCCGAGATCCACGGTCAGGACATGTTCGGTTCGCGGCCCGTTTCGGGGATCGATCCCCGCCAGAGTGAGGTTTCCCCGCTGCGTGGCGAAAACGTAGAACGGTCCTTGGTCGAGGCCGGTGACGACGATTTTCCTCGCGTACGGCGTTCCATCGTAGTACTTGGCGACGCATCCGGCGCTGAACCCGTGCGACAGCCGATACGTTCCCCACGCTTTCGCGATGTAGCCGCGGTCGAAAAACAGCCGGCCGTCGGAGTGAATGAGCGTGTTCGGATTGTCGAACAGCGTTCCGATCACGCCCTCGTCGTATTCCTGGGCGGTCAGACCCTGGCTGGCCTGGCCCACGATGGCGAATCCCGTGAATGACGCTTCGAGCCTCAATCGCGCCGGCGCGTCGGTCCACCTCAGGACGATTTGAGCGCCGCGATGAAACGCCCGAAAACCTTTCGGATTTGTCAGAAGGAAATGGTCCTGGCCGAGTGCCGAGGGATCCTGCTCATACACGGTGATGATTCGATCGTCGCCGGTCCCCGGAATTCCGTCGCCGCCCGGGTCGACATAGGGAACGGGCGTGTAGCTCGAGGCCGGGACTCCCGTGTTCACGGTTTCGATGAGGTGCTTTTCGTACGTCTGGCGCAGCGTGACGATAAGAGCGAGTCGCGGGCCCGGGCGCCACTGGCCGAGAAGCTCGAATTCGTCGCTGACCGGCGGACGGAGATGGGGGTCCAGGGTCGTGTTTCGCCCCCCGAACACTCGGAGGGTCGTTGCCTCCTCGCCCGGTTGGTACTGCCCGTCGCCGTTGGCATCGTTCCAAAACGCAACGCGGCCGCTCGGGGCGCGCGGATCGGCGGCTTCGAGCTCCCGGCCGAGAAGCGCGTGCGTCGAGCGAGCGTAGGAGCCCTGGAAGATGAAATGGCGGCCGGCAGGGGCGATCACCGCGAATCGAGGTGACAGGGTCGTCCACCTCGCCTCGCCGACGGAAACTCCGGGGAGCCAGCCGGCGGTGGATTCGAGCCGCGCGCCGGCGGAGACGGTCAGGAAGTCGCCCACGCGGGTTTCCGTCTGGACGAACATCGAAAGGTTACGGATGCGCTGGCGGCTGCGAGCCCCGGGATCGAAGAGGCTGACCATTGAGGGCGCTCCCGCGAGGAACTGAAGGTTGACGTCGTCGAGAACGCGGTACCGGTTGGAAGATTCGGTTTCGTTCCAGTTGCCCCCGAAACTGGCGTCGAGGAAAACCGGGACGTCGCGGCCGAACAGGGCCGCGCTCCCCCCGAGAGCGCGGCGCCCGACGAGGCTCAGCTCGGAGCGCGAGCGTCGGCCGTCGGAAGCCATCGGGGCGGGGCCCGAGAGGGTGCCCTCGAAGAGCTCGATCGCGCTCTGACCGGCGGCGCCGGAAGGGAAGCGGTCGTCCCGCGAGACTGCCGAATAGCCCAGCCGCGCTTCGATCATGCGAGATTCGTCGATCAGGAAGCGGTCGGCAGCAGAAGCAAAAGTTCCGGTTCGCGTCGAATCGAGCGAAGAGGCCGGCGGTTGAAAAGACGAGACGGCCAGGGCCGAATCGTGCTGGCTCTCGAGCAGCCCGAACGCCCGCACGTCGTGCCGGCCGATTTCGTCGGAGAGCGACAGCGTTCCGGAAGTGTGATTCCAGCTC
Source organism: Thermoanaerobaculia bacterium (assembly GCA_050747885.1). Lineage (GTDB taxonomy): Bacteria > Acidobacteriota > Thermoanaerobaculia > UBA5066 > DATFVB01 > CAWEYG01. The sequence goes on from JBOGJO010000345.1 coordinate 2,402, forward strand.
TCGGGCTGCTGAATGTTTTCCGCGTAACGCACGAGCCGATCGGTCGCGAAGGTTGCGAAATACCGCGGCCCGGCCGGCCCGAGCGGACCTCCGATTTGGGCCGCCGCCTGAACGAACCGGCCGAAATGCTCGGGTGAGGCGATTCCGGCCTCCCGTTCACGGTCGGTGACCGCCCGGCTCTGCGCGTTTCGGTCCGTGTAATCGACCTGGGCGCCGGCGTGCAGCTCGCGTTCGCCCCGGCGGGGGATCAAAGAAACGACGATTCCCGGCGACGAAGTTTCGGCGTCGTGAACGTCCACGAGATACCGCGCCGGCTCGAAGGCGCCGAGATCGGGATCGACCAGCGGGACTCCTCCGGAGTACGGATCGGTCAGGTCCACGGAGCCGATCGTGAACGTGTTCTGGGTCCACGTCGTGCCGAGGCCTCCAAAATGCGAGGGAGCCATGCTTCGAAGACCTCCGACGTCGATGCGGTCGCTCACGACTCCGGCCACCTGGCTCTCCAGCGGAGCCCACAGATTCCGGGCGCTCGGGAGCTCGGGAACCTCGGAAGAGTCGTCGGGGAAAGCGAAGACGGGAAAAAGCAGGATCGCGAAGAGCAGCACGGGGATGCCACGGCGGTCGCTCACGCGTTTTGCCATCCTACCATCAGCGCCTCTGGCTATAATGCGCCGAATGATTTCAGGGAAGGCGAGTTGAATTCGGATCTCTTCAGCGCGTGTGTCTTCTGCGCCTCATGGCTTTTGGGGGGAGACCACCCGGCGCCCCCCTCGTTTTCCGCGGAGATCGCGGCCGCCTATGCGTCGATGCAGCGCCAGAACCGCACGGCGGGGTCGACCGGCGACGATCGATCCGACGTCACCGAGAAACTCACGGCGGTCGGGCTCCGTGACGTCCGTCTCGCTCCGGCCGGATTCGGCGCGGGCACGCCGGAATCGGAGCTGCGCCTGATGGTGTCGTTTCCGAATTCCCACGACGAGGCCGACGAGGGCTCGGGCGCGCCCGGCCGCATCGTCGCGACCGGCGGAGGCCGGTATGAGAATTACAGCCTGCTGGCGCGCCGGAGGGTCACGCAGTCTGACTCCGTGGAGATCGGATTCGAGCAGAGGCGTCACAAGATCACCGACCTCGTGGATCTCGGCGGCTCGAAATTCCAGATTTCCGAGGAGCGGGATCTGATCGCCGAGAGAATCGATTACTTCGCGGGCGCCCGTCACCGGTGGAACGGCCTCGAGCTCGCTGCGGCGTGGGACCACGCGACCATTCAGGGAAAGAACAACACCGCTTCGAGCGTGATCTCGGCCCGAGGCCATCTGGACGGCGCGCTCGTCGAGCTCCGGGCGCGAAAGGGATCCTGGGGCGCCGCGATCTCGGCCGAAGCGCTTTCGGGCTCCCTTCCCGTCGCCGCGGAGTTCCAGCCCGACTTTGCCTCGCGGACGCGAAGCTCCCCCGCGTGGACCGAAGCCCTTTCCGGAACGGTGTCGCGCGCCGCCGGAAAGTGGGACGTCTTCGTTTCGGCATTTCTGGATCGCTCCCGCCTTCCGTTCGTCTCGCTGGCCGTCCTCGGCGCCGAGACGCGCGCCACCGATTCCGGGAATCGTCTCGATTCCCTGGCCCGCGAGTGGGGATACGAGGTGTCCCTTCGGCGGGAGGTCGCGCCGGGAGTCTGGCCGAGGATTTTTTACCGCGCAGTTCATGGAAACGAGACCGTCGGGCTCCTGTCGCAGGACGGGGCGAGCGGGCAATTGCGGGTCCGCCGGGGAGGAGGATTCCCGGGCAACGAGTTCGTCGTCGGTCTGGCGGCGCAGTTCCAGATCGGTCGATCCGGCGATACGAAGTGAGGACCCGGAAGATCACGTCGGTGTCGCCGTTTTTCGGGGCGGCGGCGGCCCTCTTGCTCGCCTCGCGCCTGTCCGGGGCGGGCCTCTTAATCACCGGAGGAGACAAGATTCAGGGATCCAACCAGGGCAACGCACAGTTTGTTGCCGCCGGGGTGTTTTTCGAGAAGCCCCTGTCGCGCGCCTTCGACGCCCGCCTGGAGATCTTCCCCGCTCAGTTGTTTCGGGAGCGCGCGCGCCCGGAAAGGGAGGGGCCCTCCCACCGCGTCACGGTCACGGCTTCGGCCGCGTGTCTGCTCGCGCGCTATCACTGGCGGGACGGCGCCCGCACCTCCCTGTTTGCGGAGGCGGGAGCCGGCCCGTTTTACGCGTACTCGCAGCCCGTGCCCTCCGGAGGGACGCGCGGCAATTTTTTCGATCAGGTCGGGGTCGGCGCGCGGCGAGGACGGTGGGCGTATTTTCTCCGGTTCACGCACGTCTCCAACGCGAACATCGGTCCTCAGCGCCACCGGGGAAATCCCGGCCTCTCTTTTGCCGCCGCGGGGATCAGCTGGGCTTTCCGCTGAGGGAATCGACTCCCCGGGAATTTCGTTCGCTGTCTCCGCGGTTGGATAGAATCCCTTCATGCCTGTGAAAAAAGACCGTTACCGCGTCGCGATCGTCGGGTCCGGACCCGCCGGCTGGACGGCAGCACTCTACGCTTCGCGCGCGGAGCTCGAACCCGTGGTGTTCGAAGGCCCGCAGCCGGGCGGGCAGCTCACGATCACGACCGAGGTTGAGAACTACCCCGGCTTCGTTCACGGCATCCAGGGTCCGGAGCTGATGGACGTCTTCCGCGAGCAGGCGAAGCGGTTCGGGACCGAAGTCGTTCAGGAGACGGTGGTCGAGGTCGATTTTTCCCGCCGCCCGTTCGGGGTGACGCTCGATTCAGGCGCGTCGGCCTCGGCGGATTCGGTCATCGTCTCGACCGGCGCGTCCGCGAAGCTCCTCGGCCTCGAGTCCGAGAAGTCGCTGATGGGCTATGGCGTTTCGGCGTGCGCCACGTGCGACGGGTTCTTTTTCAAGGGGAAGGAAGTCATCGTCGTGGGAGGCGGCGACACGGCGATGGAGGAGGCAACCTTCCTCACGAAGTTCAGCGCAAAGGTGACGGTGGTCCACCGGCGGCAGGAATTCCGAGCCTCGAGAATCATGCTTGACCGGGCCCGACAGAATCCGAAGATCGCGTGGGTCCTCGATTCGACCGTCGAGGAAGTCCTGGGGGCGAAGAATGCCGTCTCGGGCGTGCGGCTTCGGAACCTGAAAACCGGCGGAACGTCCGAATATCCCGCTCAGGGCGTTTTCGTCGCGATCGGCCACGAGCCCAACACGGAGCTCTTCCGGGGAAAGCTCGAGATGAACGAGGTCGGGTACCTGAAGGTTCAGAGTCCCTCCACGCGAACCTCGGTCGAGGGGGTCTTTGCCGCCGGCGATGTTTGCGATCCGACCTATCGGCAGGCCGTCTCGGCGGCCGGCGAGGGTTGCAAGGCCGCGATCGACGCGGAGCGATGGCTCGCCCATCAGGGAATCCATTGATCGACAAACACAATACTTATTCCCCTTGACAGATCTCTCGATTCCCGTTAAATTCTAAATCGGACCGATTTGGTCCTGTATTATTGCGGACGGGGGTCGAAGTGATCCGAATGACGAAATTGACCGACTATGCGAGTGTTCTGGCGACGTACTTCGCCCGCGAGGAAAGTCGCGCCTACACGGCGCGGGACCTCGCGGCCGAGGCGCACCTGCCCTTGCCGACCGTGAGCAAGATCCTCAAGGCGCTGGCCAGGGGGGGAGTTCTCACGTCGCACCGCGGGCTCAAGGGCGGCTATACCCTGTCCCGCGCCGCCGAGGAGATCTCCTTGACCGACATCATCGCGGCGATGGAAGGCCCGATGACGCTCACCGAGTGCGGCGAAGGCGAAGACGTCGGGCATTGTCCGCATCAGTCGCTTTGCCCGGTCACCGCGAACTGGCAGCGAATCAATTTCGTGCTCCGCCAGGCTCTTTCGACGATCAGTCTCGCGGCGATGACCCACCCCCTGCCGCGCGAGCTCCGGTTCGAAGGCTCCCGGCTGCCGATGGCCTCCGGGCTTTCGGGTCAGATGAGGAGTCTCTGATGTCATCCCGGCCCAACGCAATCGAAGAGTTCACCTCGAGCGAATACAAGCACGGATTTGTCACCGACATCGAGCAGGAGAGCTTCCCGAAGGGGCTCTCGGAGGAGACGGTCCGGCTGATTTCGAAAAAGAAGAACGAACCCGCGTTCCTGCTCGAGTGGCGGTTGAAAGCGTTTCGAAAGTGGCTCACCCTGGAAGAGCCGACGTGGGCCAACGTTCATTACCCGCGGATCGATTACCAGGACATCGTGTATTTCTCGGCCCCGAAATCCCCGAAGACGGCGCCGAAGAGCCTCGACGAAGTCGATCCGATCCTGCTCGAAACCTACGAGAAGCTGGGGATCCCGCTTCGCGAGCGGGAGATTCTCGCGGGAGTGGCGGTCGATGCGGTCTTCGACAGCGTCTCGGTCGCGACGACGTTCAAGGAGAAGCTGGGCGAGCTGGGGATCGTCTTTTGTTCCTTCTCGGATGCCGTGCAGAGCCATCCGGAGCTGATCCGGAAGTACCTGGGTTCGGTGGTCCCCTTCAGCGACAATTACTTTGCGACCTTGAACTCGGCGGTTTTTTCCGACGGCTCGTTCGTTTACGTGCCCAAGGGGGTCCGCTGCCCGATGGAGCTTTCGACCTACTTCCGGATCAACGCGAAAAATACCGGCCAGTTCGAGCGCACGCTCATCATCGCGGACGAAGGGGCTTACGTGTCCTACCTCGAGGGCTGCACGGCCCCCATGAGGGACGAGAACCAGCTGCACGCCGCCGTCGTCGAGCTCGTCGCGCATGACGACGCGCAGATCAAGTACTCGACGGTCCAGAACTGGTATCCCGGCGACAAGGAAGGCAAGGGGGGCATCTACAACTTCGTCACGAAACGCGGCAAATGCCAGGGGCGAAATTCCAAGATCTCCTGGACCCAGGTCGAGACGGGCTCCGCAATCACGTGGAAGTACCCGAGCTGCATTCTCATGGGGGACGGCTCCGTCGGCGAGTTTTACTCGGTCGCCGTTGCGAACAACTATCAGCAGGCCGACACGGGCACGAAGATGATCCACATCGGAAAGAACACCAGGAGCACGATCATCTCCAAGGGCATCTCGGCCGGGCACGGCCAGAACAGTTATCGGGGAATGGTGAAGATCCTCAAGGGCGCCGACAATGCCCGCAATTACTCGCAGTGCGACTCGCTCCTGATGGGCGACAAGTGCGGAGCGCACACGTTTCCTTACATCGACGTCGCGAATTCGACCGCGCAAATGGAGCACGAGGCGACGACGTCGAAAATCGGCGAGGACCAGATTTTCTATTTCCAGCAGCGCGGCATTTCCTCCGAGGATGCCGTCTCGATGATCGTGAATGGATTCTGCAAGGAAGTCTTCCGCGAGCTTCCGATGGAGTTTGCCGTCGAGGCGCAGAAGCTCCTGGGCGTGAGCCTCGAAGGAAGTGTGGGATGAAGCGACACGTCATTGCGAGGAGCAACGCGACGAAGCAATCTGCTCCGGAACAGATCGCCACGGCCTCTCCACGGCCTCGCGATGACCGAAGAAAGGCTGAAAACGGGTGAGTAAGAATCCTCTTCTCGAAATTCAGAACCTTCACGTCCGAGTCGGAGACAACGAGATCCTGCGCGGCCTGGACCTGAGCGTCGACGCCGGCCAGGTGCACGCGATCATGGGGCCGAACGGCTCGGGAAAATCAACTCTCGCTCATGTTCTCGCGGGCCGACCCGGCTACGATGTCACGGAGGGGCGCGTCCTCTACCGGGGCCAGGACCTCCTTTCGATGGCCCCGGAAATCCGCGCCAGGGAAGGCGTGTTTCTGGCCTTTCAGTATCCCGTCGAGATTCCGGGCGTGTCGAACACCTACTTTCTCAAGGCGGCGGTCAACGCGGTGCGAAAGCATCGGGGGCTCGAAGAGTTGGACGCGATCGACTTCCTGGCGATGCTGAAGGAAAAGATGAAAGTCATCGAGATCGACCAGGATCTCGTCAACCGCCCCGTCAACGAGGGATTTTCGGGGGGCGAAAAGAAACGCAACGAGATTTTTCAGATGGCCGTTCTCGAGCCGACGCTCGCGGTTCTCGACGAGACCGACTCCGGGCTCGACATCGACGCGCTGCGGGTGGTCGCGAAGGGCGTCAACGCGCTTCGCGCTCCGGAGCGCGCGACGGTTCTGGTCACGCACTATCAGCGGCTCCTCGACTATGTCGTGCCGGACTTCGTTCACGTGCTCGTCGAGGGCCGGATCGTTCGGTCGGGCGGCAAGGGGCTGGCTCTGGAGCTCGAGGACAAAGGTTACGCGTGGCTCGAGGAGACGCCGGCGAGATGATCGCGACCGAGCCCTACGCCGAGGCGTTTTCGGAGCTCGACGCCCGGCGGGCGGCGGATCCGGAGGAAGTTCGAAACCTTCGGCGGCAGGGGATCGCGCGCTTTCAGAATCGCGGCTGGCCGACGGCTCGCGAGGAAGACTGGCGCAACACAAACGTTTCTCCGATCGCCTCTCGGGAATTCTTTCCCGCGCCCGTCGAGGCCCGGAACGGTGAGTCGCCTTTCCTCGACGATTCGATCGTCCCGGCGGAGGGTCCTCGCGCGGTGTTCGTGGATGGCCGGTTCGCACCCGGTCTTTCGACGGAAGCTCCCGGATGCTCGATGTCGCCGCTGCGCGATGCGCTCGCGGCGGACGCCGGACGGATTCTGCCGCTCCTCTCGAGGCTTTCCTCTTCGACGGATCCGTTCGCCATGCTCAACGACGCGTTTCTCGAGGAAGGGATCGTCCTGGAAGTTCCGAAAGGCCGGGTCCTGCAGCAGCCGATCCATCTGGTGTTTCGTTCGTCGGGGTCCGAAATTCTGTCCTCGATTCGGAACCTCGTCCTCGCCGGGGAGGGCTCCGCGGTGACGCTCGTCGAAACGTTCGCGGGCACCGCGAGAACATCGTTGACGAACTCGATCACGCAGATCGCCGCGGGTCAGAATTCCGCCGTCGAGCACGTGAAGATTCAGAGAGAGAGCCTCGGCGCGTTCCACGTCGGGTCGCTGAGGGTGGAACAGGCCCGTGACAGCCGCTTCCTCTCGCACCTCTTTTCGACCGGAGCAGCCCTGGCGCGCAACAACGTCCACGCGTCGCTCGACGCGGAGGGCGCGGAGTGCTCGCTGAACGGTCTCTTTTTCGCGACCGGCACCCAACGCGTCGACAATTTCACCGTCATCGATCACGCGCGCCCGCACGGGACGAGCCGCGAGCTCTACAAAGGGATTCTGGACGGGGAGGCGCGCGGCGCGTTCACCGGGCGGATCCTCGTCCGCGCCGGCGCCCAGAAAACCGATTCTCAACAGTCGAGCCAGAACCTCATCCTGTCGCGAGACGCGCTCGTCAACAGCACGCCGCAGCTGGAGATCCTGGCCAACGACGTCAAATGCAAACATGGCGCGACCACCGGGCAGCTCGATTCGGACGCCCTGTTCTACCTGCGATCCCGCGGTCTCTCGGAAGAGGCCTCGCGCAACCTGCTCACGTACGCCTTCGCCGCGGAGCTCGTGCAGCGGGTGGCGCAGCCGGAGCTGCGCCGGCGGGTGGACGCCCTCCTGCACGGGATTCTCCCGTTTGCGCCCGCCATTCAGGAGCTCGCGTGAGCAGCGTTCGCTCGAGCGCGGTTTCCGCGGAGTCCGTCCTCGAGGTGGGACGCATCCGCCGCGATTTCCCGATTCTCGCGGCGAAGGTTCACGGAAAAGACCTCGTGTACCTCGACAACGCGGCGTCGAGCCAGAAGCCGTCGGCCGTCATCGACTCGGAGCGCGACGTTTACACCCGTTACTACTCGAACATCCATCGCGGGGTTCACTGGCTTTCCGAACAATCCACGAAAGCCTACGAGGACGCCCGCAGGAAGGTTCAGCGGTTCGTGCACGCGCGGGAATGCCGGGAGATCGTTTTCGTCCGGGGGACCACGGAGGCGATCAACCTCGTCGCGCAGACATACGGACGGCGGCACGTGACATCGGGAGACGAAGTCCTGATCACGGCGATGGAGCACCACTCGAACATCGTGCCCTGGCAGATGCTGTGCGAGGAAAAAGGCGCCCAACTCCGGATTGCTCCGATGGACGACCGCGGAGATCTGATCTTCGCGGAATTCGAGCGGCTCCTGGGAGAGCGCACGAAGATCGTGGCACTGCCGCATGTTTCCAACGCGCTCGGCACCGTCAACCCCGTTCGGGAGATCGTCGCCGCGGCCCACCGCCGCGGGGTTCCAGTCCTCGTCGATGGCGCCCAGGCGGCGCCCCACACGGGGGTCGACGTGATCGACCTCGACTGCGACTTCTACGCGTTTTCGAGCCATAAGATCTATGGGCCCACCGGCGTCGGGGTCCTTTACGGGAAAGCCCGTCTCCTCGAGGAAATGCCCCCCTATCAGGGAGGCGGAGACATGATCAGCTCGGTCACCTTCGAGAAGACGACGTACAACGTGTTGCCGTACAAGTTCGAGGCGGGAACGCCCAACATTGCGGGCGTGATCGCGTTCGGCGCCGCGATCGACTACGTCGAGCGGATCGGCCTCGCGAAGATCGCGGCGCACGAGGCGGAGCTGCTCGCGTATGCCACGGATCGCCTGCTGGCCGTGCCGGGTCTTCGCGTCATCGGAACCGCGAGGGAGAAGGCGGCCGTGATCTCGTTCGTCCTGGAGGGGATCCATCCGCACGACGTCGGCACGGTTCTCGACCAGGAGGGGATCGCCGTCCGCACGGGACACCACTGCGCACAGCCGGTCATGGACCGGTTCGGAGTTCCGGCGACGGCGCGAGCGTCGTTTGCTCTGTACAACACGCGGGACGAAGTGGACGCGCTCGTGGCGGGGCTCGGAAAAGTCCGGGAGTTGCTGGCTCGATGAAAAGGCGATGAGAGAACGATGAGCGAAGCCGATCTCAAGGCCCTGTACCAGGAGGTCATCCTCGACCACAACCGGCGCCCGCGCAACTTCGGAAAACTCGCGGGCGCGAATCACCGGGCCGAGGGTCACAACCCCCTTTGCGGCGACCGGCTGACCGTCTACGCCGACGTCGAAGGGGACCGCATTTCGGACCTCAAATTCGAGGGCTCGGGATGCGCGATCTCGAAAGCTTCCGCCTCGATCATGACTTCCGAGCTCAAGCAGAAATCGACGGCCGAGGCGAACGAAATTTTCGAAAAATTTCACCGAATGGTCACCGGCGAGATTCCAGAATCCGAAATCAAATCTCTCGGCAAGCTCGCGGCGTTTTCCGGTGTGCGCGAATTCCCCGTGCGTGTGAAGTGCGCGAGCCTGCCGTGGCACACCCTTCAGGCGGCCCTGAGGGCCGAATCCACCGCCCCCGAGCCAGTCTCCACGGAAGAGTAGCCGCCTTAAAGGCCGCGTACGCCGAATTGCGTATGAGCTCGGATCGACGGGTAGGTTAGCATTTCGGGTGAAACGAGAAATTCCCGGGGGAGGTCACTGTGAGAAAGAGGACCCTGATTCTTCGAGGCACGCTCGCCGCCTTCGGCGTTCTGGCCGGCATTCAAGCGACATTTGCACAAACGATCACCGAGCACGCCGTCCCGACCGCGGGAAGCACCCGGGACATCGCCTCCGGCCCTGATGGCAATCTCTGGTTTACGGAATCGTCCGCAAACAAGATTGGCAGGATCACGCCGGCGGGGGCCTTCACGGAATATCCGATCCCCACCGCGGCGAGCAAAGCCAGTGAAATCACCTCCGGTCCCGATGGCAATCTCTGGTTTACGGAAAGCAACGGCAACAAAATCGGCAAGATCACGCCGGCGGGGGTTTTGACCGAGTACCCCGTCCCCACCGCGGCGAGCAGCCCCGACGTCATCACGTCCGGGCCCGACGGCAATCTCTGGTTTGCGGAATTTGTCGGCAACAAGATCGGCAGGATCACTCCGGCGGGCGCCTTCAAGGAATATCCCACCCCCACCGCGGGGAGCCACCCTTCCGGCATCACTGCCGGCCCCGACGGCAATCTCTGGTTCGGGGAATTTGCCGGGAACAAGATCGGCAGGATCACCCCGGCGGGTGGGATTACCGAATATCCGATCCCCACCGCAGCGAGCCGCCCGATCGGCATCACGTCCGGTCCCGATGGCAATCTCTGGTTCACCGAAGCCGACGGAAACAAGATCGGCAGGATCACCGTTGCGGGAGCTCTTGTCGAGTATGGCATTCCCACCTCGGCGAGCGACCCGGTGGGCATCATCTCCGGCCCTGACGGCAATCTCTGGTTCACGGAGGACGGTGCCGGCAAGATCGGCAAGATAACCCTGACGGGGGTTTTCACCGAGTACCCCATCCCCACGCCGGTGAGCCATCCTTCGGGCATTACCCCCGGTCCCGATGGCAATGTCTGGTTTACGGAACAAGATGGAAACAAGATCGGAACGTTTCAGATTGACGACCTCTCCTCGATCATCACCGGTGTCGGCGCGACTGCCGGAGCGAATGGCACGAACTTCAAAACCGCGGTACAGCTGACCAACGCCGGATCGGTCACGGCCATCGGAGCGCTGGTCTTTCACCCCGCCGGCGCGACAGGGTCCCCGGGCGATCCCTCCCTCGCCTACACGGTGCATCCTGGCTCGACGCAGTCCTTCCCGGACATCCTCGGATCCCTGGGAAGGACGGGCCTGGGCAGCATGGACGTCGAGCGCTCGAGCGGACCGCTTCCGGCGGCAACGGTCCGCGTTTTCAACGATCAGGGCGCGCAAGGGACCGATGGCTACACGGAAGGAAGAGTCCTGCCGGCGCAGGCCCTGCAGACGGGCAACTCCGGCGTGCTCATCGGGCCGGCCGACACGAGTGCTTTCAGGCTCAACGTCGGCGTTCGAACGCTCGGCCACGGCGTTACCGCCTCCCTCAAGGTCCTGGATGGAAGTGGACACACGATTCAGACGCTCACCAAGACATGGAACCCGAATTTCTTCGATCTCGAATCCGCCGCAAGCTTTCTCGGGGTTGGCTCACTTCCCGACAACGCCTCCATCCAGGTGACCGTGACTTCCGGGAGCGCCGTTTTCTTTGGCGCGATCGTGGACAACATCAGCGGGGATTCCGCCACGCAGTTCCTCACCCGGACGATCTCCTCCGGACTCGGCTCCGGCGTGATCGTCGGGGTCGGCGCCGTGGCAGGAGCCAACGGCACGAATTTCAAGACGGCCCTGCAGTTGACCAACCCCACGGCCTCGACCATGTCGGGGGCGATCTCGTTCGCGCCCATCGGAACGCCGGCAAGCGCGTCGGATCCGGCGATTCCCTATTCCCTCGGTCCGGGAGTCACCGAGTCTTTCCCCGATCTTCTCGGCGTGTTGCAAAGGACGGGGCTCGGCACGCTGACGATCGTTTCCGGCGACCACCATTCGCCCACGCCGACCGCGAGCGCCCGGGTCTTCAACGACCAGGGCGCCAGGGGAACCGCCGGATATACCGAGCCCGCGTTCGATTCCGCACAGGCCTTGAAAGTTGGCGACACGGCCGTCCTCGTCGGGCCGGCAGACTCCTCGACGTTTCGAATGAACCTCGGTGTGCGAACGGTCAATAGCGGAAACCAGGTCCCGACTTCCGCCGTCTTGACGGTTCGGGATGGGTCGGGAAATCTCGTGACCAGCGTGACCAAAACCTTCCCGTCGGGCGCCTTCTTCGACCTCGAGGCCGCGTCGAGCTTCCTGGGCGGTGTGACTCTGCCGGCGAACGCCTCGATTCAAATTCGGATCACATCGGGCAGCGCGATTTTCTTTGCGGCGGTCGTGGACAACGTCACGGGTGATTCCGCGGCCCAGTTTGCGACGCTGGAAACCGCGACGATCGGAAGATAGGCCGAATGGCTCGAGCTCACGCCCGTCGAGCGCTTGTGTCTGGAATCTGAAGTCTAGTGTCCCGTCCCGGAAGTAGCTGTAGCGTCGTTCGGAGCGCCGCCGGGCAAGATGCAAAGCGACGCGACGCAGGCGATGCCGAAGCATCCCCGCATTCGCGGGGACCTCGAAGCGGCAACAAAGCAGATGGCTCAACGCCGCCCGAACCCGAAGGGCGCCAGCACG
>JBOGJO010000346.1:0-6635 GCA_050747885.1 Thermoanaerobaculia bacterium
TACCTCGCCCTCGCGTTCGCCCAGTTGATCGTGATTCTCATCCTGATGGTGACCCTGTTTCGCGTGCCGGTCCACGGAAGCGTGCTGCTTCTCTTCGGGTTGTCGACGATTTACCTTTTTTCCTTGCTCGCGCTCGGGCTGCTGATCTCGTCGAGGGCGAAAACGCAGATGGAGGCCATTCAACGCGCGCAGGTCATTCTCCTGCCTTCGTTTCTCCTCTCCGGCTACTTCTTTCCGCTCTCGTCTCTGCCGGGCTGGCTGCGCCCGCTCGCGTACGTTCTTCCCGCGACGTATTACATCAAGATCGCGCGGGGGATCATCATCCGGGGGGCCGGGTTTTTGGACCTCTGGCGGGAGGTCGCCGCTCTCGTCGCGATCTCGGCAATTCTGGTCGCCGCGAGCACGCGCGCTTTCAAGAAAACGATCAGTTGATCTCCGGCGGTCCCGAGAGTCCGCGGATTCTGCGGCTCGTCGAGGTGACCCATCCTCCGAGCAGGCGCCGGTCGAGCTTCCGGGCGGCTCCTTTCCAGTCCCGTTCGTCGCGCCACCGGAGATAGCGTCTGGCCTCGGCAAGCCGACGCCGTATCGCCAACGCCAGTTCGCGCCGCCCGGTTTCTTCCATCGACGCGGCCAGAGGCGACCAGAGATACGGAAATTCGTTCGGGTCGTAACTGAGGGGCATCTGGAGGATGGCCTCGGGGGTGACGCTCGAGCCCCCGAAAGCTTCGGGAGCGTCGCCTCCCCCGACGGCGAGCCACGCCGTCATCGTCCGCAGACATTTTTCACAACGTCCACAGTTCGCTCGGCCGTCGGCGAGGGGTCCTTCGAAACAGACGAACAGGTTTCTCCGGGCCAATTCCCATCGCGCGATGTTCCGGACCTTTTCGGTTCGCGGCATCCCCGCATCTTCGTGAATCACTTGCAATCCGGCGGACGAGAAGTTCGAGTCCAGAAGGGGATGCGTTCCCCAGGGCCGTTGGTTGAAGGAGTCGTACGACGAGGACGCGATCGACAGCGTTCCGATGCCTCGGGACCCGAAGTGCCCCGCGGCGCTCAGAAGGGATGCGAGGCCCTCGGCCTGCGAAAACGAGAGCTCGGGTTCGATGGCGCGAACATTCGTTCGGATGGCGCAGAGGTCCAGCTCCATCTCCCGGGAGATCGTCTTCAGCGCCTCGAGCTGCCGCTGCGCGACATCGCGGGCGCGGGGCAGGGCATCGCCCGGAGGAAACGAGAGGTGAACGACATAGACGGCCCGGCGGAAAAACCGGGGATCGCGCGGGGAATGTTCCCGGCGGTTTCGCCAGAGCGTGTGCAGGGAATCGACGCCGCCGGTAAGGCAGAGGGCGGCCCGTTGCCCCGGGCCGTGGTCCCTTCGGAAATCGCCTCGGGATTCCAGCCGGGGGAGAGTCCGCGAACCGGGATACCATCGCTTGAGGATCGAGAGAGCGTTCGCGACGCCCCTCGCGAGACGCGGGCACACCGGCCGATCGAGAAGAATGCGCCTCTCCCGGTCCCGCGATGCCGAGATCGCCACCGAGCAAAGGAAGGCGTCGGCGCTCTGGTCGAGGTCGCCGGCAAAAGCTCCATCGGTCTCGTAGAAAAGCGAAAACGGCCGGCGCGGCGCATCCTCCCACACGATGTCGGCCGTGAGCCGAACGGCGACGACGGACCGATCCATCCGAAAATTTTCAACCCGCACGCGAGCGAGTATAAACGCGCGCATTTCGATCGGCTAAGATCGCGCGACCATGTGCGGCATCGCGGGACTTCTCGACCTGTCGGGCGCTCCGGCGGATCGGGGCGTGCTTCTTCGCATGCTTCGCCGAATCGAGCACCGCGGGCCCGACGGCGGCGGCTGGATGGAGGATGATGCGGTTTCGATCTCCGAAGGCCCCCGGAACTCCGGATTTCCCCGCCGGACACGCTCGAGCCCCGGATTGAATCAACCGGGCAGCCTCAAGGTCTCGCTGGGCCACCAGCGTCTCTCGATCACCGATCTCTCGGACGCGGGACGGCAGCCCATGGAGCGGGGGGGCGGCCGCTGGTGGATCGTTTTCAACGGGGCGATCTACAACGCGCCGGAGTTGCGCGCGGAGCTCCGGGCCGAGGGGGAGAAATTCTCGAGCTCGACCGACACGGAGGTTCTGCTCGCTTCGTACGTGAGATGGGGCGCGGGGGCTCTTCCGCGACTGGACGGGATGTGGGCGTTTGCAATCTGGGATGCGGAGCGGCGCGAGCTTTTCTGCGCCCGCGACCGATTTGCGATCAAGCCTTTTTACTACACGACGGCGGGATCGCTCTTTGCGTTCGCCTCGGAGCCGAAGGCCCTCCGTCCGGCGAGCCCGGCGGAGCCCGATCTTGCGTTTGCCCGCGGGTTCCTGGCCGGGGGCGTCACCGCCGACGGAGTGGACGTCACCTGTTATGCGAACTACCGATGCCTGCCTCCGGGAAACATGCTCCGGATCGGAAGGGAGGGGCTCCGAATCGAGCCCTGGTACGACCTTGATACCGCGGCTTTGCGGCTCGATGTTCCCGGGTCGATTCCGGAAGCGTCGGAGCAGCTGCGGGAGCTGCTGACCAACTCCGTCGAGGCCCGCCTGCGCGCCGACGTGCCGATCGGGTTGTTGCTGTCGGGCGGAGTCGATTCGGCGGGGATCGCGGGAATCCTCGGCCGCATCGGGAAGCGGGGAAGTTTCACCGGCCGGACTCTTTCCACGCGCTATCCGGACCTACCCGACATCGACGAAAGCTTCTTCGTCGGGGAAGTCCTTCGCGCCACGGGCCTTTCCGGAGAGTTCCTCGAACCGTCCGCGGAGGAGCTCGACCGGGAGCTCGATCGGATGGTGGAGACGGTCGACGCGCTCATTCCGGCGTCGATCTTTTACGCGCAGTGGGTCCTGGGCCGTGCGTCCCGGCAACGAGGGCTCCCGGTCATGCTCGGAGGACAGGGATCCGACGAGCTCTTCGGCGGCTATGAGCCCGGGGACCTCTTCTCGAAACAGCTGTGGAACCGCGGGAACCGGGGCGCGGCGATTCGTGAGGGGTTCCTGTCGGGCCGGCGCCGGTGGGGAGCTCTTCGCGGCGGACGGCATGCGATGGGAACGCTGCGAAAGGCGCGGGCGCCGCTGCCGTGTCGGTGCTCGATCGGCGGCACGCTGCAGCAGCACCAGAGGCACCTGCTCTGCGTCGATTATCTGCCCGGAATCCTCGCTTTCGAGGATCGAGAGTTGATGGCGTCGGGAATTGAGACCCGCCTTCCGTTTCTGGATCACCAGGTCGTCGAATTCGCGCGCCGTCTGCCCGACGCCTTTCTCTTTCGAGACGGCTGGACGAAGATCGTGCTCCGAACCGCCCTCGCCGGCATGGTCCCCGACTCGGTCCTGTGGAAACCTCGAAAACTCGGGCTCCCGGGCCCGGTGGAAAGCCATTCTCGCAACGTCGAGCTTCCCCTGCGCGGGGCGGATCGAAGGCTCGTGGAAGGGGGATGGACGGAATCCCTCGGCCCGGAGGAGAGCCTGCGCGACCCCCGCCTTCGCCTTCGAATCCGGGTTCTCGACGCATGGACCCGCCGTTGCCTGGGCGGAGACTCCTGAAGCCGACGAGCCTCAGCGGCGATCCGGGGAGTCCGGATTTTCTGCTGCGGGAAGTCGGCGAAGGCGGCGGCTGGCGGAGCACAGGCGGCCGCCGAAGTGCTTTCGATCGAAGCGCCGGATTCTTCCGCGCCAGTCTGTTTCTTCGATCCATGCCCGGTGTCTTCGCGCCGATCGGAGCTTCTCTTTCACGGCACGCGCAAGGTCCGCTCGGCCGAGCCGCCTCAGAGGCTCGACGAGCGGGGTCCACAGCCATCGGAAGAATTCGGAGTGATAACCGAAGTTCATTTCCAGGAGCTTTTCTTCGGTCACGCCCGTCGAGCCGAAGACCGGAAACCGATCGAGCGCGCCCAGGACCAGGAGGCCGGTCATCGTCCTCAGGCATTTTTCGCATTCGCCGCAATTGAGCTGACCCGCCGGCATCGGGCCTTCAAAGCAAACCACGAGCCGCCGTCGAGCGGTTTCCCAGTCGGCGATCTCCCGCAGTTTCTTGAAACGCGGGTGCGCGATTCCTTCGTGCCGAAACTCGAGACCGGAGCTGCTGTATTGGGGATCGAGCAGCGGGTGAGTGCCCCAGGCCGGGAGAAGATCCAGGTCGTGGGACGCTGCGAGCGATGCCGTTGCGATTCGGCCGGCCAGGACATGCGCGGCGGCGGCGAGCAATGCGCCCTGGTCCTGGGGAGCCACCATCCAATCTCCGTGGTCGAGCAACCGGAAGTTGCTCTCGATGCATCGGAACCGAAGGCCGTTTTCGGAGCAGATGGACTCGACCGCGCGAGCCTGCCGCTGCGCGAGGTCGAGCGACCGCTCGCTCGGCGATTCTTCGACGAAGGAAAGCCGCGAGACGTAGATCGCCTCTTGAAAAGAGGCCGGGTGTCCGGCGGGGAAAGCGCTTCGATTGACGCGGAGCATGTGGAGGGAATCGACGCCACCCGTCAGGAACAGGGCCGCCTTCCCCGCTCGATCCTGGGAATGAAAGCCTTCCGAAGGCTCGAGCGCGACCGGAACGCGGTCGGGCCCGTACCAGCTCGAGAGGATTTGCTGGGCGGCGTCCAGTCCGTCCCGAAGCCTCGGGCAAATGCGTCCTTCCACGGCGATTCGGCGCTCTCCCCGCCGCCAGGCCGGCAGGATCGACGCCAGGAGAAACGGATGAACCTCGCCGCGCGAGTGTTCGGCCGAATCGCGATCTTCTTCGAAGCGCATCTCGAAGGGCGCACGATCGTTCTCCTCCCAATCGAATGTCGCGGCCCATCGCGCTTTTCCGGGCGCGCCCGGCTCGCGCCGGATGTCCCGGATTCTCATCTTGCCGAGGCTTTCCGAAGCGTGCGGCGGAGTCGAAGCGCGCCGCCTCCGAGAACTCGCCGATCGAGTTTCCGAAGCGCTCCCTTCCAACCCGCCTCTTCGAACCATTTCTTCGCTCGGTCCGCGCCTTCGAGCTTTCGCAGGACGGCGGAGGCCAGATCGTCCCGTCCGCGTTTCCGGAGAGGTTCCAGCAGGTCTCTCCAGTAGTCGGCCACGTGGGGTGTGATCGACACCGACTCGATTGCCGCGGCCGACACTTCGAGAACAGGGAATTCCCGGGTGTCGGCGAGCCGCCCGAGAGCCGTCAGAGCCGTCATCGTGCGAAGGCATTTCTCGCAACGGCCGCAGTTGAGAAAGGAAGCCGGCGCGTCCTGAAGGCACACGACGAGATTCTTCACCGCGAGGTCCCACCGGCAGATCTCCCGGAGACGCTCGATGCGCGAGTAATGAATTCCGGAGTGCCGGACTTCGAGCGCCCCGCTCGTGAAGCACGGGTCCAGAAGAGGATGGGTTCCGCGGGGAACCAGCAAACGCACGTTTCTGCCCGACGCCAGGGAAACAGAGGTCAGCGAGCCGGCGAAAAGGTGCGCGGCGGAGCACAGAGCGGCGCCGATGTATTCTTCCGCGAAAAAATTCAGGTCGGTCTCGAATCGATTCAGATTCGTCTCGACCGCGACGAGTCGGACGCCGGCCTCCGCCGCGATCTCGGACAGCGCGATTCGGGAGCGGTTCCGGCCCGGCGCGCCGAGTCGGTCGGGCAGGAAACCCGAAACCGCGAGGGCGTCCTGGAACGATTCCGAATGAGATCGCGGATATTCGATCCGGTTTCGACGCAAGAGATGGAGCGAGTCGAGTCCGCCGGTGAAGAAGAGCGCGCTGCGACCAGGCCGCCGCGGAAAAGGTGCGCGGTAACCCTTCGCAGGCTCGATCCGGACTTCGCGCCGCGGGGGTCCAAACCACGATCGGAGCAGCTCGATGGCCGTGAAAAGTCCCTCGGCGAGCCTCGGGCAGACGGGGCCTTCGAGGGCAACCCTCCTTTCCCCGTGCCGCATCGCGGGAAGGATGCAGGCGGTGAGGAACGCATTGGGGTCGGCCGACATCTCGCCGCCGAACGGCTCGTCGGCCTCGTAGAAGAGATCGAGGGAAGGCTGCGGGGAGTCCTCCCACTCCACACGGGCGGAGACCCGTACGCGTGTCCCCCGTTTCTCCTTTCGAACGTCCCGGATCTTCATCGCGGCCGCCTTCCCGGTCCCGAGCCGCGGAGACGCCGGCTCGTCTCGAGGAGGCGGCCCCCGAGAAGTCTCCGATCGAGGCGGCGCAGGCTTCCCTTCCATCCGCGGTCGCGGAACCAGTCCCGCCGCCGGATCGTCCTCGAGAGGAGACGTTCGGCAGACTCGGCGAGGTCGTCGCGGCCTCGCGCTCGGAGAAGTTCGGGCAGCCTCTCCCAGTGGAAAATCGAGCCGGGCCGCATGGTCGCGATGGCAAGTCCCGAGGGGTCGACGTCGGCGGCGGAAAATGGGCCGTCCTCGGAGAGGGAGTCGGAGAGCAACAGCTCGATCATCGTCCGAAGACATTTCTCACAGCGTCCGCAGTTGGACCGCGAGGTCGCGAAAGGCCCTCTCGAGCAGACCAAGGCGTGGGGGAGAATTTCCTTCCACCGTGCGATGGCCCCGACTCGTTCCAACCGGGTAAAGGCGGTTCCCTCGTGGCGGATTTCGAGCGAGCTGCTGCTGTAATTGGGAT
>JBOGJO010000347.1:0-1967 GCA_050747885.1 Thermoanaerobaculia bacterium
CGGCATCCCCTCCCCGCCAGCGGGGAGGGGAACGAGGGGCGGGGTGCTCACGGCTCTCACTGGCGCACGAGCCTCGCGATGAAATGGAGTGAGCCGCCGAAGACCCAGTCGAAGGGAGCCGGGTAGAGCCCGATCGACGCGATGAAATCGTCCGCTCGAAGACCGGCCTTCGCGAACGCCGCCCGCCACTGCGATCGGCGCCAGTAATTTCCCGGGATGTCCATTCCGAACTTCGAGTTGGCAGTGTGGTCCATCCATCTCAAAAGGGGCTTCGAGAAAACACGATCGCTCAAGTGGTCCTTCAGGATCACGCAGTCGGAGGCCACGCGCGCCGCCTCGGCGAGAAGCCGGTCGGGGTGCCGGGTGTGATGAAGAACATCGACGAACAGGACGACGGGCACGCTCCTGTCCGTGAAAGGAATCCGCGAACCGTCGAATCCCTTCGTGGGAATCTGCGAGCCTTCCCGGACCTGCGTCTCCAGGCCCTCGACCGCCAGGTCCGGCCGCGCCCGCATGAGCTCGGCTCCCAGGCGGCCGTCGCCCGAGCCGACGTCCAGAACCCGGGCGCCCCGCGGCATCCATCGGGCCAGCCGCTCCCCCAGAACGCCGACGCGGCGCAGGTGAACGCGTTCGTGGATTCGATCGATCAGCTTCATCGTCGCTTGAGCCCCAGGATGCTGAAGAAGAAGCTCGACAGGACGCTCTGAAAGCCGAGCGCCGACAGCGTCACGCCCGGGATCACGATTCGCATCGTCTTCGCATAGTCGAGGTCTCCGAACCCGGCCTGCCGCCATCGGAGGAGCGAAACGCCCAGCAGGCCGAATCCGAGAAGAAGGCCGGCGACGCCGGCAATCACGCCCTTCTCGAGCGTGGCCGTCCGGGCCCATCGCGTGAAACGCGGATCCGGAGGCAGCAGCCCCTCGCCGATCGCGAAAAGCTTTGCGGAGATCGCGAAAATCAGCGCTTGAAAGCCGCACAGGAGCGACAGACTCGCAAAGAGCAGCGTGTGGGCGTCGAGCTTGGCTCCGCGAACGCGCAGTCCCGGCAGCGCCGCCGCGTAGCCGAGCAGCCCGAACCCGATGAGAAGGTATCCCGGATATAGGAAAAGCCACCGCGGCGAAAACATCAGGTAAAAACGAAGCGTCCTCCATCCGTCGCGAAACGTCTTCAGATGCGGCGGATGCGCCCGGCGTCCGTCGGGATGGAGAGTGATGGGGACTTCTGCGACCTTCGCGCCTCTCAGGCTGGTTTTGATGATCATCTCGGTCGCGAATTCCATTCCCGTGCAGCGCTGGTCGAGGCTCTCGAAAAAATCCTTCCGAAATCCCCGGAGACCGCAGTACGCGTCGTGAATCGGCGCGTGGAACCATCTCCGCGCCAGAAAGGAAAAGAGGGGGTTTCCGAGCCAGCGGTGGAGAAACGGCATGGCTCCCGCCTCGACGGACCCTCCCCCGGACGGCAGGCGGCAGCCCTGAACGAGGTCGAAACCTTCTCTCAGTTTTTCCACGAACTTCGGGATTTCCCCGAAGTCGTAGCTGTCGTCCGCGTCGCCCATGATGACGTACGTTCCCCGTGCCGCGGCGATTCCGCCCATCAGCGCGCTTCCGTAGCCCCGCTCGGGAACGTGCAGCACCCGGGCGCCCGCCTTCCGCGCGATCTCGCGGGATTCATCGACACTCCCGTTGTCGGCGACGATCACCTCGCCGGAAATCGAATGCTCCTGGAACGCGCGCAACGCTTTCTCGACGCATGTGCCCAGCGTTTCCGCCTCGTTCAAGCACGGCATGACGATGGAGACTTCCGGCTCGCTCACTTGCTCACGCTCTCACGATTCACGTCTTCACGCCCCACTAAATCACGTCCGAAGGGCCTCAACGACCTCGGTCCAACCTCTCCCCTGCCTTCGGCATCCCCTCCCCGCCAGCGGGGAGGGGAACGAGAGGAGAGGTTTTAAATCACGTCCGCGA
>JBOGJO010000348.1:0-22115 GCA_050747885.1 Thermoanaerobaculia bacterium
AGCCCGTTGGCGGGCTCGTCGAGGATCAGCACCCGCGGCTCCCCGAGGAGGGCCTGCGCAATTCCGAGCCGCTGTCGCATGCCGAGGGAGTACGTCGAGACCCTTTCA
Organism: Thermoanaerobaculia bacterium; assembly: GCA_050747885.1. Taxonomy (GTDB): domain Bacteria; phylum Acidobacteriota; class Thermoanaerobaculia; order UBA5066; family DATFVB01; genus CAWEYG01. The sequence goes on from JBOGJO010000348.1 coordinate 109, forward strand.
TCCAGACGCTCGTCGATTCGGGTCAGACGGGCCAGCTCCCCGATCTGCGAGCGAGCGTGCGGACTCACCATGGCCGCGAAGACCTCGAGGTTCTCGCGACCCGTGAGCGCGCGGTAGAGGTCCGGAGCCTCGATGATGGCCCCGACGTGGCGCATCGCTTTCTCGAAGTGCCGGGAGAGGTCGATCCCCTCGATGGTCACCGTTCCCGAATCGGGGCGAATCAGCCCGGTGAGCATCCGGATGGTGGTCGTCTTGCCGGCGCCGTTGGGTCCGAGAAACCCGAAGACCTCGGCGGGCTCCAGGCGGAAGCTCACGTCCGAGACGACGACGCGCCGGCCGAGAGTCTTCGTGAGGCCGTTCGCCGAGAGGGGAGCCATCGTCGATAATGTTACCGGAAGCACATGAGGATGTTCTGGCGGCGAGTGCCCCTGTTCGTTTCGATTCTCCCGGGAGCGATCCTGCTCTGGGGATTTCGTGAAGCCCTCCGGCCCGCGCGGGGAATGCCGCCCGCGGCCGCGCCGGCCGCCGCGGTCGAGACGATGCGGCCGGGGGTGTTCCTTCTTCTGGGGCTCGGCGACTCGCTGACCCGCGGAGCCGGAGAGGGCCCCGGCTACGCCGCGGACGTCGCGGAGAAGCTCAAAAAATCCCACCCGGGCCTGCGCCTGGAGAACCTTGCCGTGGACGGCCTCGAGACGGTGGGATTGAAGGAAGTGCTGGCGCACCCCCATGCGCGAGCCCTCGTTTCCGCGGCCGGAGCAATTCTGCTTTCGATCGGAGGCAATGACCTCTCCCATTCGGTCCCCCGCGAAAGCCTCGCGGCGCTGCCGGACGAGGTCCTTCGGTCGCGCGAGCAGATGGAGAAGAACCTCGACGAGGCCCTGACGACGATGCGCTCGTTGAATGCTTCCGCGCCGATCGTGGTGCTGGGGCTCTACAACCCGTTCTCTTCCTCCTCGTCGGGGGACCTCGGCTCGGCCGTCATCGCCGATTGGAATGCCGCGATCGAGAAGATCGCGCTGCGCCACCGAGCCGCGAGCGTGCCGATCTTCGACCTGTTCGAGCGGCGGCCGGGCCGGCTTTCGCCGGACCGGTTCCATCCGAACCGGCAAGGGTACGAGTTGATCGCGGACCGGGTGATGCAGGCGCTCTGAGGCCTCGTCTTCAAGCGCGGGACCTGCCGCGGGGTCACAGGCGGCTCCCGAGAGGAGCGTATGTTTTTTCGCTGAATCAGCGTCGCTTCGGCGAGGAATCGTGTCGCGAAAAAACTTGCCCGAGGGGCGCGCTGGGACGGATGCCACAGTCGGGCGCGCCGCGTCTCCTCGAGGGGGCTGCCGAAGACCCCGGGGCAGGCGGGTCCCCGCTTGCAGACGAGCGATCGCTCAGGGCTGGATCGTCACGCGCGTGCCGCCGTAGATCTCGATCGAAGCGCCGGTGATTCCCGCCGCCTCGTCGGAGGCGAGCCACAGCACGGCCGAGGCGACGTCCCGAGGGCGGAGTTTCTCCGCGAGGGGAGCTTTTCGGGGGAGCGATTCCTCGTCAGGCTCCTTGTTGTTCGTGCTGCCCGGGCAGACCGCGTTGACGGTCACGTTGTGCTCGCGCAATTCCTTCGCCAGGGATTGGGTGAATCCGATGAGGCCGAATTTCGCGGCACAGTGGGCCGAGAGATTGGCGTCGCCGTGCAGGCCATGGATCGAAGAGACGTTGACGATCCGGCCGCTCATCCTCGACGCCATCTCCGGAACGACGGCCCGGCAGAAGTTGTATGCGCCGGTCAGGTTCGTCGCGATGACGCGGTCCCATTCCTCGGGGACGAGTTTCAGGAAGGGCCTCCAGAGGAAGATGCCGGCGTTGTTGACCAGCGCGTCGGCGGGCCCGGAATGGGCGCGGGCGCGGGCGACGGCCGCTTCCACCTGGTCCCGGCTCGCCACGTCGCAGGGGTAGGCGGCGAGCGAGCCGCGCGGGCCGCCCGTCGTTTCTCGGGGCGTCTCGGCGAGGCCGGCCGTGCGTGAAAATACGGAAACTCGGGCGCCTTCCGAAGAGAAGGCCGCCGCTATCGCGCGGCCGATGCCGCGCCCTCCTCCGGTCACCAGGACATGTTTCCCTTCGAAGCGCATCAAGCCCGGCCCAGCTCGCGGAAGAGCGCGGGCGAGAAAAACGCGGCCGCGCGCCCGCCGGAAAATCGAGCGCCGCTCGAGATCGAGACGGACCCTTCGCCGCGAAGGGGGCGATCCTCTTTCACGCCGACGACCTGCAGCGGAAAAATTCGCTTGTCCGGGCAGGCCCGGGAAACTCGCGCCCTTCCGGCGCGGGCCCGGATAGAAATGGCCATTCCCGCATCGAGAAAGAGGAGTGTCGCTCCCCGGCGGCGGATCAGGTTCGCTTCGGTTCGCGACCCGCCCGAAACGGCCACGGCGAATCGGGCGCGGGACAGGGCTCGGACCTCCGAAAACGTCAGCAGCGTTGCGCGAGGAGCGCCTCCGGGGTCGCAGGTCAGGAGGGGGAGAATGAGCCTTCGCCGCAGGCGGAAACCCGCTCCGCCGAGCAGCCGCGAGAGGTTCTCCGGGATCCGGCCGAGGTCTTCCACAAAAAAATCTTAGCACGGCGATTCGTTTCCCCTTCGGCGCTAGAATTGAATCATGAAGAACAAGGTGGCGGCGGCGGTCTTTTTGAGTTCGGCGGCGCTTGTTTTCGCCGGTCGGGACCCGAAAGCGGTTTCTGTGGCGGATGCGATGATTTCCGCAATGGGAGGGAAGGCCGGCTGGGAGAAGGCGCGGTTCCTGCGTTTCGACTTCACGGTCGTGCGCGACGGAAAGAAAGTCGCCACCTTCTCGCACTGGTGGGACCGCGACGACGGCCGCTACCGGGTCGAGGGCGTCGATTCGAAGACGGGCCCCTGGAAGGCTTATTTCAACGTTCAGACGAGAGCGGGCGATTTTTTCGTCAACGGAGCGCGCACGGAAGGAACGGCGAAGACCGAAGGCCTCGAGAATGCCTACGGGCGATTCATCAACGACACGTACTGGCTGCTCGCGCCCTGGAAGGTGTTCGACCCGGGAGTGAACCTGGAATACGTGGGGCCGGTGAAGACGGCCGCGGGCCAGGATTGCGACGAGATCAAGCTTTCCTTCGACAACGTCGGCCTGACTCCGCGGGACGTTTACTGGATGGATATCGACCGCTCCACGCACCTTCTCGACCAGTGGAAATACATCCTGAACGGGGGATCCGGTCCGGCGACCGTGGTGGCGTGGAAGGACTGGCGCCGATTCGGGCCGATCGAGCTCTCGACGTCGAAACCGATGGCGGCAAAACCGGTGGAGATCCGCTTCGAGAACGTGTCGGTTTCCGAGGTTCCCGATGACGCGTCGCTGACTCCCCCGAAATAGGAACGACGCGGGGAGGGATTGCTCCGTAAAGACCTCGAGAGGCATGTCGATTGCATGCCTGCGGGTGGAAAATGCAGATTTCTCCTCCGGGTTCCTGCGGAAGGTTTCATCTCCGGGACGGTCGCAAGCTCGTCTTCTATCCGGTTCGACGGTCCGGCCTGAGTCGGCGGATGGGAGAGGTGATCGCGCTCGCGTTCGTGCTGCTCGCCGCCGCGCTGGCTGCGACCCTGCTCGCCTCGACCCGGGTTCCCCGCCGGCCGGCTCACAACGGCATCGAGGTTTCGCGATCCGGTAGGTAGACTCGAGCGATGAGCCGAAGCGCAACCGCGATCGCCGCCGCGCTGGCCCTCGCGGCTCTGTGCGAAGGGTCGCCGCCCCCGGGTCTGGAGAGATCGTTTGCGAGCCCCTGCCTCCCTCGACCAGCCGTGTATTCGGTTTTCCTTCCGCCGGATTATTTTTCGACTTCGCGCTCGTACCCCGTTCTCTACTTTCTGCACGACGGCTTCGGCGACCACCGCGTGCTCTCGCGCCACGGCGTGACGGAGAGGCTGGCATCGGCGATGAAGGCGGGTTCCCTTCCGGAGTTTCTCGTCGTCTCCCCGGAAGGTCGTCGGTCGTGGTTCTCGAATTTTCACGACGGGTCGAGCCGGTACGAGGATCTCGTCGCGGAAGACCTCCGGCGCGAAGTCGAACGCCGCTTTCGCGTCCTCCCGGGCCGAGAGAACCGCGGCATCACCGGGATTTCCATGGGGGGCTACGGCGCGGTGAAGATCGCGCTTCATCACCCGGACGAGTACGGTTCCGTCTCGTCGCTTTCGGGGGCGATCATCCCCATGGGATGGGAAGACATCCGCGTCATGTTCTTCCTGGCACGCCGGCAGCTCCATCGCGTGTTCGGGAGCTCGCCTGCGGACAATTCGCTCGCCGAAAACGACGTCTGGAAGATCGTTCAGGCCGGAGGAGACTGGCACGATCCCTTCGACGTTTTCCTCCTCGCGGGAACGCAGGACAAGTATCACCTCGACCACGTCGCGGCGCAGTACGCCGATTTCCTGAACCGGCACGGCATTCGCGCGGCCGCGCGCCTCGAGCCGGGGACTCACGATTGGCCCTTCTGGTCGAAGGCGTTCCTGGAAATTGCCGCGTGGCACGGGGCGAAATTCCTCAGCGCCGAGCACTGAGAGGGGCTAATTTCCACCTGATGCAATTGCATCGATCAGGGAACTCAGAAGAGCGTATGCTGAATTCACCGTAAATCAGAACGGCTGGCTCTCCCGACCCTTCAGACGTCTGATCTGTCGAGGGAGGTCGTCGCCTTGATTCGACGGGGCACAGGAGGGGTCATGTCGAATCGGCGTCTTTCCGTTGTCCTTGTTTTGTCGATTTGCGCGATGACTTTCACGATCGCCGCCGGTGCCGGGTCGTCTTTCTGTCCTGCCAACGCGTTCCCGATTGCGAATTCCAGCCAACAGGAGCTCAGCTTTGGCGTCGCTTTCGACGGGACGAACTTCCTGGTGGGAATTCAGGGCGATGCGATCGATCGCCACGACATCGGTGGGCAGTTCGTGTCCCCGGCGGGGACGCTCGTGGGTTCGCGCATTCGGACCGGACGGACGGGCGGGGCTCCCTCTGTAGCATTCGGCGGCACGAGCTACCTCCTCGTGTGGCCGGACGACGCCTATCCCGGGCCCGACGCCGTGTACGGCATGTTCGTCAGCACCGCCGGAGCCCCGCTCGGCAGCCCCTTTGTCATCAGCCAGGGATCGCAGGCGGAAGAACCGGCGGGCGTCGCCTTTGATGGGACGAGGTTTTTGGTCGCATACACGGTCGGGTCAAATGACCCGTCGGCAGTGTCCCGACTGGCTGCCCGGTTCGTGGCGTCGGGCGGCGCCGTCGGGGCCGAGATGACTCTCGCCTCCAACGTGCCGTCGAAGATCTTATCGAGCGTGGCGTTCAACGGTTCCAACTACCTCGTGGCCTGGACGGAACACATTGGCGTTAACCAGAACATCATCCAGGGGCGGCTGGTCTCGAAGGCGGGCGATTTTTCGGGTGTTATCACGATCGACCCGGAAATTTCGCCGAACGCGATGCCCCTTTCCGCGATTGCGGCAGGAACGGACTTTCTGGTGGCTTTTGGCTACGAAACCTCGCCTGGAAACGGAAATCCCGCCTGGGAGGTCCGCGGCCGCGTCGTCACGGGCTTGGGAGCTGTCGATGCGCCGGTGTTCACGATTGCCGGCGGACCCGGCCCGAGGTTCCCTACGATCGCCTTCGACGGTAGCCGCTGCCTCGTGGCGTGGACCGAGGTGAGCGACCCCGCCAACTGGGACGTCGTCGGCCGCTTCCTCAGTGCGACGGGAACGCCGCTGGGCGAGTCGTTCAACATCACCCCCTGCCCGGGAAACCAGGGGCTCTCTCCGGTCGCCTTCGGTGGCGGCAAGTTCCTCGTGATGTGGGACGACGGAATCACGAACACGGCCGGGAACCCGCAGCTCAATGAATTGGGGTTTGGCGACGTAGGCGGGACGTTCATCGCGGCTCCGGCTGGTTGTCCGCGTGGGTGCGTGGCTTCGGTCATCGAGCCGCCGGTCGCTCCGGTGAACGGCCGGGGGCTTACTCAGCCTCACATCGATTCCCTGAGCACGACCGCAGCCTCGCCATTTTCGCTCCTCACGATCAGCGGATCGGGTTTTGATCTACCGGCTGCACTGACTGTTCGGTTCTCTGACAGCCTCGGATTCGCGGTGGGCGTCCCCCTGGTCGCGGCGACGTCAACAAGTCTGACTGTCGCCATTCCGCCGTACCTGGATCCGCAGACGGGATCGATTGCGTCCGGGAACGTCAACGTGCGGGTCGTTCGGTCCGCCGGAACCACGAGCGTTTCGTCCAACGTTGTCGGAGGGTTTCAGATACAAGGCCTTCCCGTCCCCAATGCGCCCGCAGGCGCCATCACGCTGAGCCTGTTGAAAGCCACCGTCGGCGCGGCACAGGCACTCGAGAACGATGTGAACGGGACATCTCTGAACACCCCTGCCCTGAGGGCAGCTCTCTCGAACGAGATCAGCTCGTTGACTCCCTTCATCGCGAGTGTCGATGACGTTGTGAAGAATCCAAGTCACAGCTTTTCTCTCGGCACGGTTGGAGGAAGCGATGTCGCCGTGACCTCCTCGCGGCTGCGAACAGCGGATCAGATGCTTATCGGCATGGCCATGGCGATCGGGACGACGAGTGAATTCAGCCTCTTGAACGAGAGGTCATCGTTACTGTCGGGTCCGCGAAGGCTTGCCTCCGCAAGCGCCTGCATGGGGTCCGAAGCTGGTCTGTTTGCCACAGCAGGGTTGCAGTACTCTCCCCAGCTGAACGACGATGCGTCGAATCTTGTCTCTGCCTCGGAGACGTCGGCCGTCTGTAGTTCCGCCGCCGCTTTTGATCTCGGGTACACGGTTGTCGCCGCCGCCGGAGCGGTTGGAATTGGCCTGACGGTCCTCACCGTGACCGCGATTGCGGCTCCCGAAATCGCTTTTGCCGCGGTCGCGCTTCCATCGGCGGCTCTGCTCGCCGTAACCATCGAGGGAGCCGGGGGAATGATCGCGGTGGGAGGCGCACTGAACCAAACCACACCGGGAGCCGTCGAGCTGGTTCAAGGCGGCGCTGAGAAAATCAATGAGCTCATGCTGGGGACCCTGAAGGTATTCCTTCCGCAAACGGTTAGCGCGGTGATCTTGACAGCTCTCGGCGCCAATTCACTCATCGAAGCGTTCACATCCGCTCCTCCTTTGGGATCGAGTGGCGGAGTCTGTACCTATTCACTCTCGCCCGCGGGAAATTCCCTTGGAGCCGAGGGAGGCGGTGGCGCGGTCACAGTCATGGCAGGCTCCGGCTGTGCGTGGGCTTCGGCGAGCAATTCGAGTTGGATCGAAATCACGTCGGGCAGCAGCGGGACCGGAATCGGCACGCTCGGCTATTTCGTGGCGGCCAATGGCGATGGCATCCAGCGAACCGGCACGATGACGGTCGCGGGGCAGGCGTTTACCGTCACACAGGCGGGCGCCTCGGCATCGCCCTTCGACGGGTCCTATTTGGGCAGCTATGTGGGCACGTATTATCCTGGCGGCGGGTCTGCCTCTCCCATCTCGGGCCTTCTCGCTTTCACAGACGCCAACGGTGTGATCTCCGAGACACAACCTGATTCCGGCAGCGGCACCCTGTCCAGCGCCGGGTCCGCCGACTTTGGCGGCGCCGATGGCAACAACGGCACTTGCACCTTTACCGGGAACTTCGTAGCTTCCGGCACCGGGGGCGTGACGGCGAGCGGAAGCTTTTCGTGCGCTTATGGTGGCGGCGGCGGCGACCCGGGCGGCGAGACGGCAAACGGAACGTGGAGCGCGGTCAAGCAGTAGAAGGGGTTTGCGACGATCCGCCTTCGTTCATCGTCGGCGAGCCTCGGTACGGCATTCCAGGCGACAGCGCGGCTGGAGCCGGGCATCCACGACTGGCCCTACTGGTCGAAGGCGTTTCTCGAGACCGCCCGCTGGCACGGCACCCGGTTTCGCAGTTCGCCCTGACCGACGAGCTATGCGCGGCACCCCGTCCTCTTGAGCTCTTGCCGGGACCAGCTGGAGTTCGTCGCTTCAGCTCCGTTGCACAGTCGCCGAATTCAAGTCCGATTTTCCTTCCGAGCCGACGGGGTAGAACCGCCGCTGGAACCACAGCGAAACGTTCACCAGCCCGATGAGGACCGGCACTTCCACGAGCGGCCCGATCACCGCGGCAAAGGCCGCGCCGGAAGCAATGCCGAACGTCGCAACGGCGACCGCGATCGCCAGCTCGAAATTGTTGGATGCTGCCGTAAACGAAAGCGTCACCGTCTGAGGGTAGGTTCCACCCGCCTTTCGGCTCATCCAAAAGCTCAGCGTGAACATCACGACGAAGTAGATCAGCAGGGGAATCGCGATGCGCACCACGTCCAGCGGCAGCTTCACGATGGCCTCACCCTTGAGGCTAAACATGACCACGATCGTGAAGAGCAGCGCGATGAGCGTGATCGGGCTGATCCTCGGAACGAAGACCCGTTGGTACCAATCGAGCCCTTTGAGCTTGCCAAGGCCAAGCCGGGTCAGAAATCCTGCGAGGAACGGAATCCCAAGGTAGATGAAAACGCTTTTCGCGATCTGACCGATCGTAATGTTCATGACAGCGCCGGGAAGACCGAGCCGAGCCGGGAGCACGGTGGCGAAAAACCAGGCGTACACACTGAAAAAAAGCACCTGGAAGATCGAGTTGAACGCCACCAGTCCCGCGCAATATTCGGCGTTCCCCCTGGCCAAGTCGTTCCACACGACAACCATCGCGATGCAACGGGCCAGGCCGATGAGAATCAGGCCCATCATGTACTCCGGCTTATCGCGCAGGAAGAGTACGGCCAGGCCGAACATGAGCAGCGGACCGATGACCCAATTTTGAAACAGGGAAAGCGCCAGCAGCCTCTTGTTCCGAAAGACCAGATGCAGCTCCTCGTACCGCACCTTGGCCAGAGGAGGGTACATCATCAGAATGAGGCCGATCGCCAGCGGCACGCTGGTGGTGCCAACGTTCCACGCGTTGATCGCCCGGTTGAATCCGGGGACGGCGTAGCCGAGCACTACCCCCAGCCCCATCGCCAGAAAGATCCAAAGGGTGAGGAAGCGGTCGAGAAACGAGAGCCGCTTGATTGCCATCATGATCTCGCGAGGGCGCTCCGGGTTGGATTGATCTGCTTGGCCGCGCCCGGGAGCGCGATCCAGAGCCGAATACGCTGGATCAGGTCCTTGGCGCTGTTTTCGAACGCGCGACGCTTATCCTCTTCAGTCCCGGTCGCCCCCGCAGGGTCTTGCAGGCTCCACCGGATGATTTCGGGAGACCCGGGAAACGTCGGGCAGACCTCGGCAGCCCGGTCGCAGACGGTGATCACGTAGTCAAACCGATCGTTGAGGTACTGATTCATCGACTTGGGATGCTGGCCAGTCATCTCCAACCCGAGAACCTTGCGGACGGCCTCGCGTGCGAGCGGATTGATCTCCGGTCGCGGGTCGCTCCCGGCGCTGTTGACGTCAAGAGTTCCCTTCGTCATGTGACGGAGGATCGCCTCAGCCATCTGCGACCGAGCCGAATTCCCCGTGCAGAGAAACAGGACGCGCACCCGTGCGGCCGTCATCGAGCGACCCCATCGCTGGTCGCGCCGGCAGGCAGGCAGCAGGCCGATTTCCCGTCGACGAGAGGCAGCGCGTCCACGTCTTCGAGGACGTTGTAGACCTCCCAGCGGTTTCCGTCGGGATCGGTTACCCAGAACTTGTCCTGGCGCGCATAGCAGCAAGTCGTGTTGATCTCATCCTCAAACGACAGGCCCCGCTCCTGGACGTGGTCACGCCAACGCCGCACTTCCGCATCGGTCTCGACTCGGATGCCAAGGTGGGAGAGCGCGCCGACAGGCGGTCGGGAAGACAAGGTCGGCTGCATCGCGAGGTGAATTCCCGGATCGCTCGTCACGAACTTTGCGTAGTCAGCCTTGAGCTTCGCTGGCTCTCCAAGGAAACGCCTGTAGAAATCCACGGATGTGTCGAGGTTCGAAACGTTCAGGGAAATATGAACGGATGACATGAGCGAGATCTCCTTTCATCAATAGATCACAAACAATCGAACCATGTGCGCAAAAAAACTCTCTTAGACTGCTTTCGCGATCACGTCCGCGAGCCGAGCGAGCGCCGCCTCGTTCCGGCGGTAGTAGATCCAGCGCCCCCGCTTCTCCGCCTCCACCAACCCGGCACGACGCAGGAGGCCCATATGATGGGAGACCGCCGCCTGGGAGAGCTTCACGGCCTCCTCGATATCGCACGCGCAAAGCCCCGGCTCGTTGCGAGCGATCAGGTCGCAGCAGGACCTCCCCTTCGTCTTGAGCATCGCGAGAATCTTCACGCGCGTCGGGTCGGAAAGCGCTTTGAAGGTTTCGGCGACCTGCGAGTCATCCATACATCGAGAATAATAGAACTATTGAGAACCCGCGTCAAGTCCTTATTCGCCTTCGCACGGCTCCGGCGCAACTTCGCCGCGGCATCCGCCTTCGCGGGGTTCCGTGACGGTTGTTCTGGGTGCGAATTGATCGCTCCGTAGCGTCGCCGTCGCAGATGGCAGGGCGAAGGCGGATGGCGGAGAGGACGGGATTCGAACCCGTGGTAGAGTTTTAGCCCTACGGCGGTTTAGCAAACCGCTGGTTTCAGCCACTCACCCACCTCTCCGTCGGCGATCGGCCATGTTACCGATTCCCGCTGACGGATTCAATGAACCGGGGTGCCGCTATAATTCGCCGGTGCTTCAGTATGGCCCCGTTCCGATCGACCCGCCGCTGGTCCTGGCTCCCATGGCCGGGATCACCGACCGGCTCTATCGCCGCATGCTTCGACGGATCGGGGGAGTCGGTCTCGTCACGATGGAATTCATCTCCTCGGAGGCGATCACGCGCGGCAACGCGCGCCAGCTTCGAAAGCTCGTCTTTGATGAAGAGGAGCGCCCCCTGTCGATCCAGATCTACGGTTCGAGTGTGGAGCGCATGGCGGCCGCGGCCGACATCGTCGAGCAGCTCCACCCGGACGTTTGCGACATCAACATGGGGTGTCCGGCCAACAAGGTGCTGAAGGGGTGCGCGGGCGCCGCGCTGATGGGAGACCCGGCGCTGGCGCAAGCGATGGTCCGCGAAGTTCGCAAACGCCTCTCGATTCCCCTGACCGTCAAGTTTCGCCTCGGCCTCGACGACAATCGCAGGAACTTTCTCGAAATCGGGAGGGTCTGCGAGGGCGAGGGCGTTTCGGCCGTTGCGATGCACGGAAGGACGGCCCGCCAGATGTACACGGGGAACGCGGACTGGTCGGCGATCGCGGAGCTCAAGTCGGCGATCTCGATTCCGGTGGTCGGCAACGGCGACGTCGAGACCCCGGAAGACGCCGTGCGGATGTTTCGCGAAACCGGCTGCGATGCCGTCATGGCGGGACGGGCGACGATGAAGAATCCGTGGATCTTCCGGCAGACGGCCGACTTGCTCGCCGGGCGTCAGCCGGTCCCGGCGACTCTTCCAGAGCGGCGCGACTTGATGCTCTGGCATTTCTCCGAGATCGAGGCCGACTCCGAGAACGCGACCCACGCGCTCCACCGCCTTCGGACCATGACCGGGTGGTACACGCACGGCCTTCCCAACGGCCGCGCGCTGCGCGTTCGCATCTCACAGCTCCAGACGCCGGACGATTTCCGGAGGGCGGTCGAGGATTTCTTCGCGGTCGACGCGATTGCGGCCTGACTCCGGGAATATCGGCCGGAGTCGGGCGATTATGGCGTACGTGAAATCCCCTTCGGCAGCCCTTCTCGGCGCGCTCCCGGGAGCGGTGTCCGGAGCGGTGTTCCGAGCGGTACTCGTCGCGTTGTTTGTCGTGCTCGTCGCGGCGCCTGCCGCGCCGCTCCGCGCCCAGGTGCAGACCTCCGAGACCAAGCTCAAAACTCCCGTCAAGAATTTCAAAGTCGAAACTTCGGCCCAGTACCTCGGCTCCCTCGGGGAGAAGACCGTCGTACGAATCCGGTTGAGCTCCGCGGAGATCGCCACGGCTCTTCTCGGCAAAGGAATCCATCAATATTCGATGACGATCAAGGGCTCGATCCGCGCCATTTTGAACGGCGCGAGCGAAGCGTTGAGCTATCCGTTTTCGGGAAGGGTCGATGAAGGCGAGCCTCTTCAATTCTCCTTTCTCAGATCGCTTGCGCCGGGCGCCTACGAGGTCGAAATCGACCTCGGGGACGCCGTCAGGAATTGGGCCTCGTTGAAATTTCCGATCGAAGTTCCCGAGGTCGGCCAGGTTTTCCGCCCCGAGATGGCGCCCAACGACGGGTCGACCCTCCCCTCCGCCGAGGGGGTCGTCCTGACCGCCCCCGAAAGATCTCCGGTGAGCGCCGGTTCCGGTGCCCTGGCCGCCGCCGCGCCCCGGGTCACCATTCTGCCGCCCGACCGGGAGGCGCCGGTCGGCCTCATCCGGCTCTCGGCAACGGTTCGGCCGCCGGTGACGAAAGTCGAGTTCTATCTCGACGACAAGCTGGTCCTGGCGCGGACGCGCCCCCCGTACACGGTGGAAATCGACCTCGGGAAGATTCCGCGGCGTCAGACCGTTCGGGCCGTCGGTTTCGACTCTCTGGGCAACCTCATCGACGAGGATGCCTGGGCGATCAACGAGGGGGATGCGAAAGTGGCTGTCCGGATTTTGCCGATCCCGGCACAGCATGCCTCTTCAGGGGTGACGGTACGCGTCGCGGTGCAATCGATCAACGGGGGAACCGCGAAGACGGTGGACCTGTTCGTCGACGACAAGAAGTTTCAGACTTTCACCGCCCCTCCCTACGTCGCGATCATTCCCGCGGCACAATATTCGCGGGCGAGCTATCTCCGTGCCACCGCCGTGACCCCGGAAGGGCAGGAGGCCAACGACATTCATTTCCTTCGCGGCCAGGGCACGGCCGTCGAGAACGTGAAAGTGGACGTGGTCCAGCTCCACGTTTCGGCGCTGGATCGCGAAGGTCGCTTCGTGAAGGGGCTCACCGAGCCCGATTTCGCCGTTTCGGAAGACGGCCGCCCGGAAAAACTCCTTTCTTTCGAGATCGCCCAGAACCTTCCGCTCAATGTCGGCCTCGTGATCGACGGCTCCGGTTCGATGCGAAAGGCGATGGAGTTCGTCCACGACGCGGGAAGCGCGCTCTTCAAAGACCTGATCCACGAAAAGGATCGCGGCTTCGTGATCGAGTTCAACGAGGTGCCAACCCTCGTGGCCGCGCCCACTTCGGACGTGCCGGAGCTCGTCAAGGCCGTTGTGAACACGTCGGCCACGGGGCAGACCGCGCTTTTCGACTCGGTTGTGCTCGGGCTGTACCAGTTCCGGGCGACGACCGGCCGAAAAGCGCTGGTCGTGATCTCGGACGGGGGGGACAACCACTCCTGGGTGGACTATCCGACGATGCTGCGGTATCTGCGGTCGATCGGGGTCCCCGTCTACGTGATCGCGGTCGACATTTCGATCGCGGAATTCGGGGTCCGTTCGAAGCTGAAGGAAATGGCCTCCGACACGGGGGGAGAGATTTTCTTCACGACCGACGCGAAAAAAATCCCCGACATCGTTCGCCAGATCGAGACGGAGCTGCGGTCTCAGTACGTTCTCTCGTATCGGACCGATTCTCAGAAGGGCGACGAGGAGTTTCGGACCGTTTCCGTCGCCTGCAAAAAGCCCGACGTGCACATTCGGACGATGCGGGGCTACGTCCCGTAGCTTCGAATTCCCTATGCTAGACTCCGCACGAATGGGCGGAGACAATAAACGGGGTTGGGCGCTCGTCCTGGGCGCCTCTTCGGGCTTCGGCGAAGCGTGTTCGCGGGCTCTCGCGGATGCCGGCTGGGACATTTTCGGCGTGCATCTCGATCGCAAATCGACCCTGCCGAAGGTCGAGGAGATCGTCGCCGGAATTCGGGCGGCAAAGCGGCGGGCGGAGTTCTTCAACATCAACGCGGCCGACGAGGAGAAGCGGCGCGAAGTGGTCGGGCGCATGCGCTCCGTTCTCGCGGACGCTCCGGGGTCGGAACGGGTCTCCGTGATGCTCCACACGCTGGCTTTCGGCACCCTCAAGCCGATGTTCGGCGAGAGCCGCGAGGCCTCGCTCGCGAAGGCGCAGATCGAGATGACTCTCGACGTCATGGCGCACTCGCTCGTGTACTGGACCCAGGAGTTGTACTTTTCGGGGCTGTTTGCGGACGAAGCGAAGATCTTCGCGATGACCTCGGCGGGCGACCACATCGTGTGGCCCGCCTATGGCGCCGTGTCTTCGGCGAAGAGCGCCCTGGAGTCGCACATCCGGCAGATCGCGGTGGAACTGGCCCCGCGCCACATCACGGCAAACGCGATTCGCGCCGGAGTGACCGACACTCCGGCCCTGAGGAAGATCCCGGGAAACGAAGCCATGATCGAGCGCGTTCTCGCGCTCCATCCGGCTCGGAGGCTCACGACGCCTGCGGACGTCGCCGGCGCTCTGGTCGCCCTTGCTTCGGGACGGACACGCTGGATTTCGGGAAACGTGATCGGCGTGGACGGAGCCGAAGACATCGCCGGCGGCGGCTGATCCCTTCCGGATTGGAGGATTCGATGGCGGCCGAGAGCTCGCCTGTCTCGGAGTTTGAGTTCGTCAAGGAACGCGAGGGAATTCGGGAATGGCGCCTGCGTTCCAACGGGATGCAGGTCCTTCTCCTTCGGAATCCCGTGGCTCCGGTCGCGACGTTTTGTGTCGTCTATCGCGTGGGCTCGCGCCACGAGGCCGTCGGCCACACGGGCGCAACGCATCTGCTCGAGCATTTGATGTTCAAGGGAACGCCGGAATTCCACCGCGAGGCGGGCACGCAGATTGCGGCCACGCTCGAGTCCGTCGGCGCGCGATTCAACGCGACAACGTGGTTCGATCGGACGAACTATTTCGAGACCGTCCCGTCCGATCAGCTGGAGCTCGCCGTGAGGATCGAGGCGTCCCGGATGCGCGGGTCGTTCATTCGAGACGGCGACCGGATTCCGGAAATGACCGTCGTTCGAAACGAATTCGAAAGGGGAGAGAACAGCCCTTTTCAGGTTCTCTACAAGGAGTCCTTCGCGATCGCCTTTCGCGAGCACCCGTACCACCACCCGACGATCGGATGGAAGAGCGACATCGAGGGCATGCCGACATCCCGGCTCAAGGAGTTTTACGACACTTTCTATCACCCGGAAAACGCCACCGCGATCGTGATCGGCGATTTCGAGGAGGGCGAAACGCTTTCCCTTCTGGCCCGACATTTCGGACGGATTCCCCGGTCGGAGACTCCGATTCCGCGCCTTTACACGGAGGAGCCCCGGCAGGAGGGGGAGCGTCGGTTCACGATTCGCCGCACCGGCCAGCTCGGATGGGTTGCCATCTCGTACCGCTCAGTGGCGGCATCCGACCCGGCGACGTATCCGCTGGCGGTCCTTGCGAACATCCTCGGCGTGGGTGTGACCTCGCGGCTCTATCAGGCCCTCGTCGAGCCGTCCCTGTCGATTTCGGTCTCGGCCATCGCGTGGCAGCTCCACGATCCGTCGCTGTTTTCCTTCTTCACGACACTGGCCCCCGGGACCGAACACCGGCGGGCTGAAGAAATTCTCCGTGCGGAAATTGCCCGCGCCGCGCGCGACGGCGTCACGGAGGAGGAGCTTCGGAAGGCGAAGACACAGATCGAGGCGGACGTCATCTTCGAGCGCGACACCACGGATCAGGTAGCCGGCAGCCTGACCGAGGCGATCGCCGTCGCGGACTGGGACTGGTACGTGGATTACCTCTCGAAAATCCAGAAAGTCACGCGCCAGGACGTGGAGCGGGCGGCCCGCGACTGTTTTCAGGACGATTCCGCCACCGTGGGGTGGTTCGTGCCGAAAGTCGAGGGGGAGCCGAAATGACACGGCTCTCGTTCCGCGAGCAGACGGTCCGCCTCCTCGACAGCTCCGGGGCTCGGTTCCTGGCGCTGGAAAACCACTTCAACCCCACGATCGCGCTCTCCGGGACCCTTCGCGCCGGCTCGGCGCATTCTCCCGACTCCAACCCGGTGCTGGCATCGTTGACCGCGCAGATGCTCGACAAGGGAACCCGCAAGCGCACGAAGATGCAAATGGCGGAGGAGCTCGAGAGCCGGGGAATCTCGATTTCGTTTTCGGCCTCGGGAGGCGATCCCGACACCGCCGACTTGTCGGTCTCCTGCCTCGCTCGGGACCGGGAATTGGCGTTCCAGGCTCTGGTGGAGATGCTGACCGAACCCGCGTTTCCGGAGGAGGAGCTCGCGCGGGAGAAGGAAAGGCTCATCGGCGGAATTCGGCAGCTTTCCGACCAGACGGGGTGGAGGTCCTCGACGGCCGCCTCGCGCCTCCTCTATCCCCCCGGCCATCCGTACCGCGCGGACACGCCGGAAGAGATCATCGGGGCCATCGAGCGCTCCACTGTCGATGAGTTGTTCGGGTTTCACCGAGCCCGGTACGGCAAGGCGACCCTGATCCTCGTCGCGGTCGGCGACCTCGACGGGCAGGCGGCCGTCGAGCAATTCGCGAATTTGCTGTCGGATGCCCCGGACGGCTCCGGGCCGGATCTCGACGTTCCCGCCGTGGGCGCTCCTCGGGCGGTGTCCGAAAGCGTTCCCATGAAGGACAAGGTCAACGCCGACGTGCTGCTGGCGGAAGACTCCCGTCTGCTTCGGACCGATCCCGATTTTCTCGCGACGACGCTCGGAGTGGCCGCTCTCGGGCAATCGACGCTGTCCTCGCGGCTCGGGCTCCGGGTTCGCGACACGGAGGGCCTCACCTACGGAATCAATGCGCGGATCTCGGCCGGGCGATACTCGGGGCCGTTCGCGATTTCTCTCACAGTCGCGCCCGCAAATCTCACGCGGGCCGTCTCCTCCGCGCGCGCCGTTCTCGACGAATTCGCCTCCGAAGGGATCACCCCGAAAGAAGTCGAGGACGAGAAGCGGTCTCGAGCGGGGAAATTCAAGGTCGATCTCGCGTCGAATTCAGGGATTGCCGGCGCTCTCGACATGGCGGAGACTTACGGCCTCGGCATGGACTACCTGGACGGGTTTGCGGCCCGGGTCGCGGATCTGACGAAGGAAGAAGTCGACGCCGGGATTCGCAAACACATTCGTCCCGGCGATCTTGTCGAGGTTGCGGCCGGCGACCTTTAGACTCGCCTCGTCTGTCCATAGTCGCATTGGAGAGCACGCACTATGCTTTCCAACCTCTTTCGCTATAGACTATTGTCAGGAGGCACAATGGCAAACGACATCTTCAAGACTGTAGACAATCTGCGAAAAGGGATTGACGATCTTCAGGCGCAACTGGCGGGCTTGCAACGCGCTTTCGGTCAGGTTGCCCGGCGAGAAGTTCGAGAAGGCGCTCGCGTCACGACCCGGGCGGTCCGGAAGGCCGTGACCCGCGCCAGGAAGGAAAGCTCGTCGCAGGTCAGGAACATGCGAAAGCTTCAGGGCAAGTACATGGGTTTGGTACGGAACCTCAACAAGGCTCAGAAGGCTCAGGTCAAGAAGATCAAACAGTCGAAGGGTTACAAGGCGGCATTCGACCTCGCCGCGCGATTCGGAAAAAAATAACCTGCTCGAGGCTCAGTGGCGCCGGCCCCGAGCCTCGGGGAACACATTCATTTTCGCCCACTGGATTCTCCGATAGTCGAATGACCCGTCTGCAATCGCGTTGAATTTGACGATGTCGAAATACGGGGAAAGGTCGAAATCTCTGGGAACGATGAGGGTGGGATGGCGGGCCTGAAACAGCCCCGTGTAGGCGCGCCGTGCGCGCCTGCCGAAGAGTGCGGCTTTTACCTTCTCCGCCGCGGTTCGCGGCTTGTGGGAACGGAACTCGGCGAGAATGGGGAACCCCACCTTTTGAAATGCCGCGGCCGTCATTGAGGAACAGATCGTCTCGGTCGCGACCCCGCTGCCCAGGTGGAGCGCGTCTTCGCGGAGCCCGGCCGGGATCCAGTGGAAGGGGAGCAGATACCGCATCAGGTCGGTGAAATTCTTCACGTCATATCGATGTCCGACCTGGCCGATCAGCTCGTCGAGGACGGTGCGGGCGTCGTCTTCCCGAAGGCCGAAAGGTCGGCAGACTCGAAGGTTGAAGTCGAGATACTTGACCAGGGGCGAGACGACGACACCCGTGCTGACGAGCGCTTCGATCACGAGGTGCTGGGCCTCTTTTCCGAACCGGCGCTCGATTTCGTCTTTCAAGGGATGGCCCCGGCGCAGGAGCTCGTCGCCGATGTAGACGCAGTTGTGAGACCACGAAGACATTGTGAGGGTCTTGATCGCCTGGGAAACGCGCTGGTCGCCGTCCACGAGAATGACGTCGCATTTGCGGACGTGCTTCTTGAGTTTCTCGGCGTCGTTGAACCCGAACCGCCGGTAGTTTCGGCGCGGTTTCGTGACGACCGAAATGATCCAGTCGGAGAGAACCTGCTTCGGGCGCCTCACCTGCGGCAGCTCAGAAGAGCAGAAAAAAGCCGTCCGCGAACACTGCGGCGCCGACAGCCGCGAGGGCCAGTGAAAGCATCCACATTCCGCGATTTCGCGCGAGGGCGGCGATCGCAGAGAGAGCGACGGCGATCTGGAGCAGCGCGACGGAAGCGGCAAAACGATGGTGACGGTGAATGAGGTGTTCCGCTTCCTCATCCTCGTCTCTCGAGGTCTTCTCGATCTTTCGGTTCGCGGTCGAGATGTCGGCCTGCTCCTTCTGGTAACGAACGAGATCCGCGTCGATCGACGGCTGGGGGACCCGGTCGAGCGAGATCAGGATCTGTTTCTGGGCCGAAAGGACCGCGGCCTTGATTCCTTTCGACTGATACTGGGCCCACGCGTCGAACGCTTCGGTGCTCAACGCCATCGAGGCGTTCTTTTTCAGGAGAGCCTCGTTGATGGTGCCGCCGGCTTCGAGCGAGGCGAGGGCGGCGATGACGGCGATCAGGGCGGTCGAGAGAGCAACCGATCGAAGAAAGCGTCGCCCCGCTTTTTCGTCTTCGGCAGCTTCGTGAATCGACTCTTGAAGCCGGTCGAATTCGCGCTCGAGCTCCGGGCCTTCCGGCATGTCGTCTCCTTCCGCCGACTTCGGACACTATCGCGATTGTGGGCGGGACGGAAACGCCGGCCTGTATAGTTACGGCGAATGAAGCGCGGGATCATCGTTCTCGCGGCCGCGGCCGTGGTTGCCGTCGGGGCCTTTGCGCTGTTCTGGAAGGGACAGCGATCCCCCGAGCTCGTTCTCTCGGGCACTGTGGAGGCGCGGGACGTCGACGTGGGATCGCTCGTGGGGGGCCGGGTCGAAACGGTCCACGTGGACGAAGGGGCCTTGGTCCGGGCCGGGCAGCCGATCGTGACGCTTGAGCCCGATCTTTTGGACCGCCAGATTCGGGAGCAGGAAGCGCGCGTCGGAAGCGCCCGCGCGAATCTGGCCAAAGCTCTCAATGGTCCTCGCCGCGAGGAGACGGAAAGGGCGCGCGTCGAGTGGCGGAATGCCGAAAAGGAGCGGCAGCGGCAGGACGCCCTGCTGCGCCAGGGGCTCGCGCCCCAACAGCAATACGACAACGCGGCGGCCGCCGCGCGAATGGCCCGGCAGTCGTATGACGAGCTGGCGAGGGGCAATCGGCCTGAAGACATCGCCGCGGCGCACGCCGGCCTGGCCGAGCAGGAAGGCCAGCTCGCCTTTTTGCAGCGGCAGAAGGAGGAGCTCGTCGTTCGCGCCCCGGCCGACGGCGTGGTCGCGACGATGGACATGCGGCCGGGTGACCTCGTCGCGCCGAACCAGGCCGTCGCAACATTGCTCGAGCCAGGAGAGATCTGGGTTCGGGTGTACGTTCCGGAGCCCCAGCTCGGCCTCGTGAAACTCAACGAACCGGCGGCGATCTCCGTGGACACCTTCCCGCGCCGGACGTTCCCGGGAAAAGTCGTGGAGATCCGCCAGCGGTCCGAGTACACGCCGCGAAACGTCCAGACGCTCGAGCAGCGCGGGGATCAGGTGTTTGGCGTCAAGGTGGCGATCGATCCGGCCCCGGAGCTGAAACCGGGAATGGCTGCGATCGTGCATTTGCGCCCGTGAGCGAACCCGACTCGCTCGGCATCGAAGTCCGAAACTTGTCTCGCGACTTCGGTCCCGTCCGGGCCCTGGACTCCGTGTCCCTCGCGGTGCGCCGCGGAGAGATTTTCGGCCTGCTCGGCCCGAACGGCTCGGGAAAGTCCACCCTGATCCGGATCCTGTGCGGTCTGCTCGTGCCGACGCGCGGAGAGGCCATTGTCGACGGGTTGAACGTCGCGGTTTCGGGCGAGGAAGTGCGCCGGCGGATCGGATACGTCCCGCAGCGGTTTTCGCTCTACGACGACCTCACGGTTCTCGAAAACCTCGACTTCTTCGCCTCGGTCTACGGCCTCGTCGGGGGCCGGGCGAAGGCCCGGCGAGAATGGGCGATCGAGCTCACGAGCATCGGCCCTTACCGGGGTCGCCTGGCCGCCCAGCTCTCGGGAGGGTGGAAGCAGAGGCTGTCGCTCGCGGCGTCTTTGATGCATGAGCCGCGGGTCCTGTTCCTCGACGAACCGACGGCGGGAATCGATCCGGTGGCCCGGCGCGAGCTCTGGAACCTGCTTTTCGAGCTTGCCGCCGGGGGCGCCACGGTACTCGTGGCCACTCACTACATGGACGAAGCCGAGCGCTGCGGGACCGTCGCCTATCTGTACCTGTCCAAGCTTCTCGTGAACGGAAAGCCGGACGACCTCACGCGACTTCCCGAGGTCACGCCGGCGGGGATGCGCCGGATCGAAGCCGAGTGCGAGCAGGGGGTCGCCGCGCTGATGGGACGCGCGAGAGCCCTCGGGTACGTGGAAGACGTGACGATCTTCGGCAACTCCCTCCACCTGCTCGTCCGGAGCGGCGTTTCCGACGAGGACATCGTCCGTGATCTCGAGCGGGAGACCGGTTCGAAAGTCCGAGTTCGGGCGATTTCCCCGACTCTCGAGGACGTGTTCGTGCGCCTGACGAAGATCCACGCCGCGAGAGCCGGCGGGGCGGCCGTCCGGACGAACGCCGTATGAGGGGGCTCGGCGCGGTTCTCCGCAAGGAATGGACGCAGATGTTCCGGGATCAGTGGACGCTGCGGATGGCCTTCGTGATTCCGATTCTCGAGCTCGTGCTCTTCGGCCTGATCGACACGAACGTGCGGCGCGTGCCCACGGCGGTCCTGGACGAGAGCCGGACCCGCGAGAGCCGCGAGCTCCTCACCCGGCTCGTGAACACGGGATATTTCGACATCCGGTCGGTCGCGGGCTCCACCGACGAGATGCGGCGCGAGATCGTCGCGGGAAAGGTCTCCGTCGGCGTCGCAATTCCGCCGGATTTCGCGCGCCGGAGGTTGAACGGTCAGCCCGCGGATTTCCAGGTCTTGATCGACGGGTCCGATTCGACGATCTCATCACAGGCGCTCGCGGCCGCGAGCGGCGTCGCGTTCGAAGAATCCCTCGAGGAGCTGCTAACCCGGGCTCGACTGTCGGACCTTCCCCTTCGGATTCATCCTCTCCTGCTCTTCAACCCGGACTCGAGGAGCGCGAACCTGCTGATTCCCGGCCTGATTGCGATCCTCCTCACGTTTTCGGCCACCTTTTTGGCGGCGTTCGGGATCGTGAAGGAGCGCGAGCGCGGGACACTCGAACAGTTGATGGTGACGCCGGTGGCGCCGGCGGCCGTCGTGATCGGAAAACTACTGCCGTACCTCGCCCTCGCGTTCGCCCAGTTGATCGTGATTCTCATCCTGATGGTGACCCTGTTTCGCGTGCCGGTCCACGGCAGCGTGCCGCTTCTCTTCGGGTTGTCGACGATTTACCTTTTTTCTTTGCTCGCGCTCGGGCTGCTGATCTCATCGAGGGCGAAAACGCAGATGGAAGCCATTCAACGCGCGCAGGTCATTCTCCTGCCTTCGTTTCTCCTCTCCGGCTACTTCTTTCCGCTCTCGTCTCTGCCGGGCTGGCTG
>JBOGJO010000349.1:0-10938 GCA_050747885.1 Thermoanaerobaculia bacterium
CTTCTCGAGAAGCCCGTATTTCGCGAAAACCTCGGCATCGGTGATCGAGTCCTTCCACTGCGCGTCGTCCGCGATCTTCCGCCGCATCGCCGTGTCGTCCAAAGGGGAAGGCTTCGGCGCCTCGGGGACCGGAGCAGCGATCGGCGAGACCGCTTCGGCCTGGGGAATGGAGCGCGGCCCCCAATCGGTGAGGTCGGAGGCCGGCGCGGGGGAAGGACCGCCGAACTGAGCTTCGTCCAGATCCACGAGCATCAGATCGTCCGCCCCTTCCGCCGGGGAAAAGGAAGGGATTCCCCACACCGACGGCTCGGGCAAATCGGCCGCGCTCGCCGTCGGGTGAGGAGCGGGAAGCGGCGCCGGCCGCACAACGGGAGCCGCAGGAGGCGGCTCCCGGCTCGCAGGCTCGGCCCCTCGCAAGCGCTCTCGGGCTTCGGCGTTTTCCGGATCGATCTCGAGGGCCTGCCGGCAGTACTCGGAGGAAGCGGAGGAATCGCCCTTCCCGGACGCAATCTTCGACAGCGCGATCAAGGACTCCACGGTGCGGACTCTGTCGCCCGCAAGCCGGTGAAGCTCGAGCAATTTCTCGTGCACGGGCGCGAAGCCCGGCGCGGCCGCGGCGATGGGCGAGAGCTCCGCGACCGCCTTCTGGATTGCACCCGAACGCACGGCGATCTCGACGATCGGTTTCAGCGATTCGAACGCCGCCGCCGGGTCGCCGCGTTCGGCGGCCTCACGCGCGAGGAAATGCCGGGCCGGCTCGTGCGACGGATCGAACGCGATCGCTCCCTCGGCGGCCTGACGCGCCTCCGCGCGGTGCCCCGTGGCCGCCAGCGCCTCCGCCAGCAGCGACATCGTTTCGGCGTCGCGGGGCTGGGCCTTCAAGAGGAGCACCGCCGCTTCCCCGTCCTTGCGCTCGAGCATCGAATGGACGAGATCTCGGAGCACCTTCTTGTCCCCCGGGCGGATCTTGAGGGCTTTCTGGTAAACGGCAACCGCCTCGTCGAGAGCTCCTCGATTGACGAGCATCGATCCCACGACGGCGTACTGCATGAGGGCCTGGTCCGTCTGGCCGATCGTCGTGAGAAGGTCTGCCAGGCGAACCGGAACCTTGATGTCGTTCGGGTCGACGGCGGCCATCTTGCGGTAGACCGCAACCGCCTCGGCGGTCTGATTCTGTTTTAGGAAATGGTCGGCCAGGACCTGATACTGTGCGCGCGCCTCCGGAACGAGACCCTGTTTGTGGTAGAGGTCGGCCAGAAAGCCGTAGATTTCCAGCCTCGAAGGGTCCAGTTTGTTGATCTTCTTGTAGATCGCGATCGCTTTCAGGAAGAAGCCGTCCCGGGTGTAACGGTTGGCGATTTTGGCAAAGAAGCCGATCGAATCTCCCGGCCGGTTCAGCAGAACGCAGATGTCGCCCATCTTGTTGAGGACCAGGATGTCGTTTGGATTGTCCTCCAGCAGATGGCCGTACTCCTTGAGCGCGGCGTCCAACTTTCCGCGCGCCAGGAGCTTTTCGGCGCTCGCCAGAACGGCGTCTCGCTTGAGCGCCATCAGCAAACCACCGGTTGCGGAAGAACCCCGCGGAAGGTCAGGCGATGCTCGGGGCATGGGCCGACCCTCGTGAGGGCTTCGCGGTGCTCGGCGACTCCGTACCCCTTGTGCTTGTCGAACGCGTAGGCAGGATACCGAATCGCAAGATCATCCATGAGCTGGTCGCGATGGACTTTCGCGAGGATCGAGGCGGCGGCGATCGAAATCGATCGGGCATCGCCGTGCACGATCGGAACTTGAGGCCCGGCAAAACCCGGGACGGCGAACGCGTCGGAAAGGACGACCTCGGGCGAGGGATCGAGGGCCTCGAGCGCCTGGCGCATCGCGGAAAGGGACGCAAGGCGAATGTCGGTCTCCTCGATCTCCCGAACGGACACGACGGAAATTCCGTAGGCGACCGACCGCCGGCGGAGCTCGTCGGCGATTTCGAACCGTTCTTCCGAGGAAAGCTTTTTCGAGTCGTCGATGCCCGGCCACCAGAATCCCGGCGGAAGAATCACTGCCGCGGCGACGACGGGGCCGGCGAGACAGCCGCGGCCCACTTCATCCGTTCCCGCGATTCGTCGATACCCGCGATCGCGGAGCAGTTTCTCCGGCTCGGAGAGCAATGTCAGCCGCCCGAGCTCGGCGAAAAGGGCGGCCATCCAGGTGTCGGCCGCCTTGCCTGCGCGGGCGCGCTCAGTCGGCGCGCTTTTCCTCAATTCGAGCAGCCTTGCCCTTCAAATCCCTCAAGTAGTAGAGCTTGGCCCGCCGGACTTCGCCGCGGCGATCGACGTCGACGCGCTCGATGATCGGCGAGTGGAGAGGGAACACTCGCTCGACTCCGACGCCACCCGAAATCTTGCGAACGGTAAAGGTCTCCCGCGAACCGCCTCCGCGCCGGGCGATCACGATTCCCGCAAAGACCTGAATCCGCTCCTTTTCGCCTTCTTTCACCTTCACGTGCACGCGGACGCTATCCCCCGGCCCGAAAGCCGGACGATCACCGCGAAGCGAAAGCTTTTCTGCCTCGCGCAGAATGTCGGTCATGATGCGCTCCTAACGTAAAACCATTGACTTTCGAGAGAAATCGCTCCCGGAAAGCCCTTTCGGCGGAGGATTATACGAGATCGGCTCCTCCGGAGGCAACCCGCAGGACGGATCAGTCCTTCCCGGGCCTCTGTCGCCCCGACTCCAGCAGGTCGGGCCGGCGTTCTTGCGTCATTTCTTCCGCGCGCCGCCGCCGCCACCTGCGAATTTCCTCGTGGTGCCCCGACAGGAGGACCTCGGGAACCTCCAGCCCCCGCCATTCGCGCGGCCGCGTGTAGTGCGGATAGTCCAGCAGGCCCCCGAAGAAAGAGTCGTTTTCCACGGACTCCATTTCCTTCACGAAGCCGGGCGCGAGGCGCGCGGAGGCCTCGATCAACGCAAGGGCCGCGACCTCTCCGCCCGAGAGAACGAAGTCGCCCAGGGAAATCTCCAGGTCGCAGAGCCCCGCTTCCACGACGCGATGGTCGATCCCCTCGTAGCGGCCGCACACGAGGATCGACCGCCCGCAGGAAGAAATCTCCCTCGCGAGCCCGTGGTCCAACCGCCGGCCCGCGGGAGTCAACAGGATCGTTCGGCCCCGCTCGAGCCCCGGGAGGCCGCGGACGCCTTCAATGGCCGCCGCCACGACCGGCGCGATCATGACCATTCCCGGGCCGCCGCCGTAAGCCTCGTCGTCCACCTTTCGATGCGGATCCGACGAAAAGGAGCGAATGTCGTGGACGAAGACCTCGACGATCTTCTTCTCCTGCGCCCGCGCCAGAAGGCTTTCGGAGAGCGGCGAGTCGAAAAATCGCGGAAAGATCGTGAGAACGTCGAAACGCATCTACAGCTCGAAAAGGCCGTCGGGCGGATCGAGCACGATCACGAACCGGTCGCGCGAGACCTCGACCACGATCGGGTGCGCGTAGGGAACGAGAAAAGCCTTGCCGTCGCGCTCGATCCGCAGGCAACAGTTCTGCCCGAACCTTTCGAATGCCACCGCCCGGCCCAAGGATTCCCCCGAGGTCGAAACGCACCGAAACTTTTGGATCTCGTCGTCGAAGATGAAATCCGGCGAGGGAAGAGTCAGGAGACGACGATCGGCATAGAGGTCGCCGCCGCTGAGGGCCCTGGCCTGCTCGACGGATTCCACGCCCTCGAACCGCACCAGCACGTGCGTGCCGTGGCGGCGGGTGCCGGCAACCGTCAACTCCCGATCGCCGCCGGCGACCCGCGCGGTCAATCGCGACCCGGCCTGGAGGCGTTCGGGAAAATCTCCCAGCAGCGCCACGGCAATCTCTCCGTGAAGACCGTGCGGCCGCTTGATCGCGGCGACCCGAAGCCGGTCGTCAGCTTCGGATACGGACGACGACACGCCGGTTCTGCTTCCGACCGGCCGCCGAGGCGAGCGCGCGCAACGCCCGAGCCGTGCGCCCCTCGCGACCGATGACCCTGCCGAGGTCTTCGGGAGCCAGCGTCAGGTCGACGGTGGTCGTGTCCCCCTCCTCCGTCTCGGCAACCGCGACCGAGTCGGGCTGAGTCGCAAGAGCCCGGGCGACCGTCTCGACGAGCTCCCTCACGAGGCGGATTCCTTCCTCTCCAGAAGCGACCGGATCGTCGTGGACGGACGGGCGCCTTTGGCGATCCACTCCCGGGCGCGCTCCCGATTGAAGGACACGGCCGGAGGGTTCGGAACCGCATCGTAGAAGCCGAGCTCTTCCACAATTTCGGACCCCGGGGTCCGTCGGGAACCCGAGACCACGATGCGATAGTAGGGACGGTTGCGCGTCCCGGTTCGGCGGAGTCGGATCTTCAACATTCTTTCTCTCTCCTTCTTTTCATCTCGTTAATTCGAACGCGCGCCGGGAAACGACAGGTTCCTGAGATCCTGAGCCCTCAGTCCCCGGCCAGGACCTTTCATCGACTTCATCATTTTTTTCATCTGGGCGTGTTGCTTGAGGAGCCGGTTGATGTCCTCCACCTTCGTCCCCGAGCCCTTCGCGATCCGCTTGCGCCGGCTCCCGTTCACGATCTGGGGAAATCGCCGCTCTTCGGGTGTCATCGAATCGACGATCGCCTCGATGCGCCCGAGAGCTCGCGGGTCCAGTTCCGACGGGGACGGCATTTGACGAAACGGGCCGACCTTCGGAAGAAAATCGAGAACCTGAGACATCGAGCCCATCTTTTTCATCGACCTCAGCTGGTCGCGAAGGTCCTCGAGGGTGAACTCCCCCGCGCCCGCCTTTTGCGCCATCCGCCGCGCGTCGTCGGCGTCGATCGACTGCTCGACCTTCTCGATGAGGGAGAGCATGTCGCCCATGCCGAGGATTCGCGAGGCCATCCGGTCGGGATGGAAGGGCTCGAGGTCCTCGATTTTTTCGCCGGTTCCGACAAATTTGATCGGCCGGCCGACGGTGCCGACGATCGACAGGGCGGCGCCGCCGCGGGAGTCGCCGTCGGTCTTCGTGAACACGACCCCGGTGAGCGAAAGCTTCTCGTGGAAGGCCGCCGCCGAACGCACGGCGTCCTGCCCGGTCATCGCGTCGGCAACAAAGAGGATCTCCCGGGGCGAGACGGCGTCGCGAATCCGCGAGACCTCGAGCATCAGCTCGTCATCCACGTGGAGTCGTCCCGCCGAGTCGAAGACGACGACGTCCCGGCCGGTCAACGACGCCTCCCGGGCGGCATCTTTTGCGACGAGAACGGGATCGGCGCGACCGGCGGGATCGAACACCGGGACCCCGATTTTCCGGCCGAGCGTCTGGAGCTGCGCGACCGCCGCGGGGCGCGCGAGATCGCACGGCACCAGCATCGGGTAGCGTCCACGGGTTTCCTTGAGCAGCCGGCAGAGTTTGGCGGCCGTCGTCGTCTTGCCCGATCCCTGGAGCCCGACGAGGAGGATTGCGAGCGGGCGCGCCTTCGCGTCCAGATCGATGTGCTCACCTCCCAGAAGGGCGACGAGCTGATCCCTCACGATTCGGGTGACTTCCTGCGCTGGCGAGAGAGCGGTTGTGACTTTTTGCCCCACCGCTTCCTCGCGGACCTTCGTCAGAAAGGACTTGACGACCGGAAGCGAAACGTCCGCTTCCAGCAAGGCAAGGCGAATCTCCCGGAGCGCCGTCTCCAGGTGGAACTCGTTGAGCGTCCCTTCCCCGCGCAGATCCTTGAAGACCCGCTGGAGGCGATCGCCGAGACCTTCGAACATCGTCTGTCCCCCTGCCGGAACGCAATCCCGGCCCGACTCGCGAAAACCCCAAGGGTAACCTCAACCACCGGATTTCGCAATCCGTCCCAAAAGCAGGGAATCGGTTGACAGCACTTGGCGTTTATGTATGATTGCGGGGTCTTTAGGAAAAGTCACCGGGGGTTTTTGACGAATTTCGAAAATCTCGAATTCGATTTATAGAGAAGGAGATCGACCGATGAAGAAGTCCCTTGCCCTGTTCCTGATGGCCGCGACCGCCTCCGCCCTCCTGTTCCTCGGCGGATGCAAGAAGGCGGAAGAGTCCTCGACCGAAACCTCGACGACCACGACCACGTCCGAGCAGCCGAAGGTCGTGGAAGAGACCGGCTCGACGGCGACCACGACGACCACCACGATGTCCACGAGCACCGAAACTCCGGCCGCGACGGGCACGGCGACGACGTCGACCGCGACCACGACGACCGCCACGACGGCAACGACCTCGAAGTAATCCAACCCTCGCTGGAGAAAAGGGGCGCGCTCGTCGCGCCCCTTTTTTTTATGATTCCCGCCGTGCCCACCTCCCGCCCTGCGCTCACCGAGGGAGCCCTGGCTCTTCTCGCCGTCGTGTTCGGAGTCGGGCTGCTCCGCGCCCGGCGGCGGGAGCGCCGCTCGGCGGAACGATTCCGGGAAATGGAGAACCTCGCTCACGCCTTCGCCGAGGCTCCGGATGCCGGCGGAATCGCCGCCTGCGCCCACGAGGCGGTGACGCACCTGGCTCCCCTCGAACGGTTCGAGCTGTACCTCTTCGACCAGGACGATCGGGTGCGGGAGATCTGGGAATCCGCCCGGGACGACCCGGCGGATCCTCCCCGGCCGGCTGACTCTCATCCGCGAATCCGCTCCGCCTTTCAGCGGGAGCATCTCGACCGGCTCACGGGAACGGAAACCTCCCACTCGTTCGCCCCCCTCCATCTCCAGGTTCCGCCCAAGGGCCGGAAGAAGTTCAACCTTCCGCTCTACTCGGGTAGCCACCCGGTCGGCTACTGGGAACTGGAATTCGCCCGTTCTCTTTCCGGTGCCGATCTCGACCGGCTTCGCGCGACCTACCGTTCCCTCGCGAGCGCCGTCGCTTCCGAGAGAAACTTCCGCCTTGCCGCGCGCGATGCGCTTTCCGGTCTTTTCGCCCGCCGGTATTTCGACGCCCGGTTGCGAAAAGAGGCGTCGCGCGTGGGCCGTTACAACCGCTCCCTTTCCGTCGCGGCCTTCGACCTCGACCGCTTCAAGGCCCTCAACGACGTGCACGGACACGCCGCGGGGGACGAGGCGATTCGTCTCTTCGCGAGAATTCTTCAGGACGAGCTTCGGGAACAGGACATCTGCGGACGGCGAGGCGGCGAGGAGTTCGCCGCGTATTTTCCGGAGACCCCCGTCGAGGCCGCCCAGGGCGTCTGCGAGAGGATCCGCGCGCGGTTCGAATCCGCGCCGTTTCGGTGGGAGGATCGTCCGTTGTCCCTCACCGTATCGGTCGGGGTGACGCAGGTCGCGCCCGCAGAGCCGATCGAAACGGTCCTCGAGCGCGCCGATGCGGCCCTGTACCAGGCAAAGGAACACGGCCGCAACCGTGTTATCGTGATTTCGTGACGAAGGGCCTCTCCGCCACCGCCGTCGCCGCCCTCCTGGTGCTCGGCCTCGCGGGCCTCACGAACCAGGAGTTGCGCTCCCCTTTTGATCGGGCCGCGCGTCTCGCCTCGGACCGCAAGACCCTGCTGCTCGTCGATTTCACGACCGAATGGTGCGGATGGTGCCGGAAGCTCGAACGAGAGGTCTATCCCGACCCGTCCGTTTCGGAACAGCTCGCGCGGGTCGTTTACGTTCGGCTCGACGCAGAGCGCGACGGCGCCGCGCTCGCGCAGCGCTACGGCGTGGACGGCTTTCCGACCCTCCTGTTCCTGACGCCTTCGGGCCGAGTGGCCGGAGAAATCCTCGGCTTCGTTCCGGCGCAGGAATTCGCGGCGAGGGCGCGGTCGATCATTGACGCGTCCGGCGTTCCGTCCGCCCTGAAATGATCTCCGGGGCGGAGGACTCCATTCTGGAGGACCTGATCTCCGGGCAGCGGAAAAAAATCGCGGCTCTGGCCCGTCGCATCGATCCGTCCCTCACCGACGACGACCTCCTCCAACCCCACGACCACCCGAAGCTGCGCTCACATCCCGGTTTTCAATTCGAGGACGGCATCCTCGCCGGGATGCTCTCCGCCCGGGCGGCCCTTCGGTCGCACCGCGCCCCCTGAAGGCGGAAGGAACTCGCGCAGCGCCCGGGCCATCCGGCCGATCCAGGGATCGTTTTGCCGCCCTCCCATTTCACCGAGGGCCCGGCCGATTTCCCGGGCGAGCCGGGCATCGACTTCCGGAAGCGGGCTCACAGTCCCGCCGCCCCGAGCAAAGTGTCGATCACGTGGTCCCACGAGATCCTTTCAACCGCCGCCCGCCCGCGCTCGGCCAGCTGCAAGCGCTCGGAGGTCCGGTCCCAGACGCGATCGATCATGGCGCCGAGGGCCTCCGGGGTGGGCGCCGCCACGTAGCCCGTCGAATCGTTCTGAACGAATTCCAGCGGGCCGCCGGCGTCGGTCACGGTCACGACCGCCTTGCCGGACAGGAAGGCTTCGAGCGGAACGTATCCGTAGTCCTCGTCGGCTGCGGTCGCGAGAACGAGCCGGGCGTTTGCAAACAGTCCGAGAAGCTCCTCGTCGGTGACCCGACCCAGAAACTCGCAGCGCGACTCCACGCCGGCGCTTCGGGCGAAGGATTCGAGAGCCGCGCGCTCGGGCCCGTCGCCCACGATCTTGAGCCTCGCCGCCGGCGCATGAACGAGCGCCCCGATCGCCAGTCCCGGCCTCTTCCATCGCTCCAGCCGTCCGACCCACAGGGCCGACTCCCCCGCCTCCCCTTGGCGGTAGCGCCCGGCAAGGGGAGGCGGGTGGTAGAGCGCCTCACTTGCCACGCCGTTGTACTTCCGCAGGCGCTCTGCGACGTTTCGCGAATTCGCGAAAACCCGTCGCGCTTCCGAGAGGCTGCGCGTGTCCATGTGGCGAACCATTTCCCGAATCCGCCGGTCCTCTTCGGACCCGGTGAAGTCGCTGTAGGCCGTCCCGTACTGGTCGTACACCACGCGGTACTGGTGAATGAGCCAGACGACCTTGCGGCGATGGCGGGCCAGGTAGCTCGGAAAGCGCGTCGCGATGACGGCGTCAACCTTTTCGCCGCCGAGCCGCTCGAAGTCCCCGAACTTCCAGGCGAGCGCGCTCTGCACGACTTCGAAATGCGTGCTCTCGAAAAACGGGATCGTGACCTTTTCCGCCTCGACGCCGCGCGCCTGAAGCTCTTCGGTGAGACGGTCGACGTGTCGCTCGGCACCCCCGGAAAGAAAGGGCGATTGCACGGACGCGACGACGACGCGCGGTCGCCTCATGAACGCGGCAACGCGGCGAGCAGAGCGTAGTCCTGGGGACCGAAGAGCCACCGGTTGACCTTTCGGTCGTTCTCGGACTTCTCTTCGAGCGTCTCCTCCGGAGGGACCGGCGAGAGCCAGCGAATCTCCCTCTCGGAGAAGCCCACCTCGCGCGCCATGAGGTCCAGCGTCGACGCCGGCACGGGCCACCGATGGGTCGGATCCAGGCGGAACGCGCGCAGGGCGTAGAGGGAGTCCGGATTGATCGTCTCGAGAAGCAGCCGGCCTCCCGGTGACAATGCCCGGCGACAGAGCTCGAGGAACTCGTAGACCGATTCCGGTGCAAGGTGCTCGACCAGCTGCAGCGCCGAGATCCCGCCAAGAGTTCCGGCGATTCCCCGCAGGTGCTCGAAGGCGTCTCCGGACATCGCCTCGACGCCCCGGGCTCGCGCCATCTCCACCGCAATGCGGTTGGAATCCACTCCGTAGGACGCGATTCCCGACTCCTTGAGGACGCCGAGGAACTCCCCGCGCCCGCAGCCGCAATCGAGAACGGGTCCGACGGCGGATCGGAAAAAGTCGACGTAAGCCCGCTGGCGGGCCCGAATCGCCTCCTCGGGGCCCCGGAATTCCTCCTCGAAACGAAGATAGAACCCGTCGGGAAACCGGGCGGCCGCGGCGGCCGGCGGGGAGGGCTCGGGCGCGCGGGAAGCGGGCATCCTCTCCGCCGCGGAAAAGCGCGCGTGAATGATGTCGTATTCGTGCCCGATCCTGTCGAGGTCCTTCCGGACCTGCGCGAAATCCTCCCGCAGGCGGTCGACCGTCCGGGTGCGCCGCGAGCTCTCCCGAACGAGCGCCGAGACGGCGTCTTCGATTTCGCGCATCTCCTCGAGAACGATCGTGTTGAAAGTTCCCTGCCCCCGCGTCACGACACGGAGGAGGCGAAGGAGCATTTTCTTGAGCCTCGGGAACGAGGCCCCGGGCTCGACCGAAGGGACCACGAATCTCTCGGCGCGATCCCACACCCGGGAAGACGGCGGGAGGGCCCCGGCGGTCCCGGCTTCGTCGATCCCGCGGCGAATTTCCTCGGCGACCGCGGACTCGGCGTCCGTCTCTCCGCGTTTTCCCCGCATTTTGAACGAGAATATACGCGAGGCTTCGGCGGCCATCAATCGCCAGCCGCCGCGTTCGGGGCACGGGCGGCGGCGGGCTGAGGCGAGGTGACCGTCTCCCACGCCGTGATGCCGAGCGCCACGACGAGAGGCCCGATGAAGAGGCCCAGAAACCCGAACGCCGCGAGACCGCCAAGAACCCCGAAGAAAACCGGGAGCGTGTTCAGGTCCGAGCGGCCCGAGATGATCATCGGCTTGAACCAGTTGTCGGCGAGGCCGACGATCAGAATTCCCCACGCGGCAAGACCCACGGCGCGGCCCCAGGACCCCTGAGCGGCGAGGGCGATGGCGGCGGGGAGCCACACGAACGCGGTGCCGCCGACGGGGAGAAGCGACAGGACCGCCATCATCGCACCGAAAACGACCGGCGAAGGAAGGCCGAAGATCGCAAACCCGATTCCCCCGAGGATGCCCTGGAGCAGCGCCGTCAGGAGGGTTCCGGCGAGCACCGCCTCGAGAACCGAGTCGAGACGGTGGACGAGGAACGAGGTTCGCGACCTCTCGAGGGGAATCGCCTCGACGAGCTTTCGCCAGAGCCCCGCCCCGTCGCGGAAGAGAAAGAACAGCGTAAAC
>JBOGJO010000350.1:0-1103 GCA_050747885.1 Thermoanaerobaculia bacterium
CCATGGCGCGCCGGTTCGGGACGGTCCTCCACGCGTCGTCTCGGGAGTTTCACGGGACGATTCCCTACGGGGACCATCCGTTTTTCGACCTCTGCTACGCGGGCTCGGCCCTCTCGTTTGCGCACGACGGCATGGCCTGCACGCGCCAGCAAAAGCTCGCCCTCCTGGCCGAGTGGCCCGTGGGGCTCGCGAACATCCGCGTGTGCAGCGCCTCGCCGATCCCCGAGCCGTACCTCAACTGCGGCGCGTGCGAAAAATGCCTGCGAACCCGCGTGGGGCTCTTGCTCCTGGGGCGGCTCAAAGACGCAGCATCGTTTCCGCCCGGCGACGTGACGGCGGAGGAGATTTTGCGCGTTTCCCATTTCCACGGGTTTGCGCACTTCTGGCACCCGTTCCCCGAGGGCCTGCGGAAGATCGGGCGCGGCGACCTTGCCCGCGCGGCGGAGCGAAAGCTCGCCGAGTATTTCCGTCATCGGGCGTGGGTGGAGCAGACCGGGTGGAAGGGGGCCGTCAAGCGCTTCGACTCGCGCAGACTCGGCGGCCGCCTCCAGCGCGCGATGCGCGCGATCAAGACGAGGAGCTGAAGGGGGCTTCGCTCGGCGCCGCTCGGGATCCAGTGCCGGCCCGGGAAGATATTGCGGGGCGGGTCCTGTCACGGGACTCGCTCCACTTTTCCGCTCGCCGCAAGCCTGAGGACTTTGCTACACCCGCGTCGCGAACGGCACAAGGGGTCTCGCCCCGTGCCACCCACCCGGCTCGCGCACCCAGCGCCTGCGCCCCGCAGCCGGGCCCCTCTCCGCTCCCGGGCCTCGCTCGTGGTGTGGGGGCCCCAACCTCTGAGCGAAGCCGAGGGCGCGGGGCTCGGGAGCGGGCCTTGGGCGCACTCCCGAGAGGAGCGTAGATTTTTTCGCTGAACTTCGGTGCAAGTTGGATATGAGGTTCATCGCGAAAAAATCCGCCCGAGGAGCGCGCACGGGTTGATGCCACGGACTGGCGCGCTGCGTCTCCGCGAGGGAGGCGCCGAAGGCCCGCTTGGGGGCTCACGAAAGCCCGAAGGCGAGCGAATCCCACCCGAATCTTCGCGCTTGCTTTCCGCCCCGGCC
>JBOGJO010000351.1:0-2860 GCA_050747885.1 Thermoanaerobaculia bacterium
GTGCGGACGAGCGTCGGATTCACGTACTTCATGCTCGGTGAAGATGAAAAAGCGGTCTCGAGCGAGTCGGGGCTCGCCCCGTTTCCGAGAATGCTGGCCCTGGTTTCCCTGGGCCGGATCGCGGACGCCCTTGCCGGCTACCGGGAAGCCGTCGACCGCGTCGACGGCGTCGGCCAGCTGCTCTGCCGAACGCAGATCGCCGCCCTGGAAGGAAATCGCGAGCAATGCCGGGAGCTTCTGTCGCAGGCCCGCGAGGTCTCGTTTCGAGACCCGGAGGGGCGCTACCTTCTCGCGAGAACTCACGCGTTCATCGGAGATGAGGATCGCGCGCTCGACATTCTGTCGGGCGTCGTCGACACCGGCTTCTTCTGTGTGCGGGCGTTCGTGCGGGACCCGTGGCTCGACCCGGTGCGGGCCAACCCGAGACTCGCGGAGATCGTCCGCCGCGCCCAGGCCCTGCAGCGCGAGGCCGCCGAGGTTTACGCCGAATCCAACGGCGAGCGCCTGCTTGGCCCGGCGCGGTAGGCGTTACCCGCCGAGAACGTTTAGATTCGGTCTTTCTTCTCTCGAATCTTCGAAGCTCGAACGCCCTTGAGCGAGCCGCGATAGCCGTCTGCCCGGGATCCTTTGGGCCCTTCGGGCCCAACCTTGTAAAGGCGCAGCTTTGAGTGCCGCGCGATCGACTCGAAGTTCAGGAATTTCGCAGAAGTCGAGAATCGGCAATGGGTTTCCAGACCTTACGGAACCGCCGGTTTGCGCCCCGTCAGGTAGAAGTCGAGCGTGAGCTTCAACGCCGTGTCGAAGTCGATCTTCGGCTCCCAACCGAGGATCTCTTTCGCGCGGCGGATCGAGGGAACGCGCGTCGCGATGTCCTGGTAACCGGCGCCGTAGTAATCGGCTGCTGTCACGTCGATGATCTCCGCCCGCCGGCCGATCTCTTCATAGCCGGGGTAGGTCGTCACCGCCGCCTTCAGCTTCTCCGCGAGTTCGCGGATCGAGATGTCGCTGTGCGGGTTGCCGAGATTGAAAATGCCCCCGTTGGCCTTCTCCTCGTTGCCGATGATGCGCATGAGCCCCTCGATGCCGTCGCTGATGTAAGTGAACGAACGCCTCTGCCATCCCCCGTCGACGAGCTTGATCGGCTCCCCGTACAGGATGTTGTGGAGGAATTGGGTGAGCACGCGCGAGGAGCCCTCTTTCGGGGAGTCCACGTTGTCGAGGTTCGGGCCCATCCAGTTGAAGGGGCGAAACAGCGTGAACCGCAGCCCTTCCGAA
The DNA here is from genome assembly GCA_050747885.1 of Thermoanaerobaculia bacterium. Taxonomy (GTDB): domain Bacteria; phylum Acidobacteriota; class Thermoanaerobaculia; order UBA5066; family DATFVB01; genus CAWEYG01. The sequence goes on from JBOGJO010000351.1 coordinate 1,276, forward strand.
GCGCCGTAAGCCCAGATCACGCGGTCGAGCAGCTGTTTGCTGCAAGAGTAGATCCAGCGCTGCTTCTGGATTGGTCCGTACACGAAGTTCGAGCTCTCCTCGTCGAACTCTGCGTCCGGACACATCCCGTAGACCTCGGACGTCGAGGGAAACACGACGCGCTTCCGGTACCGGACCGCCTGCTTGATGATCCGCAGGTTCTCTTCGAAATCGAGCTCGAAAACGGCAATGGGCTGGCGCACGTAGGTGGCCGGCGTCGCGATCGCAACGAGCGGCAGCACGACATCGCATTTCTTGACGTGGTACTCGATCCATTCCTTGTTGATGGCGATGTCGCCCTCGAGAAACTGAAACCGCCGGTCTTCGAGGAACGGCTCGATCTTGTCGCTCGACATGTCGAGCCCGTAGACCTGCCAGTCGGTCGTCGTGAGGATTCTTTCCGTCAACGCATTTCCGATGAAACCGTTGACGCCCAGTATCAGGACCTTCATTCTTCAGCCGCCCGCCTTCGGGTCGGGAGAATACACCGAATGGGCGCGAATCCACTGAGCGGCCGTCATCTCCGGGCCCCCCTCGGGCTGCAGGACGATCGCTTCGATGAAACGGTCATCTCCGCAGCAGACGAACAGGCGATTCTCCTGCACGAAAGGTTGCCCCGGATAGGCGTCGTGCGCCGCGAGCCCGGGCAGGCCGGTCTTCCAGATCCAGGTTTTCTCGGCAAACGTGTCGGTAAACGCTCCCGGAAACGGGTGCGTGACCGCCCGAACCAGGTCGTGGACCCGTTTTGCGGATTGACTCCAGTCGATCTTGCCGTCTTCGGCCGTCCGCCTTCCCCGGATCGACGCGAGCGCCGGATTCTGCGGCCTTCTCGGGGCCGTGCCGGATTTCAAAGCGGGGAGCTGGCGGGCCAGCACCTTCACCGCGGCCGCCACCACCTTTTTCTGGATCTCGATCGCCGTTTCGTCCGGTCCAATGGGGACGGATTCCGAGTCGACGATGTCGCCGGCGTCGGCTCTCTCGGTCATGTGGTGGAGCGTCGCCCCGGTCTCGGTCTCGCCCTCCAGGACCGCCCAGTTGACCGGCGCGCGGCCCCGGTACTTCGGCAGCAGCGCGCCGTGAATGTTGAACGAGCCCAGTCGGGGCAGGCGCAGGACCTCGCCCGGCAGCAGCTCCCGGTAATAAAACGACAGGATCAGGTCCGGGCGCAGCTCGCCCGCGCGATGAATTTCCCGAGGGTCTTTCCAATCGACGTCCGCGAGCGACGGCACGCCGCGCTCCCGGCAGAGGCGAAGCACCGAGGGCGGCCACGCCGCCGGAGGGCTCGGGTCGGAATACGAGTAACAGCCGGCGACGTTCTCTCCGGCGTCGAGCAGGTAACGCAGGCACTCGTATCCCACGTCGGAATACGCGAAAGCCAGGATCCGGGCGCCGCTCATGCCGATCGCTCTTCGGGGCCGGAGACCCGCCGCGTTTCCGAAACGCGCCCGAGCCCGGATTCGCCGTGGATCCCTCGGATCGAAAACCGCGGACGACGTCTCACCTCCTGGTAGATCCTTCCGATGTACTCCCCGACGATCCCCAGACC
>JBOGJO010000352.1:0-1256 GCA_050747885.1 Thermoanaerobaculia bacterium
GTTCAGGACGGGGTCGTAACTCGCGCCGGTGTTGACGGCTCCGAAATTCACGGGATTTGGAGATACCTCTTTCGCGAATCCGCCCCAGACGATCATTCGCGAGCCGGTCCAGACCGCCGTGTGCGCGTACCTCGCCGACGGGGCTCCGGACGTTGCAACCGGCGCCCACGTGTTGGTCTCCGGGTCGTAGATTGCGCCGTCGTTGAACACCGTTGCGGTGATGTTGCCGGTCGCCTGAAAGCCTCCCCAGACGATCATTTTCTCCCCGGTCCAAACCGCCGAGGCGACTTCTCGCGCCGACGGGGCGTTCCCAAACGCGGTCGCCGTCCAGGTCCGGGACTCGGGGTTGTACACGCCGCCGCTCCCGAGTGTCGTCCGATTGCCGGAGTCGCCTCCCCAGACGATCATCCGGCTACCCGTCCAGACGGCGCAGTGGTTGAAACGGCCGACGGGCGCTCCCGAGGTGGCGGTCGAGGTCCAACTCTCGGCGGCAAGAGCGCCGGGCAACGCGAGGAGCAAAAACGCGAGCAGTCGGGCGGAAGCCGGCCGCGAAAGGGAGCTCGGCGTTCCTGCCTTTTTCAGCGGATGGTCTCCAGAAAGGGTCGGAGCTTCTTCGACCGCGAGGGGTGGCGCAGTTTGCGCAAAGCCTTGGATTCGATCTGGCGGATCCGCTCCCTCGTGACGTTGAACGAGCGCCCGACCTCCTCCAGGGTGTGTTCGGATCCGTCGCCGACGCCGAACCGCATCTTCAGAACCTGCTCCTCGCGCGGCGTCAGAGACTTCAGGACCTTGCGAGTCTGGTCGCGCAGGTTCGAGACGAGCACCGCTTCGATCGGCGAAATCGCCATTCGATCCTCGATGAAGTCCCCCAGATGCGAGTCTTCCTCTTCGCCGATGGGCGTCTCGAGCGAAATCGGCTCCTGGGCGATCTTCATGATCTTTCGGACCTTGCCGACGGGCATGTCCATTCGCCGGGCGATTTCCTCGGCCTCGGGCTCGCGGCCGAGCTCCTGGACGAGCGAGCGGGAAGTGCGGGTGAGCTTGTTGATCGTTTCGATCATGTGGACGGGGATGCGGATCGTCCTCGCCTGGTCCGCGATCGCGCGCGTGATGGCCTGGCGGATCCACCAGGTCGCGTACGTCGAGAACTTGTACCCTCGCCGGTACTCGAACTTCTCCACGGCCTTCATCAGGCCGATGTTGCCTTCCTGGATCAGGTCGAGGAACTGCAGCCCGCGGTTGGTGTACTTCTTGGC
>JBOGJO010000353.1:0-21428 GCA_050747885.1 Thermoanaerobaculia bacterium
GACCCCATACCCTCGAATTTCCGCAAATCCCGAATCAGCTAGAACCTGAGTACGATGCCGCCGCTCGTTTCTGTGCTCAGCAGCCAGTTCTTGCCCGGACACTCGGTGGGAACGAGTGCGCCGTTAGAATTCGGCTCGAAAGCGGTGCAGGGCGCCCCGATCAGGGTGTCGTGGATGTCCGTCGCGTAGAGCCGTGCATCCAATCTGACCCCCAGATGATGAGAGAAGAACCAGCCGACGCCGAGCGCGAGGCTTCCCGTGAACCGATTTCGGATTTCAGGCGGGTTGAAGGTGGGGTGGGGATCGGAGAAGTTGGGGGCGAAAGCCGTGTCGAGCCGTGCGTCACCTGCTCCGAGTGCAACGTAGGGCTGCACTGGTTCGGTGGCGAGCAAGAGTTTTCCGTAGGCAAGGTAGTAGTCGGCTCGAAACGGGAAAGGAAGAGAGTATCGGCTGTCGCGGAGCTCGGAATCGTTCCGGGACACCTGCAGCTCGATCGCTAACTTTCGCGACAGGTCATACGCCACTCGAATTCCATACGTTGAGTGATAGGCGACCCTTATTTCCACGGGAGAGTCCTCTGAGTTCTTGAGGACATCTCCGCCGAACAAGTAGCCCCAGAATGGGGAGATTTCGAACCGCGACTCCTGAGCTCCGCAGAAAATGGGCAGAATCATCACCGAGACGAACAGAAATATTCGCTTTTTCAATCATCCTCCGTTCGGACATACGGTGAACGTCGTCGGCGCGTCTATCGTTTCAGGAGCCGTCCGAAACGACGAGTTCAAGAACGAGTTCAAAATTCACCCTCACGACGACTCCAGGACGGCCCCGGACGACTCCAGACCCTCGAATTTCCTCGAATCCGGAGGTGCCCGAAGCGGTCCTAGGTTGAGGTTTCCGAATCGCACTCAGGAGGTCGTCAGTTCGATCCTGATCAGCTCCACCAACTCTATTTTCGAAGCCGGTTCGCCGGATTGAACAGAACCTTTCAGCGGTCCTCAGAGGGGCCGGTCCCGGCGCGTCAGGATCCTCTCGTACATCCCGTCGATCCAACCGTGCAGGCCCCAGAAATGCTCGTTTTGCGGCGAGGTTTCGGGCGAGCCCATTCCCGCGTCCTCGAGGCCCGGATGATCGTCTCCGAAGCGATGGCGCTCGTAAATCGCGACCATCCGGTGCGCGGCCTCGTGAAGTCCGCCGAACGGCTGCTCCGCCCTCGGCGGCAGCTCCAGGAACCTGCCGAGCTCGTCGGCCGATCCTGTCTGGACAATCTCACGGAGGCGGCCGAGAGCTCCGGCGAGATATTCGGGCTGCGCCCAGGAAAAGAACCGGGACAGCCAGAACGGAATTTCCCGCCAGGGACGGAGTAAAGCGTCCCCGCCGGGCGCCTCACGAGCATGCGGCTCGAACGCTTTCAACAGCTCACGGTGGTATTCGAGGAATTGCTCGCCGCTTCCCGGCTCGCCGACAAGGATCAGGCCCGCGAATTCCGGTTCCAGCCCCGGAAGCCGGAGGCGTTTGGGCTCACGAGCGAGGTGCCACCGGGCGTGCGAGGCAGACAGCGGCGCCACCGCCCGGTAGAGCGGGTCTGGAAGTCTCACCATCGTTCTCATCGGGGAAACTCAAAAAACGGGACACGCTTTTTCGGCGTGTCCCGCGAAAAAATCGAGAAACTCCTCGATCCAAAAGAGAACTACCCCGGGGAAACCACGGTCGACGGCGGCGGCGGGAGGCTGTGCTCGTCACCCGAGAGCTCGCTTCCCCTCAAAAACGCGCGGAGCTGGGCCCAAACGCGGGCGATCGGCGAGACTTCTCTCGGCGAAGGCCGATGCGAGGGCCTGTGCGGGGCACCGAGAACCTGGACGGCGACGAGAAGGGACAGAACCACTGAGAGAGCCATTTTTTTCATGAGGCTCCTCCTTTGTCTTGCACATCGCAAGGAGGAGCAAAAGGGGACGGCCGAACGGGCTTATTTTTGTCGGGACGAAGTCAGGCCGCGTTCCAGAGCACGGCGTCGTCACGTTTCGCGCGCTCGAAGAACCGGCTCACCTTCTCGAGGCGGGCGAGACTGAGATTCGCTTCCGTCAGGTACGCGGCCGCGCGCGCCGACTCGGCCGGCAGGCCAAGCTCCCGGACCCGCGGAAGAATCGCCCGGCAGGTCTCGGCCGCTTCCGTCTCCCGCCCGAGACGAAGCAGCGCCTCCACGATCCGGAGCTCCGTGTGGATCTCGTCCCAGCCGAGGTTCTTCGAGCGAAAGTGCTTCCGCAGATCGAGGGCGATTTCGTACGCCTCCTGATAGCGCCCTTCGCGCATCGCGATCGTCGAGAGTCCCGCTCGCAGGCTCACGAGGCGCGCGGATTCGCCGGTCCGGCGAAGGATTTCGGCCGCTCGCGCGTACGATTTCTTCGCTTCCGTGAGCCGATTCGCCTGAATCAAATCGCTTCCGAGGTTCAGGTGGATGATTCCGAGAAGACGGGCGTCCTCGAGCTCGCGCTCTCCCCGCGCCAGGAGGTCTTCATAGACGGGAATGGACTCCTCCGGCTTTCCGAGGCTGGCCAGGATCACGGCCCGCACGATCCGGCAACGAGCCTGCCGGGGAAAATCCTCGAGCAACGCCTCCAGAGATTCGGCCATGTCGAGAGCTTCGAGAGCCGCCTGTGCCCGTCCGAGATCGCGCAGGGCGAGCGCGCTGACGAAAGCCCAGAATGCGAGATCGTCCTCCGGGACGAGGCTGCTCGCCTCGAGGATCGGGCGCGCGCGCTCGAGCTCGTCGAGAGCTTTTTCTGATTCGCCCTCGGAATGCAGAACGTAGGCCTGCACCGTGCGCAGCACGCCTTCCAGTCCGTCCGCCGAAACCGTCTCTCGATGGGAAGTCGCCTCCAAAGCGCCAAGGGCGGATCGGACGATTCGTCCGGCGAGCGGGACGTCGTCTCGCAGAAGCTCGCGCGCGAGGGAGCGAGCCTGCTCGAAGGCCGCAGGCGTCCAGGCGAAGTCGGCCGCTCCGAGACGCGAAAAAGCCTCGATCAGTGACGCTCGATTCTTCTCCCGGCCGGGCGCCAGCGCGCCGGCCCGGACACTCGCGCGGCGCAGGACGGCTTCGAAATCCGTCGGATTCGGGGCCGCCGGGGAGGGCCTCGATTCCCCCTCGACGAGGCTTCCCGCGAAGGGAAGGGCATCGGAGAGTTTTCGGATCGACTCGAATCGGCCGCGGCACGTGTCGCACCGAACGAGATGAGATTGCAGCTCCCTGCCCAGAGAACCGTCGGCCGAGCCCTGCGCCAGATCCAGCCAGTCCAGTTCTTCGAAATGCTCCCGCGGCGTCACGTTCATGTCGCCTCCCCCATGCTGCGGCGAAGCTTTCCAAGGCAGCGGCTGATCATTCGCTTCACGCTGTCTGCCTTGTAGCCCATCGTCGCCGCCAGGTCGGCGGTGCGCCGGTCCCTCCAGAACCTGGAGGCGAGCACCTGGCGGCAGCCCTCGGAAAGCGACGGCCACGTCCGAGCGAGCTTCATCCCGGCGGCGACCGACTCCGGCTCGGGGGCGCACTCGACCGGATAGGCCCGGTCCTCTTCGTGCAATTCGTCGATCGCCACCTCTTTTGCTCCGGGACGATAGCGGCTTCTCCAGTAGTCGAGACAACGCCGCCTCGTGATCACGACCATCAGTCCCCCGGCGGCCCTGGCGCCCCGCCGGGACTGAACGAGAAAATCGACGCAAGCTTGCTGCAAGACGTCGTCGACGTCCTGCGCCGGGATTCGAAAGCCGTGACGAACGATCGTCCTCGCCGACGGAAGGACCGTCCTCAACACGTCCTCGTCCGAATCCCCCGGGGCGGGAGCCAGCGCGGATGCTCCGGTAGTCAAGATGGCGCCATTATACCCGGTCGGACGCCGCTCATTCGTTATGCTCCCGGGGGTGGGAGCCCGCGTCGTTTTCGAAGCCGTCACGAAAGTCTACGCGGGAGCGCGCGAAACGACGGCGCTGGACGGCGTCACTCTCGAGATCGGAGCCGGAGAATCCGTCGCGATCGTGGGGCCGTCCGGCTGCGGAAAGTCGACGCTCCTGCATCTTGCGGGCGGCATCGACACCGCCAGCGCCGGCCGGGTTTACGTCGCCGACCGCGACCTGGCGCTCCTCCCAGAAAAAGACCTCACCCTCTATCGGCGACGCCGCGTCGGGACGATTTTTCAATTCTTCAATCTCATTGCCGCCCTCACCGTTCGCGAGAACGTGGAACTGCCGCTCGCCCTCGACGATTCGCGGATCGCGGGCGATCGAGCCCGCGAATTGCTCGCCCGCGTGGGACTCTCGGAGAGGGAGGGCGCGTACCCGTATGAGCTTTCCGGAGGACAGATGCAGCGGGTCGCCGTGGCCCGAGCTCTCTCGGCCCGGCCCTCGCTCCTCCTCGCGGACGAGCCCACGGGAAATCTCGACTCCGCCACGGGAGCCTCGGTGCTCGACCTGATCGACGAGCTCCGCCGCGACGAAAGCATCACGGTCCTTCTCGCGACGCACTCCGTGGATGCGGCGAGCCGCGCGAATCGCATCGTGAGATTGAAAGACGGAAGGATCGCATGAAGCCTGGCCTTCTCTGGCTGGGTCTCATTCAGCGCCCCGCGAGGCGGGACCCCTTCCGCGTGCTCCTGTCGGTCGCCGGCGTCGCCATCGGCGTGGGAGCCGTGGCCTCGATCCACCGCGCCAACGAGAGCATCGTGGAGTCGTTCCGCGGAGCGGTGGAATCGGTTTCGGGAAGGGCACGGCTGACCGTTCGAGGCATCGGCGGCGTGCCGGAACAAACCGGCGCGAGACTTCGCTGGGTCTGGGAGATCGGGTCCTTCGCTCCGGCCATCGACCGCTTCGCCGTGACCGCGGACGGAACCGACGAACCCGTCGAGATCCTCGGGGTCGATCCGACGAGCGAAGCGCCCCTGCGTTCCTATCGCATCCTCTCTCCGAAGATCGACATCGGAAAACTCTTCGAAAAGAATGCGGCGCTGGCGCCCCTTCCGTTCGTGACCCGTCACCGGGCAAGGCTCGGCAGCCCGATCCCGTTGTTCGTCAACGGGCGTCCGAAGAGCCTGGTTCTCGCGGGTGTTCTGGATCTGTCCGGGCCCGCCCGAGCCTCCGGCGGGCAGGTCCTCGTGACGGGGCTCCGAACCGCGCAGGATCTCTTCGAGATGCCGGGCCGCGTCGACCGAATCGACATTGCCTTCCCCGACTCCCTGCCGTTCGAGCCTGTGCGAGCGCGCGTGGCAGCGTCGTTGAGTCCCGGGACACGGGTCGAGCGGCCCGAAGCCCGAAGCGAGACTGCCGACAAGATGACCCGGGCGTTTCGATTCAACCTTGCGGCACTCGGCTCGATCGCCCTGCTCGTCGGTATGTTCCTGATCTACAACACGGTTTCGATTTCCGTTCTGCGACGGCGTCCGGAGATCGGAACGCTGCGCGCGCTCGGAGCCTCGCGCGCCGCGGTTTTTCGAGCGTTTCTCGCCGAAGGGCTCGCGATCGGCCTCGCGGGAACCGTCGCCGGGGAGGCTCTCGGCCTGGCGCTCTCCCGAGCGGCCCTCTCGTCGGTCGGAAGAACCGTCGTCAACATCTACCAGCCGACGGCGTCCCTCTCGCTCACGGGCTCCCTCGAGCCCTTCGTGATGGCGGCCGTCGTCGGTCTCCTGGCGTCCCTCTCCGCCTCGCTGGCTCCCGCCGCCGAAGCGGCGCGGGTCGCCCCCGCGACGACGATGCGGCCGGGGTCCCTCGAGGGGAGCCGGCGAAATCGCGCTCCGCGATTCGCGGCCGTGGCCTTCGCTCTCGCTCTGGCGGGGTTGGGAGTCTCCTTCCTTCCCCCGGTGGCGGGCTTCCCGACGTTCGGATTCACGGCGGTCGCTTTCGCGGTCGCGGCCCTCGCGTTCGCCGCGCCGGGAGCCGTGCTGGCGCTGGAGAGGATCGGCCGGCGGCCGCTGCGCCGGTGGCTCGGCGCCCCGGGCCGGCTGGCCGGCGCATTTTTCTCCGGCAACGTGTCGCGCAACGCCGTAGCAATCGCCGCGCTTTCTCTGGCGCTCGGAATGACGGGCGCGATGGCCGTGATGATCGCGTCTCTCCGCGAGACCGTCCGGACGTGGGTGAATCAGAGCATCGCGTCGGACCTCTTCCTGAAGTCCGCGACGGGAAGCCGGCGGGGAATCATCGGAACCATTCCCGGAGAGGCGCTCGAGTTTCTTCGGGCCATCCCCGGCGTGGCGCTCGTCGATCCGTTCCGCGGCGTCGACGTCGTGGACGAAAAAGGCGCTCCGTTCACGATCGGGTCAGGGGACTTCGGCGTCGGGACCAAGACGGGCGGGCTGCCCTTCTTCTCCCGGCGGAACCCCGCCGCTCTGCTTGCGGCCGCGCGAGCCCGCGGTGAGGTCTTCGTCTCGGAGCCTTTCGCGAGGCGTTTTGGAAAGTGGCCCGGGGACCTTGTCGAGATTCCGACGCCGGCCGGCCCCAGGACGTTCCCGATCGCCGACGTGTATTCGGACTTCTCCAACGACCGGGGCACCGTGGTCATGGACCGGCCGCTCTTTTTGAAGTTGTTCCACGACGCCTCTCTGACCACGATCGGCGTCACGGCCGCGCCGGGCGTTTCGCCGGACGTTCTTCGCGACCGGATTCTCGCGGCGGCCTCGGGAAAGTTCTCGTTCACGATCCTCACGAACCGAACCCTGCGCACGGAGGTTTTGAGGGTCTTCGACGCCACGTTCGCCGTGACGTACGGTCTCGAGGGAATCGCCCTTCTCGTCGCCGTTCTCGGGGTCCTCAACGCATTGTTTTCCCTGATTCTCGAGCGGCGACGCGACCTCGGGCTCCTTCGGATTCTCGGGGCATCGCGGGGCCAGCTGCGCAGGTCGATTGCGATCGAAGCCGGGATGATCGGCGCCTGCTCGCTGATCCTCGCGGCCCTCGCGGCCTCGGCCTTCGCCGCGCTGCTGATCCTCGTGATCAACCGCCAATCGTTCGGATGGACGATTCGCGCGAGAATTCCATGGATTCAACTCGCCGTCGCGTTCGCGCTCGTCCAGACGGCCACGATCGCCGCGAGCCTCGGGCCCGCGCGCCTTGCCGAAGCCGTCGACCCCGCCCGGGCGATGAGGGAAGAATGAAGCTCCTGCTCGCCGCGGCCGCGGCCCTCTCCCTGCTCGCCGCGCATCCAACCGCGAAATCGGAGTGGTGGTATTACACCGGACAGATCCAGACGCGGGAAGGCGCCCGGCTCGGCTTCGAGCTGACGTTCTTTCGGGTCAGGCTCGCGGACGGCGGCGACGTGGACGCCGCGCATTTTGCTCTGAGCGATATTTCCCGAAAGGCGTTTTTCTTCGACGAGAAGCTCCACCGGCCCTTTCCGGGGATCGCCGGGGCCGACGAGAAGAAACTGTCCGTGTTCGTCGAGAACTGGGAGGCTCGAGAGGAAGCGGGGCGGCACATCCTCCGCGCGAGCAGCGGAGGCAACGGAATCGACCTCGCCCTGACTCCCGCCGGGCCCGCGGTGCTCAATGGCGCCGGCGGGATTTCGCGAAAAGGCGCGGGCGCGGACGACTACTCGCGCTACGTCTCGATCCCGAGGCTCGCGGCCGAGGGCACCGTGACGAGGAACGGAAAAACGGAGCGCGTCACAGGGACCGCCTGGTTCGACCACGAGTTCGGGCCGGGGGGCCTCCCCTCCGGTCTTTCCGGTTGGGACTGGTTCTCGGCCCAACTCTCCGATGGCACCGCGCTGATGCTCTACCGACTGAGACTCAAGGACGGATCGGTCTCGGGCTTTTCGTCGGGAACGTTCTTCGGCAAAGACGGTCGCTCGACGACCCTCGCGGCATCGGAGTTCGACACGCGCGCGACCGGCAGCTGGACGTCGCCGAAGACGCGCGCGACCTACCCCGCCGGCTGGGACGTCAGGATCCCGTCGAAAGGAATCGACGTGAAAATCACGCCGCTCCTCGCCGATCAGGAGCTCGTCACCCCGCGATCCACTCGCGTCACCTACTGGGAGGGCGCCTGTTCGGTTTCCGGAGAACGCAACGGGCGGCCCGTCACCGGCGAAAGCTACGTCGAGTTGACCGGGTATGCGGACAGAGACCCGCGGTAGGCGAGCCTCCTACTTCCAGCCGGCCAGGATCAACCCGATCATGACGAACGCGACGAGCTGGTATGCGGCGTCGATCATGAATCCGGAGACCTTCACGATCGAGTAGAGGTTGTGGATCAGGAGGATGGCCGCCGCGAATCCCACCCAGAGAAGCAGGCCGAGCCGGGCGCCCTGCATCGCGGTGTGAAGGTTGAGGTAGGACACCAGGATCGAGAAGGCCGCACACGTCACGACGTTGGCCACGAAATTCCAGATCAAGGCCTTCGCCATCCCCCGCTTTTTCATCTCGGCCATCTGTTCGGCGGTGTATCCGCGCGATGCGACCCACGGCTTGGAAAAGAGAAACGTGTACCAGAGCGCCCCGAGAACGAAGACCGCGACGGCCGAGACGAGGACGGGAACCCACGAGATCTGTTGAAGGGCCTGCATGCGAGTGCTCCTTTCCGGCGCCGCTCGCGCGGGCCGAAGAACGGTTTCCGGGCCCAGGGTGTGAACACGATTTTACACCGGAGGACGCCCGTTCACTCCGGAAAATCCGACGGATCGAATCCAGGAATCACTCTCAGGGCGTTCCCGGAATAGATCCTGTGGCTTGAAAAGGTCAGGCCTGTGGTGATTTCCGGAGCACGAGCGCGCAACCGAAAAGGGTCGCAAGAGAGACGAACATCGCCCACGAAACGAGCGGATTCCGGTATCGGAAGACGAGCCGGTGTCGGCCCGGCGGAAGCGCCACGCCCTGAAATGCGAAATCCGCCGGGAAAATCCCTGCCGGCCGCCCATCGATCTGCGCGCTCCAGCCCGGGTCGTACGTCTCGGACCGAATGAGAACGGCCGGCGAAGAAGAGGTCGCGTCCACGATCTCCCGATCGGCTCCCGCCTCGACGGTCGAAGCGCTCCCGAGCCCTTCGGCCGACAAAACGGGCGCCGATTTCTCCAGGATCGCCTCCGTTTCGGGATCGAAAGTCGGGTCAGCGAGAGCCGCCCTCGCCGCGGCCTCGTTGGGAACGATCCGGGCGCCGAACACCACGCGCAGACGGCGGCCTTCCGGCAGGCGGGCCAGCACGCGGCCGGGAGACGTCTCGACGAGGCGTTCCAGCCCGGCGGGAAGCTCGGCGGCCGGCGACGAGACCGACCGGACATCGGCGAGACGCAGCAATTTCATTTTTCGAGGATCCGAGAGCGAGAGTCTCGAGAGGTCGAGCCCGAAGAAAAAAGATCGCCGCGGCGAGAATCGGTCGACGTCGTTGTTTCCAGCAAACGGGAGGCCCCACACGACCGGGCGCATCGGACGCAGGGGATCGAGCGCGACCTGCGCCTCCCCACTGAAATACGTCCTGCCGCCCGCTCCTCGCGCGGCTCGGGCCGCCTCCGGCGCGCGGTCGTAATACGACCTCGGCGCGAACGGCAGGGAATCGAATCCGCGCGCGAAGAGCTCGAAAAGAAGGACGACCGCAACCGCGACGCCGACGCGCCGCGGAGCCCGAAGGAAACGGGCGGCGATCGCGACGAGGATCGCGCAGCCGGCGACCAGCAGAAAGTCGTTCGTGATCGAAACAAGGATCGGGCGCATCGCGCCGGCGAGATCGGGCGAAACGATTCGAGCTCCGAGCAGGAGCCGAAACGAAGCGCCGGGAGCCAGGCGCACGACTCCCGCCGCGGCCGTCGAGGCCGCCGCCACGGCCGCGGCGCTCCCGAAGAGCGATCTTCGCGAGCCGGCGTCGCCGGACCGCAGGCTCTCCAGGCCGACGGCCGCGGCCGCAAACCCGGCGAGGCATGCGAAAAAGAGCCATTTCTCCGGATATCGAAGGGACGAGGCGCCGGGCAGGGCGAGGAGCCGGCTTCCGCCGGGAAGGAATCGTCCGAGCGAGGCAATCGAGGCGATTCCCGCGAGGAGCAGCAGCCTCCGGCCGAGTCGGCTGCGCGCGGCGGCCGGGATGAGCAGAAGCGCGCCCGTGCCGATCGCGAGGCTGTAGATGTACGGGGCTCCCGAATCGAAAAATGCCTTTCCCCAATATCCCGCGCTGTCGGGCGACATGACGTCGCCGAACAGGCCCGGCCAGAGAACCGAAAGCGCTCGAAGCGGAGGGACCGAGAAATAGGCCGGCCCGGACGAGGTCGGCAGGCCCGCTCCGCGAACCGTTCGGAGGAAGACTCCCGCGGCGCCGGAGATCTGGGGCGCCCCCACGAAAACGCCGAGAACGACGGGAGTCAGCGCCGCGGCCGCCGCTTCCCTCGAGACGATGTTGCGCCCGGAAAGAAGCGCAAAGAGAGCCCCCAGCAGACACATCTCGATCGCCATTCCGGGCTCGCCGGCGAGAATCGCAACCCCCAGGACGATCCCGGCCAGCACGCGGCTTCCCGGCGATTTCCTGGCGAGAAGCGCGAGATACGGAAGAAACAGCGCCGCCACCCAACCGGCGGGCGGAAACGACGCGAGGGTGAGCGCCGGCCCCGAAACCGAGGCGGCCGCCGCTATGGAGGCGGCGGAAAAGGATGACAGCCTCAATCCCCTCAACCCCGCGAAAACGAGAAGTGGAAAGGAAAACACCGAAGACACGAACCCGGCCCGGACGGCCGTCGAGAACGGCCGCAGGAGAGAAAGCCACGTCGCCGGAAAGAACACCGAATTGTTCGGGTCCGCCGCCATGGGAATCCCGCAGCCGAGCGACCGGTTCCAGAGGGGCGAAGCTCCGTGCCGGACAGCGTCCGAGAAGGCGAATCGAAGGGGCGCGAAGAAGAACCCGAAGTCTCGCGCGTAAAAAACGAGGCCGCCGAAAATCGAGCGGCCCCAGAACACCGTCGTCCAGGCGAGAAGGAACCCGACGGCGAGGCGGTCCCCCCGGTTTCTGAGAATCGCTACCTCTTGGTTTCCACCGTCACGTAGAAGTATTTCGCCTTGTCGAGGTTCCGGAAGACGTGGTGAAAGGCGATGGTGAACTCGTCGCGCGCGCCCTTGTTCAGGTCGCCGATCTTCACTCCCCCGTCGCCGGCGGCAATCAGGTGGTCATCGGCGTCAAAGACGGCGATCGCGACTCCCGGCACGACGTCGATGTAGGAGTCGTTGTCGACGCGCACGACGGCTTTCGCCGTCGAGATCCGGCTCGGACGGAGGACCGAACCGAGGTCGAACGTCACCTGTTTGACCGTGATTCCGTTCTCCGTCCAGTTCAGGATTTGCGCGCCGCGCTGGGGAGCCCAATCGAACTTTTTCGTCCAGACGGCGGCGGAAGCGGTCGACGAAACGGCGGCGGCGACGGCGAAGATCGAGGCGAGTCGTTTCATGAATTTCCCTCCGGTTCCTAGGGTAGCAAAATTTCAGCCCGCAGCGCTCCGAACTGTGAGCGCGCAGGGCTGAATCCTGAGCGAAGCGAAAGGATCTCTTTCGACTAGCGCAGTTCGGTCGGCGGCAGGTCGGCCGCCGGGTTGAACGCGCCGGGGCGGGGCCCGCCGCGCAGGCGCGAGTGGCGGTAGCCGTAGAGGCCGTAAATCACCAGGCCCACGAGGAGCCAGAGAAAAAACCTCATCCAGGACGTGGGCGGCAGGTAATAGATCAGGAACGCGCAGGACAAAAGGCCGAGGCCGGGAAGCAGAACGGGGCCCAGCGGCACGCGGAACGGCCGCTCCCGGTCGGGGTCCTTGAAGCGCAGCACGATGATCCCGAGGCACACCAGGATGAAGGCAAACAGTGTCCCGATGTTCGTCAGGTCCACCATTTCGTCGATGTTCGCGACCGCCGCGGCAACCCCGACGAGAACCCCGGTGAGGATCGTCGTCACGTGCGGCGTGCGAAACCGGGGATGCACTTTCGCGAACACCGGCGGAAGGAATCCATCCCGCGCCATGGCGAAGAAGATCCGCGGCTGGCCAAGCTGAAAGACGAGCAGGACGGCCGTGTGGGCGATGACCGAGCCGAGCGCCACGATGCCGACCATGTAGTTTGGCATCGAAACGTACTTCATCGCCATGGTCAGGGGCTCGGCCTGCTGCGAGGAAGTGAGCTTCTGCAGCGCCGAGAAGGGAATCATTCCGGTGAAGACGGCCGCGATCACCGCATAGATCACCGTGCAGATGATGAGGGAGCCGATGATGCCGATCGGCATGTCGCGCTTCGGGTCGCGGCACTCTTCCGCGCACGTCGACACCGCGTCGAAGCCGATGTACGCGAAAAAGATGATGGCCGCGCCGGTGGAAATTCCCGCGAACCCGTTCGGGGCAAACGGGTGCCAGTTCACCGGTTTGACGAATTTGAAGCTGACGAACACGAAAAACGCGAGAACGACGAGCTTGATCCCGACCATGACGGCGTTGAACCGCGCCGATTCCTTCACTCCCCAGACGAGGACCACCGTGATCAGCGCGACGATCGAGAACGCGAGGACGTTGAAGACGATGGGAATGCCGAAGAGATGGGGGGCCTGGGCGACGATTTCGGGAATCTTCTGGTGCGCCGTGCGGTAGTCGATCGTCAGCCACCTCGGGAGATGGATCCCGAGGCCTTCGAGCAGCGTGTTGAAATAATTTCCCCACGAGATCGCCACGGCGACGTTTCCGATCGCGTATTCCAGAATCAGGTCCCAACCGATGATCCATGCGACGAGCTCGCCGAGCGTCGCGTACGAGTACGTGTAGGCCGAGCCCGCCACCGGCACCATCGACGCGAACTCCGCGTAACACAGCGCCGTGAAACCGCAGACGACGGCGGTGACGACGAACGACACCATGAGGGCGGGCCCCGCTCCGGGACGGTGAGCGTCGCCGGCCGCGGCCGTTCCGATCGTCGCGAAGATGCCCGCCCCGATGATCGCGCCGATGCCGAGCGCGATCAGATTGACGGGGCCGAGCACCTTCTTGAGCTGGTGCCCTTCCTCCCGCGTCTCGGCGACGAGATCGTCGAGGGACTTCGTTCGGAAAATTTGATGCAAGCTGGTGAAAGAGTAGCGGAAGTCGGCCCGCCTGTCATCCCCGCAAACGCCGGGGACCGCTTCGGCGGCCTTACGGGAGGGACCCCTGCTTCCTCGGCAATGACAATTCGTTCTCCGCAAGAGCCTTCAGCCGCTCCGGCAGCTGCGCGAGCGTCGAGATGCGATTCTCAATGCCGGGATGCCGCCCGTCGCGATCCAGAAGCAAGGCCGAAAGCCCCGCCGCCCGGGCCGCCCGGTAGTCCTCTTCGAGCGAATCGCCGACATGAAGCGCCTCGTCCTTCCGGATCCCGAGCCTCCGGCAGGCCCTGGAAAAGATCTCGGGGTGCGGCTTCGCCGATTTCTCCACGCCGGAAATCAAGATGGCCGAGAAACTCTCGGAGAGACCGTGCGACTCGAGCAGGGACGCCAGCGTCGAATCCCAGTTCGAGACCACGGCAAGCGCGTACCCCCGGTTTCGCAGGTCCGATATCGCGGGCGTCACGTCGGGATACACGGCCCACGACTCCGGCCGGATGAAATGTTGCACGAGCTCGTCAAAGCAGCGGTTGGAAAGGCAACCCCCGTCGAGGTGAGTCCGCGCGCGCCGGACGAACGCTTCCCAGAATCCACGCTCCCCGGTCGCTCCGCCGAACCGGTTCGGGAGCCCGCGCTCGCGGATTTCCCTCCACGTCGCTTCCAGCGCGGCCGCGAGCGCGGCGGGAGTCGTCCGGGCGCCGTCGCGCGAGAAGGCCTCGAGATAAACGGCTTCCACCGGCGGGTTCGCGCGCAAGAGCGTCGCGCCGGCATCGAACAGGACGCCCCGGATCACGGCATGACCTGGCCGCCGTCCAGCACGATCGCCTGTCCCGTCAGATTTCGCGCTTCCTCCGACGCGATGTAAACCGCGAGCCCCGCGATCTCGGAAGGCTCGAGCACCCGCCCGAGGGGAGCCATCCGCGCGCAGACCGCGCGCGCTTCCTCGATCGAAATCGATCTCTGCTCGGCGATACGCCGGTAGCCGTCGCGGGCCATCTCCGTCTCGACCCATCCCGGACAGATCGCGTTGACCGTGATCGCGCGCGGCGCGAGCTCGAGGGCCATCGCCCGTGTCAACCCGATGATCCCGTGCTTGGCGGAAGCGTAAGCCGCGTAGCCGGGGACGCCGAAGCGGCCGAGAACGGAGGACTGGTGAAGGATTCGCCCTCCGTCGGGCATCGAGGGCAGCACGCTGCGGCTGACGCGAAACGCCGACGTGAGGCTCGACGCGAGAATCGCGTCCCACTTCTCTTCCGCCGCGGGATCCGATTCGAGGGGAGTGAGCCCGGACATCCCGGCGTTGTTGACCAGGATGTCGATCCTCCCCCAGGACTCGACGGCCCGCGCGACGGCGGCGGCATACGATTCCCGCACGGTGACGTCGCAGGGGACCGCGAGCGCCTCCCCTCCCCGGGAGCGAATTCCCGAGGCGGCCCGCTCGCAGTCGACGGCGGATCGGGCGGCGACGGCCACGCGGGAGCCTTCCTTTGCAAAACGTTCCGCGATCGCCGCGCCGATCCCCCGGGACGCTCCCGTGATGAACGAGACCTTGCCCTCGAGACGCATCATTTTCGAGATTATCATTCCACGATGAGTCGCAATCCGTTGCCCGCTCTCCTCCTCGCGACCGCCGCGTGCGCGACCGGCGGGCCGCCCGCTTCCTCCCCTCCGGGCCCCCCCCCGGCGATCGCGACGATAACGTCTCCGCCCCCGCCGGCGCGGGAGGAGCCCCAGAAGCCGGCGCAGTTTCTTCCCGCGACGGTCTATTCGGGCGGGGACGGCAGCTCGCTCGAACAAGCGGTCGTCGTCATGGCGGACAGCGAGCCCCAGGGGGTCCTCCGGGAGAACGAATGGATCTTCGACCACCATGGAAGGTTTCGAAAGCGCGGAGTCGGCCTCGCGACGGTCGGACAGCGAAAGTACGATGTGGTGACCGTGGAGCTCCCGGACCACTCGGAAAGCCAGGTCTTTTTCGACATCACGTCGTTCTTCGGCAGGTCTGGCGACAAGTGAAATTTTTCACAAGACATATTTATGTTGACACCCGGATCGGGCCGTCCGAGACTACTGGACAATTTATCCCGCCTTGAAGCGAGCCACAATCCCGCGACTCGTGGACGGGCGGCCACGACGGAGGAGGATCTCGGAGATGAAGAAGATTCTAGCGCTCGGAATCAGTCTGGCGCTGGCCTCGGTGGCGATCGCCGGGCCAAAGGAAGTCAACGGACACTGGGTCAACGAACATCCTTCCAAGAACAACCCGGAATTGAACAGCGGCAAGGGCGCCCCCGCCAAGGGCGGCCGAGTGACCCTCCTCACCTATCAGGGAGGGGAAGTTCTGTACGCGGCGAAGGTCGTCCCGATCTACTGGGGAGCCTACTGGGGAAGCGGAACCGGGGCGACGGAACGCGCCACGATGAACGGCTTTTACCAGCAGTTCGGCACGAACTCCCACTACGGTGTCATCACGCAGTACTACGACACCGTGACGGGAGGCACCCGCTACATCGGGCTCTCGACGCTGTTGAATTCCGGAGGGGACTGGTACGACTCCTCGGCGCCCCCGAAGAACGTCACGGACAGCGTTGTTCAGGGTGAGGTCAACAAGTACCTCTCGTCGCACACGTTCGACAACGAGGCGATCTACGAGGTCTTCATTCCCCCGACGTCGTACTCCTCCGACGGCAGTTCGACGTCGTGCGGCGGACCCAAGCTCGCGTATTGCGCCTACCACGGCAGCTACTCGAGCGGCGGCCACTCCATCAAGTATTCGATCGAGCCGTACCCGAATTGCAGCGGATGCCAGGCGACCGGCTTCAGCGCCGTTCAGAACGCACAGCACTTCGCGTGTCACGAGACCCGCGAGGCGGTGACCGACCCGGTCAACGCCTGGTGGGACACCAGGACCGGCTACGAAGCGGACGACAAATGCGCCTGGAGCCCGGCGCCGTTCGTCGACGGCGGCTATGGCTATCAGTACGAATGGTCCAACGCCGCGAAGGGCTGCGTCAAGTAACCGACCCGAGGTGGTTCCTTTCGAGGCCCCGGGGCAACCGGGGCCTTTTCTTTTCGGAAAAGACCGGGAATCATAGGGCCGCGCATGGCAACGTCGGATCCTCTCCTCCTGGCCCTCGATGCCGGAACGACAGGAAACCGCGCGCTCGTTTTCGATTCCCGGCTCCGCGTGGTCGCGAGCGCCTACCGGGAATTCGGGCAAAGCTTCCCTCGGCCGGGCTGGGTCGAGCACGACGCTTCCGAGATCTGGCAGAGCTGCCTCGCGGTCCTGCGCGAAGCTCTCTCCCGCGTCGAGATCTCCCGCGTGGCCGCAATCGGAATCGCAAACCAGCGCGAAACCGTGGTCGTCTGGGACCGCTCGACCGGTGAGCCCGTCGGCCCGGCGATCGTCTGGCAGGACCGCAGGACCGCCGGCGAGTGCGAGCGGATGCGAACTCGCGGCGCCGAGCCGGCCGTCCGCGAAAAGACCGGCCTTCGGCTGGACCCGTATTTCTCGGCGACCAAGCTTGCATGGATTCTCGAAAACCGGCATCCCGGTCCGCAGGTCATCGCCGGAACGATCGATTCCTGGCTTCTCTGGAACCTGACCGCGGGCCGCCTTCACGCGACCGACGTTTCCAACGCCTCGCGGACCCTCCTCTTCGACCTCGATTCGTGTGCCTGGAGCTCGGATCTCTGCTCGCTCTTCGGCATTCCGGAAGCCCTGCTGCCCGAGGTCTTCCCGACGGCCGCGGATTTCGGCCCCACCGATCCCCGGCTCTTCGGGCGATCGATCCCGATCCGGGCCGTCGTCGGCGATCAGCAGGGCGCGCTCTTCGGGCAGGGATGCTTCGAGGCCGGGGATTCGAAAGCGACATATGGCACCGGGCTCTTCCTCATGTCGCAGGCGGGCCGGGAACGGCCCCGGTCGGAAGAGCTCCTCGCGACGCTCGCCTGGGACCTCGGGGACGGGCCGAGCTACGCGCTCGAAGGGAGCGCATTCGTCGCCGGGGCCGCCGTGGCGTGGCTGCGCGACGGCCTCGGAATCCTGGAATCGGTCGAGGCCTCGGACGCGCTCGCGCGCTCCATTCCGGGAAACGGCGGAGTCTTCTTCGTGCCCGCGCTGGCCGGCCTGGGAACGCCGCACTGGGACCCTGCGGCCCGGGGGCTCTTCATCGGCCTGACGCGCGGGACCGGCCGCGCCGAGATCGTGCGCGCGGTCCTGGAATCGATCGCCTATCAGACGCGCGAAATTCTGGACATCTTCCGCCGGGATCTGCGGGCGGGCTTCAAGGTCCTGAAGACCGACGGCGGCGCGACCCGAAACGACTTTTTGCTTCAATTCCAGGCCGACCTGCTCGGGGTTCCGGTCGCCCGGGCCGAGGTGTCGGAGCTGACCGCGCTCGGCGCGGCCGGAATCGCGGGGGTCTCGGCCGGCGTGTTCTCTTCTGCCTCCGACTTCGCGGGGAGAAAATCCCCCGGAACGCTCTTCGAGCCCGCGAAAAGCGCCGCGGAGCTCGATCCGGAATACGAGCGCTGGCGCGCGGCCGTGGCGCGTTCGCGGAGCTGGGCATGAGCGCGAAGAGATGGGCCTTCGGGATTTCGGTCGCCGCAGGCGCCGTGGCCGCGGCCGCCGCCATTTTCTTCTTCACCCTCCCGGACGTGTCGGCCCTTCGGACCTCGACGCCGCGCACGACGGCGTTCATCGAGCAGCGCCGCGCCAGGCTTCGCCGGGAAGGACGTTCCGACCGGATCCGTCGAATCGTCGTTCCCTTGAGCGCGATCGCCCCCTCGATGCGAAGCGCCGCCGTTTTGACCGAAGACGAGAACTTCTACCTTCACAACGGCATCGATTGGGCCGCCACGAAGCTCGCGATCGAGACCGACCTGGAAAAAGGCGAGATCCGGATCGGCGGCTCGACGATCACGCAGCAACTCGCCAAGAACCTCTACCTTTCGCCGTCCCGAAGCCCGTGGCGCAAGCTCCGCGAGATGGCGATCGCCGCAAGAATGGAGAGGGCCCTCTCCAAGAGCCGGATCCTGGAGCTTTACCTGAACTCCATCGAATGGGGCGACCGCACGTACGGCGTCGAGGCCGCCTCGCGGCTGTACTTCGGCCACCCGGCTTCGGAGCTCACCCTTCGCGAATCCGCGGCCCTTGCGGCCATGATCGCGTCTCCCCGGCTGTTCGACCCGCGAACGCATCCCCGGAGACTCGAGCGAAGGACGGCAAGGATTTTGCTTCTCCTGAGGCGGGCTCAAGTTCCCGATGCTTCGTCAAAGGATTTTTCGCAGATTGGCGGCGAACGTGCGATATAAGCACCTTATAGATCAACGGAGGAGACGCATGCGACGAACCCCCGCCCCCTGGATTGCCCTCTCGATCGCTTTCACGGCCCTCCTCGGCGCCGGAACCGCGTTCGGGCAGTTTTCAGGATCGTTTCAGGTCACCGACGCCGCGGGGAACCCGGCCGCCGACAACATTTTCTCCACGAGGGACCAGGTTTTCTTCACCGCGGGCCCCACGGACGCCGCCTGCTCGATCGGAGCCCTTCCGGACGGGGTGTATGCCTTTCAGGTGACCGACGCGTCGGGAACGACGGTTCTGTCGTCGGACCCGGTCGCGAACCGGATGTTCCTGGTCGCCGGAGGGGTGATCGCCGATAACGCGCCCGGCGGAACGCACGTGGCCGCGGCCCCCCTGACGGCCTGCGGCTCGCACCTGGTCGCCGTCTCGCCGATCAATCTGGCGCCGAAACAGACGGGCGTCTACAAGCTCTGGGTTCAATCCGCCGGATTCTGCGGCGCGTCCGGCTGCGACTTCCTTCCACAAAACAGCGACACGTTCAATTTCGTGGTTCGGGAGAAGGCGCGCTGCCTCGCCACCCATTGCGTTTCCGGGCTGGTGTTCTCCGACACGAACCAGAGCGGCGTCCAGGACGCCGGAGAGCCGGGCCTTCCGGGAATCCTCGTCGTGGCGCGGGACTCCCACGGGATCGCGAACACGGCCGTGACGGGGCCCGACGGGACGTTTTCGATCTGCGGATTAACGGAAACGAGCTACACCATCTCGCAGGTCGTCCCGACCGGTTATCAGCAGACCGCTCCGGCGGGGAGCCGTCAGATCTCGCGATACCTCCGGGTCGGGGACTTCACGTATCTCCTCGACATCTGCAACGCCAGCACGACGGGCCTCGTTTTCGGCGACTTTCCGCTTCCCGGGTCCATCTCGGGAACGAAATTCAACGACGCGAACGGAAACGGCCTTCTCGACCCCGGCGAGGCGGGGGTCGGCGGCGTGACGATTCAACTCCTGTCGGCCGCGGGCTCGTCCGCGATTCTCGCGACGACCGTGACGGACGGGTCGGGGAATTTCTCCTTCGCCAATCTCACCCCGGAAAACTATGCGCTCGGCGAGGTTCTGCCCGACGGCTACCGCCAGACGGCGCCCGGCGGCGGCGGAGTCGTCTTCGTGACTGTCGCGCCCGGACAAAACGTCCAGGACGTGCTTTTCGGAAACCAGTTGATCCCGCAGTTCGGCGCGATCTCGGGAATGAAGTTCAACGACCTGAACGGAAACGGCGTACAGGACGCCAACGAACCCGGGTTGGCGGGCGTGACGATCGTTCTCACGGCCGTCACCGGAGCTCACGTCACCACGACCACGGACGCGGGAGGCAACTTCTCGTTTCAGAACGTGACGCCGGGAGGCTACACGCTCTCCGAGGTCGTTCCCGCCGGATATCAGCAAACGGCTCCGCCGCCGCCCGGAACCATGACGGTCACCGTCACGGCCGGCAACACCGTCTCCAACGTCCTCTTCGGAAACCAGCTGCTTCCGGTCACCGTGCCGAAAGGCTCGATCACGGGCTTCGTGTACTACGACTTCAACAAGAACACGGTTCAGGATCCGACCGAGCTGGGCCTGCCCGACGTCACGATGAATCTGTTCGACCTTTCGAATCACCTGGTTGCAACGACGACGACCGACGCGAACGGACTTTTCACCTTCTCGAATGTCCCGGCCGGCGACTACACGGTTTCTCCCGTCCCGCCGGAGAACTTCTTCCAAACGGTGCCGCCCAACAAGGCCCCGATCAACGTTCACATCGACGCCGGTCAGCAGGTCACGGGATTGATCTTCGGGCTCACATGCTGACCGCTTTGCAGCAAGAGAGATTCGGAGGAATGAGGATGAAAGATCGAAAAACGGGACGACTCCTGGGGCTCTTCCTGACGGCCGGGCTCGCCGTCGGGCTCGTCGGCGTTTCTCCGGCTCGGGCGCAGGACCGGTCGGAAGTCAGCGACCGAACGGCGCCCAACATTCTCAAGGGCGACACGTACGTGGGGGCGCAGATCGGCGTCGATTTTCTGGGCGACACGAACTACAAGTGCCGATGCGACTCGCGGCAGAGCGATTTCCTGCTCTACGGAGGCCGGTTCGGGCACTTCTTCACCGACCACGTGGCGGGTGAAATCACGCTGAACTGGATCGACCTGCACCCGGGCTTCTACGACGCCTCGCTGGGAGTGATGTACGACTTCACGCCGACGCAGCAGGGGTGGAACACCTACGTGGGAATCGGCGGAGGGACCGAACGCCAGCACATTCACGGAATCGGAGAAGGCTTCGCGTACCTCGGCGTGGGCTCCGAATATCGGTTCAACCACGCCGTCGGCGCCCGATTCGAGCTCCGCGGCGAGCACGTGTTCGGAGAGCCGTTCTTCGGCGGCAGCTCACACACGGACGTTCAACCGAACGTCGGCGTCGTGTTTCACTTCGGCGCGCCCGCGGCCGCGCCTCCTCCTCCGCCGCCGGCCCCCGAGATGCCCAAGCCGGCGCCTCCGCCTCCCGCGCCGCCGGCCGCCGAGGCCGCACCCGTCCCCCCGCCTCCGGTCGTCGAGCCGCCGCCCCCTCCGAAGACGTCCACCGACGAGATCGGGTTCGATCGGGGCAAATCGCGCCTCACGAACATCGCGAAGGCCGTCCTCGACCGGGTCGCGGCGCGGTTGAAGGACGATCTCCACGCGACGGTCGTTATCACGGGATATCCGGACGTCGCCACGCCGTCGCGAGAGCGGGAACATCTGGCGACCCAGCGCGCCGAAAACGCGAAGGAGTATCTCGTGACGCGGCATGGCATCGACGGAGGCCGGATCTCGATTCGAACGGGAACAGCGTCTCCGGGAGAAGAGATGAAAGCCGTCGTGACCGTGACGTTCAGCACGCGGTAACGCCCCGCCTCGTTTTTTTTCCAGCCCCCTCCCCGGAGGGGGCTTTTTTTTGGAGTCCCGACGCCGCCACTCAACAAGGCGTCAGGAGACGCCGCCGCTCAACAAGGCGTCAGTAGACGCCGCCGCTCAACAAGGCGTCAGTAGACGCCGCC
>JBOGJO010000354.1:0-9076 GCA_050747885.1 Thermoanaerobaculia bacterium
CGGCGGGCGGCCCTCGACCAGCGCCAGGTATTCGCGTTCGATCTTGCGCGCGGAGAGGGCGGCCTGGAGGCGGCGGTGAGCCTCCTCGCTGCGCGCGACGACCATCAGGCCCGAGGTGTCGCGGTCGAGGCGGTGGACGATGCCGGGCCGTTGTTCCCCGGAAATCCCGGAAAGGCCGCTTCCGCAGTGGTGAAGGATCGCGTTGACGAGCGTTCCCGAGGCGTGTCCCGGAGCGGGATGGACGACCAGGCCGGGGGGCTTGTTCAGCACGAGCAGGTCGGAATCCTCCAGGAGGACGTCGAGCGGGATCTGTTCCGCGAGGAGCGGCGTCTTCGACGGTTCGTCGGGAAGCCGGACCTCGATCGTTTGCCCTTCTTCCGTCATCCGCGAGCTGCGGCGCTCGACCTCTCCGTCGATCGAAACGGCGCTTTCATCGACGAGTTTCTGGATGCGCGAACGCGACAGATCCCCGCAGGCGGCGGCCAGAAACTTGTCGAGGCGTCTTCGCGAAGAAGCAAGGCCGACCGAAAATCGGCGGACCACTAGGCGGGCTGCGGGCGGCGAGCCGCTCGGCGCGAAAGCACCCAAAGCATGACGGCAGAGAGGATCGCCAGGAGGATTCCGATGAACTGAGCCGTGGACAGGACGCCGGGCACGACGAATCCCCGCACCAGGTCCCCGCGGAATTCCTCGATGACGCCGCGGGTGATCGCGTAGCCGAGGACGTAGATCCAGAAAACCTGCCCGTTGAATTTCTTGTGGCGGTACACCCATTCGCAGATCAGAAAGAGCACGAGCGCGTTGAGCGAAAGATAGATCTGCGTCGGGTGGAGCGGGACGTTCAGCGGCGTGCCCACCGCCTCGTGGGCGAAGGGATTCGTGAACGTGATCGCCCAGGGGACGTGTGTCGGCTTCCCGTAGCAGCAACCGGCGGAAAAGCATCCCCAGCGCCCGATCGCCTCGCCGATGGCAATCGAGGGAGCCGCCATGTCGGTGACGCGCCACACCGGAAGCCCGTGTTTCCGGATGTACCAGATTCCCACGATGCTTGCGGCGATGAAGCCGCCCTGGAACACCCCGCCGGAACGGATGAGCTCCAATGCGGAACGCGGATCGGCAACGTAGTCCTTGAAATCCACAATGGCGAGCAGGAGCTTCGAGCCGAGGATGGCCGCCGCCAGAATCGCGATCGAGAGATCGGCGATCTCGTTTTTCGGGAGCCCTTCCCGTTCGGCTTTTCGCGTGAGCAGCCAGATCCCGACGAGGTAGGCAATCGCCAGCAGCACCCCGTACGTCGGGAGGTAGAACGATCCGATCGTGAACAGTTTCGGGTGCATCAGGGCGCCGCCGGAGGAACCGACAGGGGAGCTTTCTGGCGCAGCATGTCGAGGGCGAGGAGCCCGACGCCCACGCAGATCGCCGAATCGGCGACGTTGAAGGCGGGCCAGTAGTGTCCACCGACGCCGAAAAGAAGAAAGTCGACCACGTACCCGAACCGGACCCGGTCGACGAGGTTGCCGACGGCGCCGCCGAGAACGAGGGCGAGACCCATCTGCAGGCGGATGCTCTTGAAGTGCGAGCGGTAGGCGTAGACGCTGACCGCGATGAACGCAGCCACGGCGACGCTGTTCAGAAGGATCGATTTGATCGCCGACTCGAAGTTCGCAAACAGGCCGAATGCCGCGCCGGAATTCCGCACGTAAGTGAGAATGAAGAACCGGCCCATGACCTCTCGCGACTCGTGGGGAGCGAAGTCGCGCGTGACGATTCCCTTCGTCCACTGGTCGAGGAAGAGCACGGCGACCGAGACGAAAAGGTAAGCGGACCGATACAGGGTCCGCTGCGAAAGGCCGCGGCTCAAGACGCCTTCTCCTCGAGTGCCGCGAGCACGCCCCGGCACCGCGCGCATAACTCCCCGTCCGCCGCCGCCTCCGGGGTGATTTTCCAGCAGCGGGCGCATTTCGCGCCGTCGGCCTTCCGGAACCGGATCGACAGGCCCGGGTAGGCCGCGGAAGCGACCGATGCGGGGTCCCCGTCCGCGGGAATCGCCGCGACGTCCGAGACGATGAAGAAGTCGGCGAATCCCGCGTCCCACCCGGTGGCTTCCCGGTCGCGGTCGAGCTGGAGGTTGGGCGAAAAATCCAGGGCCGCCTCGAGGGACGAGCCGATCACGCGCTGCTTCCGATTCTCTTCCAGAATTTTCGTCGCTTCCTCACGGAGCTTCAAGAGCCGGCCCCAGGCTTCCTCCCCCTCGGGCGAAACGAGGCCGGTTTCCGTCTCCCAGCGGGCAAAACGCTCGAGATGAACCGATTCTTCCCGTTTTCCCGGGACCTCCTGATAGATCTCTTCGGCCGTGAACGTGAGAATCGGCGCGAGCAGCCGGGAGAGCGTCGAGGCGGCGCGGTGAAGGACCGTCTGCGCCGAACGCCGCTCCCGCGACACGGGGGCCGAGGCATACAGCCGGTCTTTCAGAACGTCGAGATAGAACGCCGACATCTCGACCACGCAGTAGTGGTGAATGGCCTGCGCACCCGAGTGAAACTCGTAGCGCGCATAAGCCTCCTGGACGTGCCGGTTCAACCTCTCCGTCCGGTCGAGAGCCCAGCGGTCGAACGGCATGAGATCCCCGGCCGGGAGCGAGTCCCGCTCCGGGTCGAAGTCGTACAGGTTGCTGAGGAGGTAGCGCGCCGTGTTGCGGATCTTGCGATACGCGTCGGATGTCCTCGCCATGATCTCGGAAGAGAGAGGTTGGTCCTCCCGGTAGTCGAGCCCGAGAACCCACAATCGGACGATGTCGGCGCCGTCCTTCGCGACGAGGTCCTGCGGCGCGATCACGTTGCCGAGCGATTTCGACATTTTCCGCCCCGAACCGTCGACGACGAACCCGTGGGTCAGAACGGCGGCGTACGGCGCCCGGCCGCCTTCGAGAGCGACGGAGGTCAGGAGAGACGACTGAAACCATCCTCGGTGCTGGTCGTGTCCCTCCACGTACAGGTCGGCCGGCGGGGACGTCGAGGTTTTCAGCTCCGGCCATTGGCCGTGGTGGAGCACCGCCTCGTGCGACACCCCCGAGTCGAACCACACGTCGAGAATGTCGGTTTCCTTCGCGAATTCCGTTCCGCCGCAGATCGCGCAGCGCGCCCCGGAAGGAAGGAATTCCGAGGCCGGGTGGTTCGGATCGAACCACGCATCGCCCCCTTCCTTCCGGAACAGGGCCGACACGCTCTCGAAGAAGGGAGCGGCGGTCTCATCGGAGGCCGGGTATCGCCCGGCGCATCCCGTCTTCGCGCAGGTCAGGACCGTGATCGGCGAGCCCCAGCGCCGCTGCCGTGAGATGCACCATTCGTGGCGGTTTTCGACCATGCCGGCGATCCGCTCCCGGCCCCAACCGGGGATCCACCGGACCCGGTCGATCGCCTCGAGGGCCTGTTCGCGGATGTTTGCGCCGGGGCGCTCCAGGTCGATGAACCACTGCTGCGTGGCGCGGAAGATCACCGGGTTGCGGCATCTCCAGCAGTGCGGGTATTCGTGGTGAAAGTCGTGGTCGATCCACGAATCCTCGAGTCCGCCGGAGGATTTCAAATCCGCGATGATTTCCTTGTTCGCTTCGAGGACTTTCTTGCCGGCGTACTTCGGGACCGCGTCAGTGAAGCGGCCGGCGTCGTCCACGGGCGAAAGCACCGGAAGCCCCTCGCGCTGGCCGGTGCGGAAATCGTCCTCTCCGTGTCCGGGAGCCGTGTGGACGAGTCCAGTGCCCGTGTCCATCGTGACGTAGTCGGCCCCCACGATGCGGAAGACGCTCGACGGATCCTCGATCTTCCCCCGGCCCTCCGCGGGGAGAGGATGCTCGTACCGGAGGCCGACGAGGTTCGATCCCGCGGTTCCAGCGAGGACCGCGGCGTTCTTCCAGCCCAGCTCAGCCGCGACATGGTCTCGGAGATCGCCCGCGACGAGATAAAGGCGATCTCCGGCCGATACCAGCTCGTACCGCCGGTCCGGATGGACCGCGATCGCGAGGTTCGAAGGGATCGTCCAGGGAGTCGTGGTCCAGATGACCGCATCGACCGGTCGCGAGAGGACCTTGCCGGAAGAACCCGAGTCGGGAAACGTCAGACGGCCGGCGACCTCCGCGGGATCGAGGAGCCGGAATCGAACGTAGATTGCCGGGTCGTGGCGCTCCGCGTACTCGAGCTCCGCTTCGGCGAGGGCCGTGCGGTCCGTGAAGCACCATCGGACGGATTTGAGCGCCTTGTAGACGAGATCCTTTCGGACGAACTCGCCGAAACACCGGGCGATCTCCGCTTCGTAGTCGAAGTCCATCGTCGCGTAGCGGCGACTCCATTCCCCGAAGACTCCCAGCCGTTGAAAATCTTCCCGCTGGATGGCGATGAACCGGGAAGCGTACTCTCGGCATGCGCGCCGGATCTCCAGGTCGGACATCTCGCGGCGCTTTGCCCCGAGCTCTTTGTCCACCTGACGCTCGATCGGAAGGCCGTGGCAATCCCATCCCGGGACGTAGGGAGCGTCATGGCCGGCCATCGCCCGCGACTTGACGATCGCGTCTTTGAGGATCTTGTTGAGCGCCGTGCCCATGTGGATCTTCCCGTTCGCGTAGGGAGGTCCGTCGTGCAGGATGAATTTTCCCGCGGGGGCATCCTTCGCTTTCGCGCGGATCTTCGCCTCGAGCCCGATCCTCTCCCAGAGCTCCAGCCTCGCGGGCTCTCGCTGCGCGAGGTTCGCCTTCATGGGGAACTCGGTGGAAGGCAGGTTCAGCGTCGCCTTGTAGTCGCGGGCTTCAGTCA
This sequence comes from Thermoanaerobaculia bacterium, assembly GCA_050747885.1. GTDB lineage: Bacteria > Acidobacteriota > Thermoanaerobaculia > UBA5066 > DATFVB01 > CAWEYG01. The sequence continues at coordinate 4,803 of JBOGJO010000354.1, forward strand.
TGTAACTCGCTCAAACCGAAGAACGTAACACCCGCGTTTCCAGGAGTCAACGTCGCGGCCGGCTTCATCCGGAGCGACGGCGGCTGTCGCGAGTCGGGAATCGGCCCCTGTCTGAGCTGGAGTTCTTCAAATCGATCAGACGAGAGAACTCCAGGAACCCGGGCGAGAGGGGCAAAGCGATGCCGCGAGTTGCGCTTCCCGATCGAGCGATCTGCCGCCGAAGCGCCGGAGGAATCTCGCGGCTTCCCGCGCCGAGCGAGTTACCGCGCACCACGATTCTGCTCACGTCCGGCAAAGGAGGGCCACGACCGCCGCGGCCATGCTTCCGGTGTGCGTGATCGTGACTTCCGCCTGGAAGACCCCGAGCTGTTCGGCGCGCGCCTTCGCTTTTCCGGTGAAATGCAGGATCGGCTTGCCGGATGCGTGTCGGCCGACGACGATTTCGCGGAAGCCGAGCCCCCGCCATCCCGTGCCGAGCGCCTTCATCGCGGCTTCCTTCGCGGCGAAACGGCCGGCGACGTGCTGTGCGAACGCCGCGGGGTGGGAGCGGCGCGTCGAGAGCTCGCCGTCGACGAAGATCCGCGCGAGGAAGCGCTGGCCCCATCGGTCGAGAGCGGCCGAGATCCGCGAGACTTCCGCGAGGTCGAGCCCGAGAGCGAGATGCGGGTCGCTCAAAGGGCCTTCATCGCCGCAACCGTAGCCGCGGGATCGGGCGAAGTTTCGAAGGCGCGGATCGCCGCCACCCCCGTGAACCGGCGGCGATGCGGCGCGAGCTGCGAGAGTTTCGTTTGATCGATGCCGCCGACCAGGAAGAGCTCCGTGCCTTCGGGCGGCCGTTCGGGGAGTTGATCCAGCACGGAGGGGGAAAGCGGCCGGCCGAAGCCCGCCTTCGAGGGCGTTTCGAAAATGGGTCCGAGCAGGACGAGGTCCGCGCCCTCGTCGAAGGCCGCGGCCACGGATGCGGCCGAATGCGTCGAGCGCCCGATGAGAAATCCCCTGGGAGTCTCGCGCCGCACGGGAGGAATCGGGAGGCCGGCCTCCGGGAGGATCACCCCGGCCGCCCCCGCGGCGAGGGCGAGGTCGAACCGGGCGTTGGCGAGCACACGCGAACCGGACAGCGCCTCGACCGCGCGCCGAAGCCGCCGAGCGACCCGCCCGTCCGCGGACTCCTTGTCCCGGACTTCGAAATAGTCGGGAGCTCGCCGGGCAAGCCGGGAAAGGAAGCGATCGAAATCCTCGTCGGAAAGGGTCGAATCGCCCGTGATCGCCATCACCTTCATTCGCGGCGTCTCACGAGTCCGGGGACTCGTCGGCCTCGTGTAGCTCGGCGACGCGCCGGTACAGCAGTCGGAAGTCGTTCACGCCGGCGACAAGGTGGAGAATTCCGATCCCGGACACGAAGCCGCGGAGGTACGGGGACGCGGGCCCCGAATCGGGGGCCCACGGGCGGAGGAGCAGGTACATGCCGATGCCCGTGCAATAGAACACGAACAAGATGCTTCCCCCGTATTCTCTCAACTGCGCTCGCGTCACGGTGGGGTGTCATTGTAGCGGAAGGAATTCGGGCCATAATCGGAAGCCGATGAAGTCGCCGCCGTCCTTCTTCGTGAACGGGCCGCTCGCCGTCGGCGAAGCGGTCCGTCTCTCGGACGAGGAGCGGCGGCACGCGCGCGCGAGGCGGTTGCGGGCTGGTTCGGCGGTTCGTCTGATCGACGCCGCGGGAAGGGTCGGCAGCGGAACGGTGTCGAGACTCGACGGGGAAATCCTCGAGATCCGCGTGGAGGACGTCCGCGAGCCGGAGCCGGCGAACACCTCGATCACGGTCCTCGCGCCGGTCCTTCGCTCGACGAGGCTCTCATGGTTGATCGAAAAGGCGACCGAGCTCGGCGCCGCGCGGGTCCTCCTCGTTGACTCTTCGCGCGCGCAGGGCGACCGCGCCGAGCGGGCGGCGGGCGAGCGGGCGAGGTTCGTTCGTCTCGCCCGCGAGGCCGCGAAGCAATGCGGCCGATCGACGTTCCCCTCGGTCGAAGGCCCGGTGCCGTTTTCAGAGGCGATCGCGTGTCCTTCGGATCGCCGGCTGCTGCTCGACGCGTCGGGCGCGGAGTTCCCCGCCTCGGTCCGGGAGAGGAAGGTTGCGATCTGGGTCGGTCCCGAAGGGGGATTCACGCCGGACGAAATTTCCGCGGCGGGATCCGCCGGATGGGAAAGGGTGCGGTTGCCGGGAGCCACCCTGCGCGCCGAGACGGCGGCTCTCGCCGGCCTTGCGCTCTCGGCGCTTGCGATTGACAGGGCCGGCGCCCGGGCGGACAATAGTTCCACGCGGTGAGAGACTCCGAAAGGAGGCGCCCCATGGCATTCGAGGACGTCAAGAAAGTCTGGATGAACGGAGAGCTCGTGGACTACGAGGACGCGACCGTGCACGTGTTTTCCCACGTCATCCATTACGGCTCCGGCGTCTTCGAGGGGACGCGGTGCTACAAGACGGCCCGAGGCCCCGCGGTGTTTCGTCTCGCCGACCACACGGACCGTCTTTACGCGTCCGCCAAGATTTACAGAATGGAAATTCCCTACGAGAAAGATGAGCTCAACGAGGCCGTTCTCGAAACCATCCGGGCCAACGACTTCGACCAGTGCTATATCCGTCCCGTCGTCTACCGCGGACACGGGACGCTCGGCGTCAACCCCTTCAATTCGCCCGTCGACGTCGTGATCGGCGTCTGGAAGTGGGGGAAATATCTCGGGCCCGAGGCCCTCGAAAAGGGCGTCGACGTGTGCGTGTCCTCCTGGAGCCGGATGGCGCCGAACACGTTTCCCGCGATGGCGAAAGCGACGGCGAATTACATGAATTCGCAGCTGATCAAAATGGAGGCGCTGACGAACGGCTACACCGAAGGCATCGGTCTTTCTCGGGACGGGACCGTCGCGGAGGGGAGCGGCGAAAACCTCTTTGTCGTGTGGCGGGACCGCCTCATGACGCCGCCGATGGCCAGCGCCGGACTGCCCGGGATCACGCGGGCGACCGTCCTTCAGCTCGCGCGGGAATGCGGATTCGAAATCACCGAGGAACGAATCCCCAGGGAGATCCTCTACACGGCCGACGAGGTGTTCTTCTGCGGCACGGCTTCGGAGATCACCCCGATCCGGTCGATCGACCGGATTCCGATCGGGAACGGCGCGCGCGGTCCCGTGGTGGAGAGGCTTCAAAAGGAGTTCTTCGCGATCGTCGAGGGGCGTGTTCCCGACCGACACGGCTGGCTGACGCCCGTCGGGGTCTCGGTGGAGGCGGCGGTCGCCGGGGCGAAGGCCTAGCGAGCCGGACGACCGAAGAAGAAAGGGCGGAGTCCATGCATATTAACGATCTCCTTCGGATCGCGACGGAGCGCAAGTCCTCGGATCTTCACCTCAAGGTCGGCGCCTACCCCGTGATTCGCGTCGACGGGACGCTCATTCCCCTCGTCGAGCTCAAGCGCCTCGTGCAGGAAGACACGATCGCGATGGCGTTCTCCATCATGAGCGCGCGTCAGAAGGAGAAATTCAAGAACAACTTCGAGATCGATATCGCGTATTCCGTTCCCGATCTCGGCCGCTTTCGCTGCAACATTTTCCAGCAGCGGGGCACGGTGGGCCTCGTTCTTCGCGTCATCCCGTCGCGAATTCTCCCGGTGCGCGATCTCCTCCTGCCGCCGGTGGTCGAACGAATCGCCAGCGAGCAGCGAGGGCTCGTGCTGTGCACGGGAACGACGGGCTCTGGCAAGTCGACGACGCTCGCCGCGATGCTCGACCACATCAACGCCACGCGCAACGAGCACATCATGACGATCGAAGACCCGATCGAGTTCCTCCACCGGGACAAGAAATCGATCGTGAATCAGCGCGAGGTGGAGGTCGACACGAAGGGCTTTTCCATCGCGCTGCGGAGCGCCCTGCGGCAGGACCCGGACGTCATCCTCGTCGGAGAGATGCGCGATTACGAAACGGTCGAGACGGCGCTGACGGCGGCGGAGACGGGCCACCTGGTCCTCTCGACGCTTCACACCCTGGATGCGACCGAGACGATCAACCGGATCGTCGCGATCTTTCCGCCGCACCAGCAAAAACAGATCCGCCTTCAACTGTCGGCCGTGCTCAAGGCCGTCATCTCGCTGCGCCTCATGCCGCGCGCCGACGGGCTCGGACGCGTTCCGGCCGCGGAGATCTTGATCTCGACAGCGCTCGTGCGCGATTGCATCGAAAACAAGGAAAAAACGAAGCTCATCAAGGACGCCATTACGGCC
>JBOGJO010000355.1:0-5844 GCA_050747885.1 Thermoanaerobaculia bacterium
ATCCCTGGGAACAACCTCTTGAGAAACGACAGCTAGACCACTCCTTCCCGGACCGACAGGGCGGCGCCGAGCAGACCCGCGGCCGCTCCGGCTGCCGGAAACACCGCGAGCGCGGCCGGGGAAAAGAATCGCACCCAGAAAATCGAGAGGATCGGGTGCGGCGCGCCCTGAAGAAATCGCGTCGCCACCACGTAGGTGACCACGAGGAGCACGAGGGCGAGAGAACCGCCGGCGGCGCCCTCGAGCGCTCCGTGCAGCCAGAACGGCGCGCGAATCTTCGCTTCCGTCGCCCCCATCAACCTCATGATTTCCACTTCGTCCCGATGCTGATCGAGGGCGAGGCGGACGGCCGAAGCGACCGAGAAAATTCCGGCGAGGCAGAGCCCGGCGCCGAGAAGGTAAGCGAATCGCTTCACGACGGAAACGGCCTCCCGGAAGCGGGCCTCGAAGGCCGCCTCTTCCTGAACCTGCTCGACGCCGGGGAGCCGGCGGGCCTTTGCGGCGAGACGCGTCGAGGAATTCAGGGAAGACGGCGAGAGAACGACTTCGAGCGCCGTCGGGAACTCGAGGTCCGGAAGACGAACAAGGGCGGGCCTCAGGTCCGGAAACGTCGCGAGGAAGTGATCGCGCGCCGCCGCCGGGCGCACGATTCGGACCCTGACGACCTCGGGCTCCGCCGCGATCGCATTTGCCACCGATCTCGCATCGGAGTCCGGCGACAACGTTGCGACGAACGAAGGGGGGACCTCGACGTTGGTCGCCAGGCGGGACACGTTTTGGGTGAGGAGCAGAAGGAGACCGGGGATGTACAGCGCGAGGGTGATCAGGCCGACGGCGAGAACCGTGAGCCCGGGACCGCTCCGAGCGATCGACCAGGCCTCCGCGAAGGCATGCCGGAGCGCGACCCGAATCACGCCATCGGAAGAAAGGGAGCTTCCCGGGTCGCCAGGGCCGCCGCAGGCCGGATCTCGACCTCCCGAAGGCGTCCCCGCTCGAGCGTGAGCACCCGCTTGCCCATCCGCCGGATCAGCTCGATGTCGTGAGTCGCGATGACGACGACTGTTCCGCGAAGATTGATCTCAGCGAACAGATGCATGATTTCCTGCGAAAGCGCGGGATCGAGGTTTCCCGTCGGCTCGTCGGCCAGAAGGAGCTGAGGCTCGTTGACAAGCGCGCGAGCGATCGCGACCCGCTGCTGCTCGCCGCCCGAGAGTTCCGGTGGGTAGGCGTTCATCCGGTAGTGGAGGCCGACCTGCTTCAGGACCTGGTAAGCCCGCCTTTTCTGTTCCGCCGGGGCCGTTCCGAGGATGTTCTGGACGAACGCGAGGTTTTCGAACACCGTCTTGCGCGCGATGAGCTTGAAATCCTGAAAGACGATTCCGACCGTCCGCCGGAAGTACGGAAGCTTCGACTTCGGCAGCACTCCGATGTTTCGGCCGTTGACGACGATCTGCCCTTCGCTCGGGAGCTCGTCGCGGAAGAGAAGCCTCAGCAGCGTCGTCTTTCCGGCGCCCGAGGGGCCGGTCAGAAACACGAACTCCCCTTTGGCGACGCTGAAGGAGACGTCGATCAACGCGTGGCGATAGTGCCCGTAATCCTTCGAGACGTGAAAGACGTCGATCACTCGTCGAGCAGCTTTCGCAACATTTCCGTCAAAAGCGCGGGTTCGGCTCGGCCGCCCGTCGCCTTCATGGCCTGCCCCACGAACCATCCGAGTGTCGTCTTCTTTCCGGAGCGGTAGAGCGCGACCTGTTTCCCGTTCTCCCGAACGATCGTCTCGAGCGCCGGGAGAAGGGCCGAGGTGTCCGACAGAAGAGCGAGGTTCTTCGAGCGAATGACTTCGGCGGCCGGCTTTCCCGAAGAGACCATCTCCTCGAAGGCGACTTTCGCGGCCGATCCCGAGACCTCCCCCGATTCCACGGCGCGCAGCAGGTCGGCGAGCGCGGCGGGAGAAACGGAGAACTTCGCGGTGTCTTCCGGACTGAGGCCCCTGTCCTTCATCCGGCGAAGCACCTCGCCCGCCACCCACGACGAGGCCAGCCGCGGTGGGAGCGAGGACGCGACGGCTTCGAAGTATTCCGCGAGAGGGCGTGCGGAGGCGAACAGCTCGGCGTCGGCCTCCGGAATTTCGTACTGCGCGACGAGGCGCGCTTTCTTCGCGCGGGGGGTCTCCCTCAGCGAAGCCCCGATCTCCGTGATCCACTCCTCGGCGATCTCGAGCGTTCCGAGATCCGGCTCGGGGAAATACCGATAGTCGTGAGCCTCTTCTTTGCTCCGCATCGCCCGTGTGCGGCTCGTGGCGGCGTCGAACAGTCGGGTCTCCTGGACGATGGCCTGCCGCGCTGCGATCGCTTCCGCCTGGCGCTCGATTTCGTGCTCGATCGCCCGACCCACGTTGCGAATTGAGTTCATGTTTTTCACCTCGACCCGCGTGCCGTAGGGATCGCTCTCCGAGAGCCGGACCGAGATGTTCGCGTCGCAGCGGAGATTCCCTTCTTCCATGTTCGCGTCGGAGATCGAGAGCGCCCGGAGGAGCTTGCGCAGCTCCGTGAGGTATGCCATCGCCTCGGCGGAGGATCGGATCGCGGGCTCCGTGACGATTTCCAAAAGCGGGACGCCGGATCGATTCCACTCCACGAGCGTCACGGTGTCCGGAACGTCGGGAAACGGGTTCTCGTGGAGCGATTTGCCCGCATCTTCTTCGAGGTGCGCGCGAACGAGAGGAACCGAACGCACGACCGAGCCCACCTCGACCTCCACCGAGCCTCCCGTGCAGACGGGCTGGTCGAACTGAGTGATCTGGTAGCCTTTCGGAAGATCAGGGTAGAAATAATTCTTTCGGGCAAAACGAGACTGACGATGAACCTTCGCGCCGACGGCCAGCCCGAAGCGCACCGCGAGAGCGACGGCTTCCCGGTTGACGACCGGCAGCGTTCCCGGAAACCCCAGGCAGATCGGGCACGTCGCGCTGTTGGGCTCCGCCGCAAACGTGGTCGGGCACGGGCAGAACATCTTGGACGCCGTGGCGAGCTGGGCGTGAACTTCCAGGCCGATCACAGGAGACACCTTGAGTTTTTCCGCGACCGGCATCACGGAATTCTAACATGCGGGTCGCGGCCTTCGGCCCGTTTCAGGGCCCGGCGACCGCCTAAGCGAGCGCCTGGATCAGGTCTTCGATGAGGTCGTCGGAATGCTCGAGACCGACCGAGATCCTCAGAAGATTCGGAGGAGTCCGGGACCCCGCGCCTTCCACGGATTGGCGGTGCTCGATCAGGCTTTCGGTCCCGCCGAGGCTCGTCGCGTTGGTGAAGAGCCGAACGCGCGACGCGACGGCGATCGCCGCCTCCCGTCCGCCGCGCACGCGAATCGACAGCATGCCGCCGAAACCGCGCATCTGGCGCGCCGCGATGGAGTGTCCGGGGTGGGAGGGAAGGCCTGGATAGTGCACCGCCTCGACGCGAGCATGTCCCTCGAGCGCCCGCGCGAGAGCCAGAGCGTTCGCCGAGTGCTTCTCAACCCGGCAGGCGAGCGACCGCAAACCTCGCAACACGAGCCAGCTGTTGAACGGCGAGCCCACGGCTCCGAGGATCGTACGGTGATGCAGCGCGGCCTCGAAGAGCGCGTCCTTCCGGCGAAAGACGAGCGCGCCCCCCTGGACGTCGCTGTGGCCCCCGAAGTATTTCGTGGTCGCGTGCACGACCGCGTCGAACCCAAGGTCCAACGGCCGCTGCAAAATCGGCGTCGCGAAAGTGCCGTCCGCGATCGTCAACGCCGAGGCCTGCCGCGCGATCCGCGCGACCTCTGCGAGATCGACAATTTTCATCAATGGATTGGACGGCGTTTCGACCCAGATGAGCCGGGTCTTGGGACGGATCGCGCCCCGGACCGCGTCGAGATCCTGCATATCGACGGCCGTCGAGGAGATCCCCGAGCGGGGCAGGAACTCGGAAGCGAGGACCCGGAAGTGGTAGTAGATGTCGTCGGGAAAAAGCACGTGGGACCCCGCGGGGAGCGACTGAACGAATGCAGATCCTGCCGCCATTCCCGACGCGAAAGCGAGCGCGGCCTCGCCGCCTTCGATCGCGGCGAGCGCCTTCTCGAGCCGGAGCTGGGTCGGGTTTCCGTCGCGGATGTACACGAATCCGCGAGGGGATTTCGAGTCCGGGTCGTGTTCGAAGGTCGTCGAGAGGTGGATCGGCGGGGACAGGGACCCCGTCTCGGAGTCCGTCTCGCCCCCCGCGTGTACCGCGATCGTCTCGATGTTCAAATCGGAAAAAGTATAGTTGAGTTCGTGGTGAGCTCATGAAAGCCTTGGCCGACCGATCCGAGGACGGCATGCTCATCGCTTTTTCCGGCCGCGGCGAGGCGCCGCCCGACGAGCCGTCCGCGACGGCGCACCTCGCGCGGCTCTTCGCGGCCGCCCTCGGCCACGAGAGCCTCCCGATCGCGAGAGCGACCCAGGTCCACGGAACAGCCGTACTCGAAGCGAACGCGGCCCCGGCCGGCGCGACAGTCCTCCTCGGCGAGGGGGACATCCTCATGACGGCCAGGCCGGGTGTCGGGCTCGTTGTCCAGACGGCCGACTGCGTGCCGATCCTCCTCGTTTCAGACAAGGCCGTCGCCGCCATCCACGCGGGTTGGCGGGGCACGGCGCTCGGGGCCGCCCGCGCCGCCGTGCGCGAGCTTCGGGCCCGGTACGGGGTCGAGCCGGATTCGCTTCGCGCCCATATCGGGCCAGCAATCGGGCTTTGCTGCTACGAAGTCGGGGGCGAAGTCGCGGCGCAGTTCGCGGGAGATTTTCTTCGTCGCCCATGCGGAGGAAAGTTCCGCCTCGATCTGAAAGCCGCGATCCGGGCGCAACTCGAGGCAGAAGGAATTCTCTCGGAGAGCATCCAGACCGTCCCGCTCTGCACGATGTGCGGCGGCGAAACCCTCGCGTCCTACCGGCGGGACGGGAGGAACGCGGGACGGATGATCGCGATGGTCGCGCGGCTCTAACCGACGAGCGGATTTCGGACGCGAAGGCTCGGAAATCGACCGAAATCGCGATCCGCGGTCCAGAGCTCTCGGACGCCGCTGGAAAGGCATAGAGCCGCTACGCGAGCGTCGTGAACGACTGGCCCCGCGGCGTGCCCCGCCTCCAGTGCGGCTCGGAGCTCGGTCCAGTAATCCGCCGACTCGGAGAGGAGCGCGAGGCTCGGAGACTCGGTCCAGGCTTCGACCTGACGCACGGCGGAGGCAAGCGGCGTCGGCGGGTCGTAAATTCTCGGGTGGGTCACGATTGCGAGGAACTCGTGGACACAGGGCCAGGGTATCGCCCACGGCGCCGCGCTTTCCGCGAGAGCCCGGATGGAATCGAGGGCCGCCCGGTGCCATTCCGAATCCTCGCGGTGCGAATATACGAGGATGTTCGTGTCGACCGCGATCAAGCGCCGCGGCCCTTATAGGCGAGATCCCGGATCTCGTCCCACGAAGCCGCCTTCATCCCCGACGCAAGGCCCTTTCCTTTGAAGGAGGCCTTGCGCAGCCGAAAGGCTCGGCCGGATCCATCCCCTTTGAGGACGCGACTCAGACCTTCTTCGATCAGTTCCCGAAGCGTCGTCCCCCTCTTCACCGCGGCCTTCTTCGCGTCGGCCAGAAGCGAGTCCGTGAGATCGACGGTCGTTTTCATATGGGTAACCATATCATATCAACCATAGATATGGGTAGACATGTGAGTCGGGTCGAGCAGGAACTCCCCACGGCGCTTCGGCGGCAAATCGTTCGCTCGGAAATCGCAGGACTCGCTCAGCCCTCGTCGCCGCCGAAGCCCCTTCGGCCGCGGGGCTCGGCACTCGTCCGCTG
>JBOGJO010000356.1:0-3775 GCA_050747885.1 Thermoanaerobaculia bacterium
CATGAGGACGACCGCCGCGGCCCCTTTCGCGATGTCGAGGACGGCGACCACGATCCCCGCCGCCGCGCCGTGATTGCGCAGCACGTTGGTCGCTCCCGCGTTTCCCGACCCCTCTTCCCGGATGTCCCGGTGCGCGATGACGCGAACGACGAGAATCGAGAACGAGAGGGAGCCGAGGAGGTACGCCGCGGCGAGCATCAGATCCGCCATTCAGGGGGCTCCCAGGCGGACACGGAGCATCTCGAGCGACGCCGCGCAGGTCCACGCGCGGATCGTCTGCCGGTCGCCCGGCACGCGAAGAAGCTTCGTCTCCACTTCCCCGTCGCGTTCCGCGAGACCGACCCACACGGTCCCGACCGGTTTTTCCGGCGTGCCCCCGCCGGGACCGGCGATTCCCGTGACGGCCAGGGAAAAGTCGGACCCGAACCGGCTGAGCGCGCCTTCCGCCATTTCGCGCGACGTCTCCTCCGAGACGGCGCCGTGCGCGGCGATCGTCGCCGGGCGCACGCCGAGAAGCTCGATCTTGGCCTCGTTCGAGTACGGAACGATCGCCCCGAGGAAATAGTCGCTGGACCCGGGCACTTCGGTCAGTCTCTGCGCGACCAGCCCTCCCGTGCACGATTCGGCGAGCGAAAGGGTCTTCCCCGCCCGGCGAAGCCGGGCGCCCACGACGTGCTCGAGAGTCTCCGCGTCCCGGCCGTAGATCCGCCCGGGGAGAGCCCCCTCGAAGTCCCGGCTCTGCGCGTCGAGCACGCGAAGCGCCTCCGGCGCGGCCCCGAATGCCGAAAGATGGAGCTGCACCTCGCCCGGCGATCCCAGGATCGTGAAGGAGTGATCGGGCCACCTGTCGTAAACCCCGCGAACGCGGTCTTCGATCGCCGACTCGCCCATTGCGGCGATCCTCAGGATGCGGCGGTGCCGCGATTCGGACCCGAACCGGCTCGTGAGGTCCGCGAAGACCTCGTCGTCGAACATCCCCCTCATCTCTTTCGGAACACCCGGCAACAGCACGACGACGGATTCCCCCGACTCCAGCCAGACACCCGGCGCCGATCCTCGGGGGTTCTCGAGCATGCGAGCCCCTTCGACCGCGAGCGCCTGTTTTTCATTGATGGCGGGCATTTCGACCCCGCGCCGGGAGAATCGCGAGCGAAGGGTCTCGAGGAGGCCCGGGTCGATCCGAAGGGGACGGCCGAAATACTCCGCCACCGCCTCCTTCGTCAGGTCGTCGCGCGTCGGGCCGAGGCCCCCGGTCATGAGCACGATCCCCGCTCGGGACAAGGACGTCGCGAGCTCCGCGTGAATTTCCGCGGCATCGTCGCCCACGCTGGCCTTGCGGACGACCGGAATCCCGATCGTCTCGAGCCGCCCCGTCAGCCACAGCGAATTCGTGTCGAGCCGGGCCGTTCCGAGAAGCTCGCTCCCGACCGCGATGATCGCGGCCTTCATCGTGGCCCCGCGCCGGGTGAAACGGGCGCGGCGGACAGGGTGCTCCACTCCTCGAACAACTGCTCGAGCTTTCGTTTCGCCTCTTCTTTTTCCTTCCAGATCTTCGCCGCCGAAACGGCATCGAGCCGATCCCCCTCGTCGTACAGCAGGGTCTCTCGCGAGGAGACGTCCTGCTCGAGCTCGGCGATTCGCTTCTCGAGCCGCTGAATCTTCTGTTCCTGCTTCTTCGCCGAACGAGCCTCCTCGCCGCCGGAGGGGGCCCGGCGCTCCCGCGGCGGCGTCCGGTCAACCTCGCGTCCCTCGACGGGCTTTTCTTTGGCGCTCCCTCTGGCACTCCCTTCGGCCGGAGCGGCGGTCCCAACGGCGGGTGCGCCGCGCTCGGCGGCCGGGATCAGTGGCGGCACCGCGCGCTCGCGGCGCTCGCGCCGCTCGGCAGCGGTCGCCGAGTAGTTTCCCGCCATCTTTCGGGCCCGCCCCCGGTCGATATCGAGAACTTCGGTCGCGAGTCTGTCGACGAACGTCCGGTCGTGCGACACGAAGAGGATCGACCCCGGGAACTCCTGGAGCGCCTGCTCCAGGGCCTCGCGGGAATCCAGGTCGAGATGGTTGGTCGGCTCGTCGAGAAGCAGGAGGTTGTGGTTCTGCTTCATCACGACGGCGAGCGTGAGTCTCCCCTTCTCGCCGCCCGAAAGCCCCGAGATCGGGGCGAACACCTCTTCTTCGCGAAAGTCGAACATCGCGAGGTACGAGCGCACCTGGAGCTCCGTTTCCGTCCGGTGAAGGTCCCACACGGCGTCGAGGACCCGCTTCTTGGGATCGAGATCCCGCAATTCCTGGTCGTAATACCCGATGGACACCTCGTATCCCAGCTCGAACGTTCCCGAGAGCGGCTCGAGCCTCCCCGCGAGCGTCTTGAGGAGGGTGGACTTGCCGCAGCCGTTCTCCCCCAGAATGGCCATCCGCTCGCCGCGAAGAAGCTCGAAGGAAACGTCGCGGACGACGGGCTTGCCGGGCTCGTATCCGACGTCGAGGGCCCGCGCGCGCAGAAAGCTCCGGCCGCCCTTCTTGTCGGGCTCGAATCGAAACAGGACTTCCGTCGAGTCTTCGACCGGATTTTCGAGCCGGTCGATCTTCGCGAGCTGGGTGCGCCTGCCGCGAGCCTGTTTCGTTTTCTGTCCCGCGATGTTGCGCCGGATGAACTCTTCGGTCTTCTCGATGTGGTCGCGCTGCTTTTCGTACGCTCGCACCGCCGTCAGAAGCCGCTCGGCCTTCTGGCCCCGGTATGCCTCGTAGTTGCCGGGGTATTCGGTGAGCCGGCCGAACTCGAGCTCCAGGATTTTCGTGCAGACGCGGTTGAGAAAGCGGCGATCGTGCGAAACGGCGAGGAATCCCTTCTTGCTCTGGCCGAGACTTTCTTCGAGGAACTCCATGCCCGCGAAATCGAGGTGATTCGTCGGCTCGTCGAGAAGCAGAACGTCGGGCTGGCCCAGAAGGGCCCTGGCGAGCATCGCGCGGTTTTTCTGCCCGCCCGAGAGCTCCGCCATGGGCCGGCCAAGATCCGCCCGCGAGAAGCCCAGACCGGAAAGGACTCGCTCGACGTCGGCCTGCATCGCATAGCCGCCCTCGTTCTCGAACCGGTGCTGGAGGCGGTCGTACCGGTCGGCCAGGGCGTGGTAGGCGGGCGATGCGTGGTCGGCGCCCGCGTCCGCCAGCTCGTGCTCGAGCCGGCGCATTTCCGATTCGACGAGCTGAAGCGGCCCGAAAGCTCCGGCGGCGAACTCCTCGAGAGGCTCGGCGGGGTCCGAGGCGAGCGACTGCTCCACCGAGCCGATTCGGATATTCGTCGCGCGAACGACGCGGCCGGCATCGGTCTCCTCGGTTCCCAGGACGAGCCGAAGGAGCGTCGTCTTCCCCGCGCCGTTGCGGCCGATCAGGCCGACCTTCTCGCCCGGGTTGTGCTGCCATGAAGCCCCCTGGAGCACGGATTTCGGGCCGTAACTCTTGACGGCGTTCTCGAATCGATACAGCACGCAGGGATTTTAGCCTACGCGCAACATTCCGAATTCCTTCGCTCGACCCGTCTCAGATCATCCCCTGAGCCGGCGCGGAATCACGGCTCGTCCGGGCGGGGCCTGTCGCGGGGCTCGCTCCTCTTTTCCGCTCGCTGCGGGTTTGGGGACTTTGCTACGACTTCGCGCCGCGAGCGGCAAAAGGGAGTCTCGCCTCCCGCCACCCGCCCGGTCTCGACGCCCAGCGGCGCTTTGGCCCCACCCTCGCGGGCCTTCGCTCAGGGGTGGGGGCGCACCCCACGAGCGAGGCCCGGGAG
>JBOGJO010000357.1:0-15387 GCA_050747885.1 Thermoanaerobaculia bacterium
GAATCGGCCCCTGTCTGAGCTGGAGTTCTTCAGCTCGACCGGATGAAGAGGACTCCGGGAACCTGGGCGAGAGGGGCAAAGCGATGCCGCGAGTTGCGATTCCCGAGCGAGCGATCTGCCGCCGAAGCGCCCTGGGGCTCTCGCCGCGATTCGGGTCGAGCGAGCCCCGCCGTGCTATCGTTTTTCCGTGAGCCTGCGAAACCGCCAGATGCGCTCGACCACGGTCCTCTGCGTGCGCCGCGACGGCAAAGTCGCGATCGCCGGAGACGGACAGGTCACGATGGGAACGACCATCATGAAAACCGGCGCCGCGAAGATCCGGCGGCTTCACGGCGGAACAGTCCTTGCCGGATTTGCCGGCACTTCCGCGGACGCGTTCGCGCTCTTCACGAAATTCGAGGCGAAGCTCGACGAGTACCGTGGCAACCTCGAGCGCTCCGCGATCGAGCTCGCGCGCGACTGGCGAACCGACAAGGCCCTGCGCCAGCTCGAAGCTCTGCTGATCGTCGCCGACAAGGATGTCTCGCTCCTGATCTCGGGCACGGGCGACCTCATCTCTCCCGACGAGGGCATTCTCGCGATCGGCTCCGGCGGCCCGTACGCCCTCTCCGCCGCGAAGGCGATGCTCCAGTTCACGAAAATGTCGGCGTCCGAAGTGGCCCGGGAGGCGCTTCGGATCGCCTCCTCGATCGACATCTACACGAACGACCAGATCCGCATCGAAGAGTTGTGACGTGGTCTACCTGATGCCGGGCGACGTCGTCGAGGCCGCCGCCGACAAAAGCACGGAGCTGCCCCCGCGGCAAATCGTCGCGGAGCTCGACAAGTTCATCGTCGGCCAGCACGACGCCAAGCGCGCGGTCGCGGTCGCTCTTCGAAACCGCTGGCGGCGTCTGCGGCTGGCGCCGGACATCGCGCGGGAGATCCTTCCGAAAAACATCCTGATGATCGGGCCTACCGGTGTGGGAAAGACGGAAATCGCGCGCCGCCTGGCGAGGCTCGCCAACGCCCCCTTCCTGAAGATCGAGGCCTCGAAGTTCACCGAAGTCGGATACGTCGGCCGCGACGTGGACTCGATCGTGCGAGATCTCACCGAGGTGGCCGTGGGCCTCGTGCGCGAGCGCAAGACCCGGGAAATCGCGTCCCAGGCGGAGGCTCGGACCGAAGAACGCCTGCTCGATCTCCTGCTGCCCAGCGCCCCGGCCTCCGACGCCGAAGAAACGCGCGCCAGGCTTCGAAAGCTGCTTCGGGAGGGCTGCCTCGGGGAGCGCACCGTCGAGGTCGAAGTCACGGAGCAGTCGTTTCCCTCCTTCCAGATCCTCTCGAATCAGGGGATGGAAGAGATGGACGTCTCGATCAAAGACATGCTCCCCAACATCTTCGGCGGCAAGAAAAAGAGGCGAACCTGCTCGATCGACGAAGCGAGACAGATCCTCCGGGCGGAGGAGGAGGGCCGATTGATCGACCCGCAGCAGGTCGCCCGGGAGGCCGTCCTCCTGGCGGAATCCGCGGGCATCGTGTTTCTGGATGAAATCGACAAAGTTGCCGGGCGGGAGGGCACCCGCGGGCCGGAGGTTTCCCGGGAAGGCGTCCAGAGGGACCTGCTCCCGATCGTCGAGGGCACGCAGGTCCACACGAAATACGGCATGGTCCGAACCGACCACGTTCTGTTCATCGCGGCAGGGGCCTTCCACGTTGCGAAGCCTTCGGACCTGATCCCGGAGCTGCAGGGGCGGTTTCCGATCCGCGTCGAGCTCGAATCCCTGACGGAAGCCGATTTCGTCCGCATCCTGACCGAGCCCGAAAACGCTCTCACGAAACAGTATGCGGCGCTCCTCTCCGCCGAGGGCGTCGAGCTCGAGTTTTCGAAGGATGCGGTCGCCGAGATCGCTCGAATGGCGGAAACCGTCAACCGCCAGCTCGAGAACATCGGCGCTCGCCGGCTGCACACGATTCTCGAGCGCCTGCTCGAAGACGTGTCTTTCCGCGGCCCGGAGCTCGCCGGCGAGAAGGTCGTCATCGACGCCCGCCTGGTGCGTGAAAAGGTCGCCGATCTCGCCCGGGACGACGACCTGTCGCGCTACGTCCTGTGAAGAGGCTCTGCGGAATTCTCCTTCTCGTTCTCGCCGCCGCCGCGTGCGGAAAGAAGAGCGAGCCGCTGCCTCCGGTCCCCCCGCTGCCGGCCCGAACGACGGACCTCAAGGTCGAGCAGCAGGGAGTTCTGGCGGAAATCTCCTTCACGTTTCCCTCGGGGAAGATGGACGGGTCTCCCCTCACGGACCTCGATGCCGTCGAGATCTACCGGATCGCGGGTCCCGCCGCCTCCCTCTCCGCGCCGCCGGCGGGAGCCTCCCGGGGCGGCTCCGCCGACCACGCCCCGATCTCGGGCCAGCGCCGCCGCGCGCAGGCACTGAGAATGCGGGAAGCCGCCTTCTTCGATTCGGCCGCGAAGATCGCGGTCCTTAAGTCCGACCTGTTTCCTTCCGCGACGCGGGGAAGCCAGCTCGTTTACAACGACTCCCTCTCGGAGCTCCTGAAGGCGCCCGGCCCGGTCTCCGAGATCGGATACGCGATCGTCACCGTCCGTCGCAACGGCTTGCGCAGCGAGATCTCGAACATTGCGACCCTCAAACCCGTCGCGCCGCCCGCCGCCCCACGAGACCTGCTTGCGACCGCGGAAGAAAATCGCATCTGTCTCACGTGGCAGCCTCCGCCCGGGGAGGAAACCCGCGGATCGGAAATCGCGGGATACAACGTGTATCGCCGGCGCCTCGAGGACGAGGATTACGCCAATCCCCTCAATCCGGCGCCGGTCGAATCGACCGATTATGCGGACGCCTCCGCCGCGTACGGGTCCGTCTATGTGTACACGGTGACAGCGGTCCCGAAGGACCATCCGAAGTCCGAAGGCCCGCCGGCGATTCAGTTCGGGATTCGTTACGACGACGTTTACCCTCCCCCCGCCGTGTCGCGGCTCGACGCCCTTCCCGAGCAGACGCTCGTGAGGCTCCACTGGCCGCCGGTCGAGGCGCCGGATCTCGCGGGCTACGACCTCTACCGGTCGGAAAACGGCGGTCCGGAGGCGAAGTTGAACGAAAAACCGCTGACCGAACCGAGCTTCGTGGACACACGGGTCGCGGTCGGCAAGCACTACTCGTACCGAGTGCGGTCGGTCGACCGAAAGGGCAATGCGAGCCTTCCCTCTCCCGCGGCGGAAGCCCGCCCGTTCCTGGACGATTGACCGCGTCGCCGCGGCGGTTTCGGAAATCGGGTCAGTCGCGCGAAAGGCTCCCGCGCAGCCCGGCAAAATCCCCCGACGACATCAGGATCACGACGTCGCCCGGGCGCGCTTCGCGCTCGAGCAGGGGTTCGATGTCTTCGATCCGTTCGGGACAATAAGCTCCGCAGCCGCGCTCCTGGAGCAGGCCGATGATTCGGGCGCGGTCGATCAATTCCTCCGCCGGAAAACGGGCCGAGTGGAACACCGGTGCGAGCACGACCGAATCGGCGGCCTCGAACGCCCGCTCGTATTCCGACTGAAAGAAGCGGCGGCCGGCCGTGATCGAGCGCGGCTCGAAGACCCCCCAGATCTTTCGATCCGGCCAGCGCATGCGCGCTGCGGCCAGGGTCTCGCGAACGGCCGTCGGGTGGTGCGCGAAATCATCGACGTACAGAACGCCCCGCTTCTCGCCGAGCACTTCGAGTCGCCGCTTCACTCCGGAAAATTTCGGGAGCGAGGCGGCCAGTCGGGAGTCCGCGACACCGAGGCTTCGCGCGGCCGCAAGCGCCATCAGCGCGTTGCGGAGGTTGTGGTTTCCAAAGAGAGGAAGCTCCAGACGAACGGGGGGCATTCCCTCCTGGATCAGCGAAAACGAGGTTCCCTGCGCGTCAACGGCGACCTCGCCGGCCGTCACATCGCCCGGGCCCAGGCCCACGCCGACGACTTTCGCCGCCGCGCCCTCGACGACCGACGCGACGTTCGCGTCCTCGAGGTTGGCCAGAATCGTTCCGTCGGGCGGAACGAGCGCTACGAGACGGCGAAAGGAAGCCCGGATCGATTCGAGATCCGCGTAGAGATCCGAATGGTCGAACTCGATGTTGTTGATGAGCAGGGTCCGGGGCTCATAGTGGAGGAACTTCGGGCCGCGATCGAAGAACGCCGCGTTGTATTCGTCCCCCTCGAGCAGAAAGTGAGGACCGGCTCCGTCGCGAAAGCCGCGACCGAAGTTCCTGAGCTCGCCCCCCACCAGAAACCCGGGATCCAGCCCCGCGTCGGTCAGGAGCCACGCGAGCAGGGCCGAGGTCGTCGTCTTTCCGTGAGTTCCCGTCACCACGACGGAATGCTTTCCCGCGAGAAGGTAGCGTTCCACCGCCTGAGGCATCGAGAGGTACGCAAGGCCGAGCTCGAGGACTCGCGCGACCTCGGGATTCCCCCGCGGGACCGCGTTGCCGATCACGACGCGGTCGCACCCGGCCGGAACGTTTTCCGCCCGAAAGCCCGAAAGGACGCGCACGCCGGACGCCGCGAGCAGGCCCGACATCGGAGGGTAGAGCGCCGTGTCCGAACCGGAGACCCGGTGGCCTCGCCCTTCGAGGAGCACGGCGAGGGGCGCCATCGCCGTGCCTCCGACGGCGATGAAATGCAGCGTTTCCGGCGGCACGGCCGTATTTTGCACGAAAACTTGAAATAAACGCATCGCGGTGTTACGTTTCCCGTTTTGTTTGATCCCGATTGCCGGGTCAGGAGGTAAAGAAGCACCATGCGTCACTTCACTCGAATGGGAGGGCTCGCCCTCGCCCTTGCGGCACTTTCGACCGCGCCGTCTTTCGCCGCGGATGCGGCCGCCAAGAAAACCGCCGACGCGAAGCCGGTCACCGTTTCCACGCCGAAAATCTCGATCGACCCGATGATGAAGGACGCCGGCACCGTGGCCAAAGGCGATCGGATCGACGCCATTTTCACGGTCAAGAACAGCGGAACGCAGGACCTCGTGATCTCGGACGCGAGGCCGTCGTGCGGGTGCACCGTCGCCTCGTTCGACAAGGTGATCAAGCCGGGTCAGTCGGGGAAGATCACGGCCGCGGTGGACACCAAGAACTTCAACGGGCCCATCACGAAGGCCGTGACGGTCGTTTCCAACGACCCGGAAAATCCGCAGATCGCCCTCACCATCAAGGCGGTCGTCAAACCCTACGTGGAAGTCGCGCCGCAGGAATTCGTCCGCTTCTCGACGATCCGGGGCGACAGCGCGGCGGCCGATCTGGTGATCTTCTCCTCCGAGAAGGACTTTCATCCCACGGTGGCCGATTCCTCGCAGCCCTACCTGCAGGCTGAGATCTCGCCGATCGACGAGAAATCGAAGCTGGAGCGGCCGGGAACGCAGCAGTACCGGCTTCACATCACTCTCGGCCCCACCGCGCCCCTCGGCGTCCTGAATGCTCCGGTGCGCATCAAGACCGGCGTGGCCAAACAGCCGGAGCTCGAGATCCGGGTTGCCGGAATCGTCCGCGACCGCCTGAGCGTCACGCCGGCGGCCGTCGCGTTCGGGAACTTCACCCCGGGGAAAGACGTCATCTCGCGCAACGTGATCTTCACCAACAACAAGCCGACCGCCGGGGTGCGGGTCCTGAAAGCCGAATCGACGGTGCCCGGGCTGTCGGTGGAAGTCGTCCCGATGACCGAGGGCATCAACTACACGATCGTCGTCAAGCCGAAGGAAGGCCTCAAGAAGGGCGAGTTCACGGGCTCGATCAAGATCTTCACGTCGGACAAGGATCGCGCCGTCATCGAAGTTCCCGTCAGCGGAAACGTTTTGTAGAGTTTGTCGAGTCGAAGAAAGGACCCAATGAAGAAGCTGTTGTGGTGCGCCGCGATTCTCGGCGCCGCCGCGATCGGGTGGGCGGGCGACGCCTCCCCGGACGCCGCGAAGACGGAAAAGAAGAGCGAAGGAAAGGCGGTTCGCTTGCCGGACGGACTGAAATACGAGGACCTCAAGGTGGGCGAAGGGGCCCAGCCGAAAGCGGGACAGAAGGTTCAGGTGCACTACACGGGCTGGCTGACCAACGGCAAGAAGTTCGATTCCTCGGTCGACCGGGGCCAGCCGTTCGAGTTCGTTCTCGGGCAGGGTCAGGTCATCAAGGGCTGGGACGAAGGCGTCGCGACGATGAAAGTGGGGGGAAAGCGAAAGCTCACGATTCCTCCCGATCTCGCGTACGGCTCGCGAGGCGCCGGCGGAGTGATTCCGCCCAACGCGACCCTCGTGTTCGACGTGGAGCTGCTCGGAATCAAATAAAACGCCCCGGAAGGCTCGGAGGTTTGAGATCGGCGGGAAGACCCGCCGATTTTTTTGTTCCCCGCGCTCCAGGAAATCTGAGATAACTTACCGCCGGAAGGAGTCGCTCGTGCCGGAGAAATTGAAATTCATCGATCTCAAAGTAGGCCAGGGAGCCCAGCCCAAGGCCGGGCAGACGGTTCAGGTGCACTACACCGGCTGGCTCACCAATGGCGTCAAGTTCGATTCGTCCGTCGATCGGGGCCAGCCGTTCGAGTTCATCCTCGGCGCAGGCCAGGTGATCCGGGGTTGGGAACAGGGCGTGGCGTCCATGAAAGTGGGCGGAAAGCGAAAGCTCACGATCCCTTCCGACCTCGGCTACGGCCAGAAGGGCTCTCCCCCGGAAGTCCCGGGAAATGCAACCCTCGTTTTCGACGTGGAGCTGCTCGCCATCAAATAAGACCCGGCCAAAAGTGGGAGAACGGAAAGGCATGACCGACGACGACTCCCGGATCGAAATTCGCGCCGCGAGACCGGAGGACGGGCCCCGAATCCTCGAGCTCGAGCGGGAGCTGGCCGATTTCGAGCGACTCCGCGGCCCTTCTCCCGAGGAAGGCCGCCGCCTGGTCGACTGGATCTTTCGCGACGGAAAATTCCGCGCTCTCGTCGCCGAGGCCAACGGAACGATCGCCGGAATGGCAATCTACTTCCTGTTTCCCACTTCGTTTCGCGCGCGCCCGGCGCTGTATCTCGAGGACATTGTCGTGGACTCCCGCTCCCGATCCCGGGGCATCGGCGAGGCCCTCTTTGCCGAGCTCGCCCGGGTGGCCCGCGACAACGATTGCGTCCGGATCGAATGGGCCGTCCTCGACTGGAACGAGCGGGCGCTCGACTTCTACCGGCGGCTCGGGGCGAAGCCCCAGAAAGAATGGCTCCGTTACGCGCTCGGGGAATCGGATCTGCGCGCCCTTGCGGGCGACGCCCCGCGGGATTGAGCTCCGCCACATGGTCGGATTCTTGCTTCCCTCTCTGGCAATGTTCCTGAATCTCCCCGCCGCGCAGATCTCCGCCGCGACCGCCGTGCCCCCGGCCGCGCCTGCGTCCCTGTCCCTCCCGGCGGCAGAATCGCCGACCGCCGACGCGTCTCTCATGACTCTCGATCGGGCGATCCAGCTGGCGCGATCGGCCAACGCGAAGCTGCCCGCCGCCGCCACCGAAACGGAGATTGCGCGACAGAAGCTCCGTGAGGCCCGCGCGGAGAGGTGGCTCAAGGTCGCCGTCGAAGGAGATTTCATCTATGCGCCCGCCGGCGCTTACGACCCGATCCTCACGAATCTCGGCGAAGAGAGGCTGCAGGTCACCGGAAAGCAGCCGATCTACGACGGCGGAGAGAACCGCGCCGCCGTCTCGCGCGCGCAGGCTCAGACTCTCGCCGCCGAGGCCCGGTATCGCATTGCCGAAAGAGATCTCGACCTGGAGGTTCGAAGCCGCTACGCCGAGCTCGTGTCGGCCGACGGTGAAATCGCCGCGCGGCAGGCCGGGATCCGGCGCCTCGAAGCGTACCGGGACCTCCTGCGCAGCCGCCGCGCCGCCGGCCAGGGCGTCGCGGCCGACGTTCTCAAGACGGAAGTGCGCCTCTCCTCCGAAAGGGCCGCAGTCGTCGAGGCGCAACAGCGACGCGATGATTCACGGCTCGAATTGAACTCGCTCCTGGGACGCGACCCCTCCGGTCCGCTGCGCGCGGCCCCCCTGCCCGCGCCCGGTCCTCCCGCCGTCCTTTCGGTGGAAGGCGAAGTCCCCGAGGTGGACGCCGCTTCGGCGGAGGTCTCCTCGGCCCTGGCCGACCTTCTCGCGGCGCGGGCCCAGCGCCGCCCGCACCTGTTTGCCGCGGCCGACGCTGGGCTATGGGGCTCGGACACGACTCGGATCTTTCCCCCCGATCTTCGCGCGGGAAACTGGAACCCGACCTTTTCCGACCGGCTCCGGCGCGATTCCGGTTATTCCGTCAGCCTGAATCTGAGCTGGCCGATTTTTGATTTCGGCGCGGCTTCGGCGCGCACCGCGCAGGCAAGGCTGTCGGTCACGAAGGCCGAGCTTCAAAGGGTCGTTCAACAGAGAGAAGCCGTTCTCCAGCGGGAAAAGGCGCGGGCCACCGTCGAAAACCTCTATCGGGAAATCGAAGTCCTTTCGGCTGCGGCGCCTTCGGCGCGAGATTCGTATCTGGAGGTCGAAAGCCGATTTCGGGGAGGAGCCGCGACCTCGCTCGAAGTGCTCGACGCCTATGCGGCCGCGGTCGAAGCCGAGGTCCGCCTCGCGGAAGTGGTTTCGCGATACCGCATTGCCGAAGCCCTCCGAATCCGCTGGAGCCCCTGGTGAGCGGGCGCGCGCGCTTCGCGGCGATCGCCGGCCTGCTCGTTCTCTCCGCTTGCAAGGGCAAGCCCGAGGCGGCGGATTCGTCCCACGAGCCCCCGCCTGCCGTCCCCGTCCGCGCTCAGACGGTCACGATCGAGAACTTCTCCGAAATCGTCCGGAGTCCGGGAAAAATTTCCGTTCTCGCCCAACAAAAGCTGCGAACCCCCTTTGCCGGAACGCTCTCCGAGCTTCGCGTGACCGACGGCGACGACGTGAAGCGGGGGCAGATCTTGGGCAGCGTGATCGCCCGGGACAGTGAAGCCGCGCTGGCGGGCGCGCGCGAAATGGAGCGGCAGGCCGCGACGCCGGGCGAAAAGAGCGACGCGGCCCGGGCGGTCGTCCTGGCCGAGAGAAATCTCGTCCGAGCGCCCCTGCGCGCCACGGTGGACGGGATCGTCCTCTCGCACGCGGCCGCCGCCGGAGATCGCGTGTCCGAGGACGCCGAGATCGTGACGATCGCCGAGAGCGCCTCGATGGTTTTCGTCGCCGATGTTCCTCAGTCAAGTCTTTCGCGGATCCACGCCGGCGAGCCCGCCGCGGTCGCTCTCTCGGGCCGGCCCGCTCCCCTTTCGGGATCCGTGCACGACATTCTTTCCGCGGCCAACACCGCGGACCTGACGATTCCGGTTCGCATCGACTTTCATCCCGTCCCCCCCCGGCTCTCTCTCGGGATGTTCGGCGAGGCGGCGATCACCGTGGGCGAGCAGCCCGGCGCCGCCGCCGTCCCGGACGCCGCGATCCTTCGCAATGACGTGACCGGCGTCTCCCGAATCGTCCTGGTGACGCCACAGGAAAAGGCCCACTGGATCGCGGTGACGACCGGGCTCTCGCAGGGAGGGAAAACGCAGATCGTCTCGCCGCCGCTCGCTCCGGGCCAGAAAATTCTGGTCTCCGGCCAGGTCGGCCTTCCCGAGGGCTCGCCGCTCTCGCTTCTGCCGTGAACGCTTCCGGCGCGGCGACGCGCCGCCCCGCGGCGTTGTTTTTTCTCGTCCTGCTGCTCACCGGCGCCGGCGCGTATCGGGCCCTGCACCTCCCCGCGTCGATCTTCCCGCCCGTGACCTTCCCGATCGTCAAGGTCATCGCGGACTCCGGGGAAGAGCCGGCGGCCCGCATGATGCCGTCCGCGACGCGGCCCCTCGAGGAGGCCATTCTCCGAGTTCCGGGAGTCATGCGGGTGCTTTCGACCACGTCCCGCGGCTCGACCGAGATCTCCGCCGAGTTCGGTTGGGGAACCGACATGCAGAACGCGCTCGCCCGGGTCCAGTCGGAGAGCGAGCGCGTTCGCCCCGAGCTTCCCGTCGGAACGCGGCTGAGCGTCGCCTGGATGAACACCTCGATCTTCCCGATCCTCGGGTACGCGCTGGTTTCCGGCACGCAGAGCCTTGCCGACCTCACCGATCTGGCCCAGTACACGCTGAAACCGGAAATCATGCGGATTCCCGGGGTCTCCGAAGTTCAGATTCAAGGCGGGCGGCAGCGGGAGTTCCAGATCCGGCTCGACCCGAAAGCCCTCGCGGGAAGAAAACTCGCCCCGTCGGACGTCGTCGACGCCATCCGGAAAAACGACCAGGTCCTCTCCGCGGGGCTGTTCGAAAAGAACCACGAGCTTTACCTCTCTCTCGTGGACGGCCGGGCGGAGGGCCGGGACGCGATCGGGCGGCTGACCGTGCCCGTGCGCGAGGGAGGCGTCCCCGCCCGGATCGCGGAGCTCGGCGAAATCGGGGTCGCGGAAGCCCGGTCCTACGTCCGGACGACGGCGCAGGGGCATCCGGCCGTGCTCGTCAACATCGTCCAGCAACCGTCCGCGAACACGGTCGAAATCGCGGGAGCGATCCGCAAGCTGCTTCGCTCCCGCGCCGAGCTGATTCCCCGCGGGGTCTCGTGGATCCCCTTCTACGACCAGGCGGCGTTCGTCGCGGACTCCGTTCGCGGAGCCCGCGACTCCATCCTCATCGGCGTCGTCCTAGCGGGAATTGTTCTTTTTCTGTTTCTGCGCGACCTGCGGCTCACCCTCGCCGCGGTTTTCCTGATTCCCGTCTGCGTGGCCATCACGTTCCTCGGGCTCGCCGCCGCCGGCCAGACGCTCAACCTGATGACGCTCGGCGGGATTGCGGCCGCGATCGGCCTCATCGCCGACGACGCCATCGTCGTCGTCGAAGACCTCGAGCGCGGCGACGAAGCGGGGCCCGCGGACTTCCTCGGCCCGCTCGCGGGTTCGAGCCTGTCGACCATCGTCATCTTCCTTCCGTTTGCGCTCCTCACGGGCATCGTCGGCGCGTTCTTCCGCCCGCTCGCTCTCACGATGGCCGTGGCCCTGGGCGTTTCCTTCCTGCTCGCCGGATTCGTGCTTCCGGCGGCGGTGCGAGCGACCGGCATCCGCGCTCGGAGGCGCACCCCGGACATGCCCCGGCTGCGGCGAACGGTCGCGTTTTCGGTCCGGCATCCGGTCGCGGCCCTCGCCGCGTTTCTCGTTCTCGTTCTGGCGGGTTTTCTGTTCTACCAGGCGCTCGACACCGACTTTCTTCCCCACATGGACGAAGGCTCGATCATTCTGGATTACTGGACGCCGCCGGGCACCTCGCTCTCCGACACCGACGCCATCCTTCAGACCGTCGAGCGGGAGATTCTCGCAACACCGGGCGTCGAATCGTATTCGTGCCGCACGGGAACACAGCTCGGGTTCTTCATCACCGAGCCGAACCGGGGGGACTACGTCATCAAACTCAAGCCCGCCCGAGGCCGCAAGGACGTTGACGCCATCACCGACGAGCTCAGGACCCGGATCGCCGCGGTCGCGCCGGCCGTCCACACCGACTTCGGCCAGCTTCTCGAAGACGACATCGGGGATCTGACCGGAGGCGTCCCCCAACCGATCGACGTCAAGATCTCGGGCCAGGACCAGACGGTCCTCCAGGAGAAGGCGAGACTCGCCGCCAAAATCATCTCCGGAGTCAAAGGAGTCGAGGACGTCTTCGACGGCATCGTGATCGCCGGCCCTCCTCTCACTCTCAAGGTCCGGCCCGAGGAGGCGGCCCGGGCCGGTCTCTCGACGGAGGCTCTGCACGATGCCGTGGAGCCGGCCCTGGTGGGAACGGTGGCCGGAGACGTTCGGATCGGCGAGCGCGTCTACGACCTCCGCGTCTTCGACGGGCTCGAGGGATCGCTGGGGGACCTTCCCGTTCGGACCGAAGGAGGCGCTCTTCTGCCGCTTTCGCACTTCGCCGACATCTCGACCGGCGCCCCGGAAGCGGAAATCGACCGGGAGAACCTGCAGACCTATCTCGGGGTCACGGCCCGGCTCTCCGGACGAAGCCTCGGAAGCGCCGTCTCCGAGATCCAGGCCCGGCTCGGCCGCGAACTGCACCTTCCTCCGGGGATGTCCCTCCGGTACGGCGGCCTGTACGAGCAGCAGCAGACTTCCTTCAAGGGACTGCTCGCCGTCCTGCTGGCGGGCCTCGTCCTGGTCGCCGTGGTGCTTCTCTTCGAGTTCGGAGACTGGCGGGCCCCGCTTCTGACCGCGTTGATCTCTCTGGCGGTCCTGGCGAGCGTGTTTGGATTTCTCCTCCTGACGGGAATGGCGTTCAACATCTCGAGCTTCGTCGGAGCGATCATGATGGTGGGAATCGTCGGGGAGAAATCCGTCTTTTTCATCCACGACGCCCGGGAACAGCTCCGGCGGGGGGCCTCGCCCGAAGAGGCGTGGGCGCGGGCCGCCGAGCGGAGATTTCGCGCCGTCGCCATGACGACCCTCGCCGCCGTTTTCGCTCTTGCTCCGCTCGCCCTCGGCATCGGCGCGGGAGCTCAGCTCCAGCAACCGCTGGCGATCGCCGTCATCGGAGGGTTCTTCCTGTCGGGGCTGATCGTACTTCTGATTCTTCCTTCGCTCTACGCCCGGCTCGATCCGAAGAGCCGGCTCGCGTCGGTCAGGCGTCCCGAGTGACTCAAGTCACGCATCCAGAGTGACCCGCTCGATGGCCGCCACGAGGAGGTCCGGGTCGAACGGCTTGGGAACATAGTCGACGACGCCCCGGCTCAGCACGGCTCCCGGAAGGGCGCCGGACGCGGAAATGACCACGACGGGAATGCCGGCCAGCTTCTGGTCGGAGCTCTGGAGATTCCGGAACTCCCATCCGTTCATGACCGGCATCATCAGGTCCAGCACGATGACGTTGGGAGCGGCATGGTCTTTCAGAAACTCCAGCGCTTCACGGCCGTTGCTCACGCCCACGGCGCGGTACCCGCTGTATTCGAGCAGCCCGCAAATTGCGTCCTGGGTATCGTGGTCATCCTCGATGACGAGGACCGCTTTGGAATCCATTGCCGCCTCCTGTGAAGCACCTGGAAACTTCGAGAGGCTGCAAAAACGGAGCCACACCGACCCGAGAAACCGATCAGTGGCCGACCGATTCCCTCAATTTCTTGAGCATCTCACCCCGGATTCGCAGACATTCCTCGTTTTTCTTCACGATGTCCGCTTTGAGCTTCACGCTCTCGGCGCTCGCGCCCGGGGCCTTCAACTTGATGATCTGAATCACCTTGCTGACGTTCTTGTCGGAGATTTCAAAGCTCCGCTCGAGCTCGGCCAGGCGCCGGTCCACGATGATTCGGGTCGCTTCGTCCATGGGATCCCTCCTTTCCTTTCCCTTCCGGTCCAGTTTCGAATCGCAGTGACGCGACGGCTCGATGGCCGGCACGCCACCCTTTTTCGTCCTGCCGTTCGGCCCTAGGCCGAGCTCCCTCGGTAGATGCGCCTGGCGGCCTCGTCGTCGACGCGTTGTCCGCAATGCGTGCAAATCAGGACCACCTCCGAGCCGTCGGACGGCAGGGGCGTCCGGTTCAAACCGCCGCAAGCGAGACACTCCCACACAAAAACCTCGGGTTTCAAAGTCTTCCTTCCGATCCAGAGTTTTTCTTCTTGGCAACTCCCACGGTACACCCGAAGGACGCGGATCTCGGGCCTTTCTCTCTATTTGCTGCAGGGACAGGTCGATTCCCGATCCCGACCCGGCCCGCGACACTGCTAACATCGCGCCGTGGACCCCACCGAGGTCGTTCGTGTTCGAGCCCGCGACGGCGCCGAAGACGTCGAGCGGGACGACGTCCTGGCCGTCGAAGAGCCTCTCGTGATCCGCGTCAAATCCGATTCCGGTGGAGAGGCGCTCTCGTTCGTGACGACGATGAGGACACCGGGAAACGACGAGGAGCTCGCCGCGGGCCTCCTGTTCGCGGAAGGCGTGATCGACGGCGTTCGGGAGCTGGCTCGGCTCGAACGGCCCTCCGACGCCCGTCTCGACCCGCAACTCAAAGGCAACGTGCTCGTCGCGACACTCTCTCCCGAGGCCCATGCGCGCGCCGCGAAGCTTCAACGCGGGACCGTGATGGGCTCGGCGTGCGGGGTCTGCGGAAAGACGTCGATCGAAAACGTGATTCCCACCGGCCGGCCTCCGCTTTTCGGATCGCTTCGAGTGACTCCCGAGCTGCTCGAAGCGCTTCCGGCGCGGCTGCGCGAGCGGCAATCGATCTTTGCCCGAACCGGGGGCCTCCACGCGGCGGGCCTCTTCTCGCCCGAGGGAGTCGCGCGTGAAGTCCGGGAGGACATCGGCCGGCACAACGCGACCGACAAACTCGTGGGCGCGTTTCTCTTGCGCGGAGCCCTGCCCTTGTCCGACGGCATTCTGGTGGTTTCCGGCCGCGCCGGATTCGAGATCGTCCAGAAGGCGTTTTCGGCGGGAATTCCCATCGTTGCTTCGGTTTCCGCGCCCTCCAGCCTCGCGGTCGCCATGGCCGAGGCCGGAGGGGTGACGCTCGTCGGGTTCCTCCGCGAGCACCGTTTCAATATTTATTCGAATTCGGAGCGTGTCCTGGGAAGCGGGCCACCTCGGAGTTGATCAAACATCCGACACTGGCAAGGTCCTGAGCAGCGCGCCGCAACGGGAAGCGCTTGACAAGCGAATCGTAAAGGTCTGGAATACTTGTTGCACTGACGCTCACGGGCGCCTCGAAGAAGGAGGTCCTGATGGAACTCACGCGTCGCCGATTTCTTCAAGCTTCGACAATTGGGGGAACGATCGCTCTGGGGTTCGACGTCTCGAAAGCACAGGCGGAGATGCGCGAATTCAAGATCTCCCGGACGATCGAAACACGCAGCACATGCCCGTACTGCGCGGTGTCGTGCGGCATGATTATTCACACGTTGGGAGACCGGGCCAAAAACGCCACCCCCGCGGTCGTCCACGTGGAGGGCGATCCCGATCACCCGATCAACCGCGGAACGCTCTGCCCGAAGGGTGCAACCGTCAAGGACGACATCAACAGCAAGGACCGCCTGATGACGCCGAAAGTCCGGCGGCCAGGGTCCGACCGCTGGGAAGACATCTCCTGGGACGACGCCATCTCTCAGATCGCCCGACACGTCAAGACGACGAGGGACAAGTGCTTCGTCGCGAAGAACGCGAAGGGCGAGCTCGTCAACCGCAATCCCGGAATGGGCATGATCGGCGGCTGCACCGACACGACGGAATTCAACTACCTCTACTGGAAGGCCGCTTCCGCCTGGGGGGTCCCGTACAGGGACACCCAGGCCCGTGTTTGACACGGCCCCACGGTGGCCAGTTTGGCCGCCACGTTCGGTCGCGGGGCGATGACCAACGGATGGGTCGACATCAAGAACGCGGACGTCGTTCTTTGCATGGGCGGCAATCCC
>JBOGJO010000358.1:0-1107 GCA_050747885.1 Thermoanaerobaculia bacterium
AGCCGGAATGGTACGGGCACTCCCCAGGGGCAGAAGCCACCCGCTCCCGCGCAGCCGACCTCGACTCCGCGCTCGAATCCCATGAGGGCAAACTCTCCAAAAGTCGGGACACCTTCCGATGTACCGAAAGGCGCTGACCCCGACAAATACCGGAACGACCCGCGCTACAAGCGATGGGTGGACAGCCTTAGCTCCTCGCGGTAGTGCCCCAGGACCTCTCTTACGAGGCGTTTCTCCGTAGCCAGCAGCCCGCGCCGAAAGCCGGGCCGAACCTGTCTTACGACGCATTCCTCGCCGCGCAGAATGATTTCAGTGACGTAAGCTCCGGCCGCTCCTCGAGCTCGCCAGCTGCTCGCGTGATCTCCGGTCCGGTGACGCCGGTTCTCGGACGCACTGGGCGCTCGGTCGTGCCTCGTTCGACGATGAGCGACCTCGCCTCCGGCCGAGACGGTCTCGCAGCTGCAATCCAGGCCAGGTTCGAGCTCGCCCGTGACCCGCAGGGATTCGAGGACATACGTCCGGAGCTCAACAAGAAGGCCGCTCCTGGTCTCGCGGAATCACTGTTCAACGTGGCGACTGCGAATCTCGCCGTCCCCTTCTCCGGAAAAGCGGCCGAGAAGGCGACGGAATCAGATCTCGAAAAGTTCGCAATCGGAGGCGGCGACCCAGGAGCTCACGCCACTGCGTTTGGTGCCGCAGCAGCAGGCGGCGACCTCGCGGGCCAGACTGGTCTCTACGGTGCGACGGCCGGGCTCGGCGGTGTCTCGAGCGTCGGCGGTGCAGAGAGTCTCGCCAACATGTTCCGCCCGGAAATCGCTCCGGCCGTGACGGAAGGCGCTCGAGCAGCTGTAAACGCAGCCTCTCGAGTGAACGAGGTTTTCCCCTCGAGGGCCGCAGCTGTCATTAATCGGCTCCGTGGCCTGGCGTCGACCGTGGCTCCGGCAGCTGACCGGGTAGCAACCGAGGCAGCCAAGACCGGGCTCGATGCCGGGACTCGAGCGGCCGGCGCTGGTGCAGTCGGCGACCTGGCCTTTGGTCCGGAGGATGGACGTGACGGCGTTTCGGCCGCTCTCGAGAGAACGGCTGCTCGATTCGGAACCGGGCTCG
>JBOGJO010000359.1:0-24505 GCA_050747885.1 Thermoanaerobaculia bacterium
GTGGAGGTCCGATGCGCTTCGGGTGCCCTTCCGGCTGGAGGAGGGAATGCAGGTCGTCGCGACCGGGACGCTCCTCCTCTATCCGGCGCGGGGACAGTTTCAGATCCAGGTCTCCGAGCTGCAGCCGATCGGAGCGGGCGCGCTCGCGATCGCGTTCGAGCAGCTCCGGAAGCGGTTGGAAGCGGAGGGGCTCTTCGCCGAATCCCGGAAACGGCCCCTGCCGGCCCTGCCGAAAAGAATCGGGATCGTGACGTCGCCGGACGGAGCCGCCGTGCGAGACATCCTGACCATTCTCGAACGGCGCCACCCGAACCTCCACATCTCGATCTTTCCCGCGCGGGTCCAGGGAGAGAGCGCCGCCGCCGACCTCGTCCGCGGGGTCAACGCCCTGAACCGCATCGGAAGTTTCGACGTCCTCATCGTCACGCGCGGCGGGGGGTCCGCCGAGGATCTGGCTCCCTTCAACGACGAGAGACTCGTTCGCGCGCTGGCGTCTTCGTCGATCCCGACGATCTCGGCCGTGGGCCACGAAACCGATTGGACGCTGTGCGACCAGGTCGCGGATCTTCGGGCGCCGACTCCCTCCGCCGCCGCCGAGCTCGTTGTCGGCGTGCAGGAAGAAATCGCCCGGAGGGTGACCCTGGCCCGCCGCTCGCTCCTGCAGATGGCGCAGCGGCGAATCGCGGAGCTTCGGTCGAGGGTCTCGCAGGCGCGGCAGGCCGAATCGCTTGTTCGTTTTCCGTTCATCCTCATGCGCAGGAAGGATCGCCTCTCGGCCGCGATCGAAGCGCTCCGCGCCGGCGCTCTCGCGCGCCCGGGACGGCTGGCGGCCCGCCTGGACGCCGCGCGGAGGGCGCTTTCGGCGCTGGACCCGCTCGGCGTGCTTCAGCGCGGGTACGCCGTGGTGTCTCGGGAAGACTCCGGGCTCGTGCTCCGGAGCTCGCGCGGCATCGCGCCGGGAACGCGCATTCGGGTCCGCCTCGCCGAAGGGGGCTTTCGCGCGGCGGTGACGTCGAATTCGGAAGAGGGGGAGTCGTGAAATCGAAGAAGGACGCCTCGGTGAGCTTCGAGAAGTCGCTCGAACGTCTCGAAGCGATCGTCGAGAAGCTCGAGTCGGAAGACCTCGGCCTCGACGCTTCCCTCGCCCTGTTCGAGGAAGGGATCGGCCTCTCGAAGGTTTGCCGGGAGAAGCTTTCCGAGGTCGAAAGGCGCGTTGAGCTCG
This sequence comes from Thermoanaerobaculia bacterium, assembly GCA_050747885.1. Taxonomy (GTDB): domain Bacteria; phylum Acidobacteriota; class Thermoanaerobaculia; order UBA5066; family DATFVB01; genus CAWEYG01. Next base: position 1,223 of record JBOGJO010000359.1, read on the forward strand.
TCCTGAAGGGGGCCGACGGCGAATATTCGACGACTCCGTTCCTCGGCGACGAGAGCCCCGAGGCTGAAGAGGAAGAGCGGGATTGAGCCCCGACTTCCTGACGCACTGGCGGGAGCGAATTGACGCGCGTCTTGCGGAGATTCTGCCGTCCGAATCGGATTGGCCCCGGAATCTGCACGCGGCGATGCGGTATTCCGTCCTCGCCGGGGGAAAACGGCTTCGCCCGGTCCTGGCGATCGCGGCCGCGAAGGCGTGCGGGGGCGATCTCGAGGCCGTCCTTCCCGCGGCCTGCGGGCTCGAGCTGATCCACACGTATTCGCTCATTCACGACGACCTGCCCGCCCTCGACGACGACGACTGGCGCCGCGGCGTGCCGACGTGCCACAAGAAGTTCGGCGAGGCCACGGCGATCCTTGCCGGGGACGCGCTCCTGACGCACGGTCTCGAGTGCTTCTGCCGGTTTCCAGGCGATTCGAAGTACGACTCCGCGAAAGTCCGCGCGGCGACGGCCGTCGCGGCTGCGATCGGAACCCGCGGAATGATCGGCGGGCAGATGGAGGACATCGAGGGCGAACGAGAGGCGCCGCGGGGGGAGAGGTCGCTTTCGCGTCTCGAGAAGATCCACGCGAACAAGACGGGAAAGCTCATCCGCGCCTCCCTCGGCGTCGGGGGAATTCTCTCCTTTGCCTCCGACGACACGCTGGCAATGCTCGACGGCTACGGCGAGAAGCTCGGCCTCGCGTTCCAGATCAAGGACGATCTCCTCGACGTCGAATCCACGAGGGAAGAGCTTGGAAAGGAGACCGGCAAGGACCAGGCGCACGGGAAGATGACGTTTCCGGGAATCCTCGGGATCGACGAGTCCCGGCGGGCTCTCGCAGAGGCGATCCTCGAGGCGCGTGCTCTCGCCCGGACGCTCGAGGCGGGAGCCGGCCCACTCGGAGAGCTCGCGGAGTTCGTGTCGGCGAGGAAAAGCTAGTGTCCCGAGGCGGGAGCCGTTCTCTCTTCGTGCTCGCGTCGCTGATTTTCTCGGCTGTCCTGGCGGCGGTCGTGGAGGCCGTCCCCGCGGCCCCGGCGGGCGACGATGCCGCGCTCGCGAGCCGGATCGAATCGGCGTGGCGAACCCAGCAGAGGTGGGAGGCCGTGGCGAAAAACGGCAGCTTCGATTACGACTTCGAACTAAAGACCTGGAACGGTGGGAATCGCCTGAAAGAGCACCTCGAGCGTTCCCTGCGCGTCGTCGCGCGAAACGGCGTCACGCGGACGGAGGTTCTGTCCTCGCGAAAAGACGGGCGAGACGATCTCGCGGCCGCCCGGGAGGAGCAGGCGGGGAGAGAGAAAAGACGCGAACGAACGGAGGGCAAGGAGGGCAAGACGAAGGAGTTCCCGTCGCCGTTCGACCCGAAGTACCGGGGAGAGTATGCGTTTGCTTCCGCGCCTGCCGGTCCGGGGCGGACCTCGATCTCGTTTCGGCCGAGGCGCCGCCTGGAAGGCGCGATTGCCGGCACGGCGGAATTCGACCCCGAGGGAAGGGTTCGCAGAGTTGTGTTCACCCTGGCACACCCGCCGATCTTCACGCGGAATCTCAGTTTCACGATCTCGCTCGACGCTGAGGGCAACCCGCTGCGGGCCGACTCCTCGGGCGAGATCTCGCTCATCGTCTGGAAACGGAGGTTCGAATCGAGCGTCGTGGTTCGCAACGTCGTTCCCCGACCTCCGGAAAAGGAGATCCCATGATCAACGGAATTGACCCGGGTCTGGTCACGACCGCCAACGACCTCGCCGGTTATCAAGTGGTTCGAACCCTCGGCCTGGTTCGCGGAATCGTGGTTCGTTCCCGCAGCGTCGTGGGGACGATCGGAGCGTCGCTGCAGACTCTTCTGGGGGGCAACATCACGCTCTTCACGGAGCTCTGCGAAAAGACGCGCGAGGAAGCCTTCGAGTTGATGCTGAGACACGCCGCCGAGCGCGGCGCCAACGCCGTCCTGGCGATGCGCTACGACGCCAATGAGGTGATGCAGGGGGTCACGGAAGTGCTCGCGTACGGAACGGCCGTGCAGGTCGCGGCGCAGAGGTAGCGAGGCCTTGAGACCACGAAAGGTTCGTGAACCCGAGGCATGAGAGCAGCCGTTCAGTCCGCGGTCGGCGAGATGAAGATTTGCGAGGTCGATGCCCCGGCGGCCGGACCGGGGGAGCTCATCGTGCGCGTGCGCGCCGCGCTCACTTGCGGGACGGATCGGAAGATCCTCGATCGCGGCCACGAGAAGCTCGCTCCTCCGCTCGTCATGGGTCACGAATTTTCCGGCGACGTGGCGGAGGCAGGCCCGGGCGCTCCCTTCCGGGTCGGCGACGCCGTGATGGGCGGCATTTCGGGCCCGTGCGAAGAGTGCGTCGAGTGCCGCTCGGGAGCGTCGAATCGTTGCGCCTCGCCGAAGCGGGAAATGACCTGGGGCGCGTTCGCCGAGCTCGTCCGGGTTCCGGCGCGGGTGGCCGCCCGGAACACGTTTCCCAAGCCGGAAAGTCTGGAATACGAATCGGCCGCGATCGTCGATCCGCTGGCCTGCGTGGCGCGGGGCGTCGCGCGGCTGGGGCCCGGAGCCCTGGACGATCTTCTCGTCGTGGGAGCCGGGGCGGTCGGCCTGCTCTGGACGGCTGTCGCGCGGTCGCTCGGCGCGTCGAAGATCTCGGTGGTGGGCCGGGGCGAGGAGAGGCTCGAGGCCGCCCGGCGGCTCGGAGCGCGAGTCTTCGAGCCCGGATCGCGCCCGCCGCCCGCGAGGACCGTGGTCGAGTGTGTGGGAACCCCGGAGGCCTGGGAAGAGTCTTTCTCGCTGGCGGCCGCGGGAGGCACGGTCCTTTTCTTCGGCGGATGCGCCCCGGGCTCGGAGGTGACCCTTCCGGCGGCCCGGCTCCATTACGAGGAAGTCACGGCCGCCGGATCGTTTCACTCTCGGCCCGAGGACGTCCGGCAGGCGGTCGGGTGGCTCGTTTCCGGAACCGTCGATCCCCGGCCGTTTTTTTCCGAATCGGGCTCCCTTTCGAATCTTCCGGGATTTTTTGACAGAATGAGAAGAGGTGAAGGGATCAAATTCGTGGTGAAACCGTGATCGTCTATGCCACCGACGAGAAGGGCGTTGCCTCCCTGCAGGAGGCGGAGGTTCCGCAGATCGGCCCGGGGGAAGCCCTCGTCAAGGTTGCGGCGTGCGGGGTTTGCAGTTCCGACGCTCTCGATTGGTACGTCCGCCAGAAATCCCCGCTCGTGCTCGGTCACGAACCGGCGGGAACGATCGTGGAGACGGGCAGCGGTGTCGCCCACCTGGCCGCGGGCGACCGCGTGTTCTTCCATCATCACGCGCCGTGCCTCGCGTGCGTGTTCTGCCGGCGCGGCCGGTACGTGCTGTGCGAGACCTGGAAAAACACCCGCGTGGATCCGGGCGGCCTCGCCGAGTACGTCCGGGTGCCCGAAACGAACCTTTCCCGCGACACACTGAAGATCCCGGACGGGCTGCCGATCGAAGCCGGATGCCTCGTCGAGCCCCTCGCGACCGTCATCAAGGCTTTTTCCCGCGGAAGGTTCCTGCCGGGCATGTCGGTTCTCGTCATCGGCCTCGGAATCATGGGCCAGATGGCCGTCGCGATCGCGCGGCGTTTCGGCGCTTCTCGGGTGTTCGGGGCCGACAAAGTTCGCGAGCGGCTCGACGCGGCCTCGGCGTTCGGAGCCGAGGAACAGATCGACGTCAATCGCAGGTCCATGTCCGCGATGATCACTCTCTCCACAGGGGGGCGGGGCGTCGATTTCGTGTTCGTCGGGCCGGGCACGACGCAGGCGATGGAGGAGGCGATTCTGTGCGCCGGAGCGGGCGCGGCGGTCGTTTTCTTCACGATGGCCGAACCGGGGAAAAAGCTCGTCGTCGAGCCGAACGCCCTGTATTTTCGCGAGATCGATCTCGTTTCGTCCTATTCGTGCGGGCCCGAGGATACCCGCGAGGCAATGCGGCTGATCGCCGAAGGGGAGCTTCCCTGGCGCCAGTTCATCACGCACCGCTTCCCCATCGCCGAGGCGCAGGCCGCGTTCCGGAAGGTGAAAGAGGCCCGCGATGCCCTGAAGGTGATCGTGGAGTTCCCGGCCTGAAGCTCATCCGCCCGAACGTGATGCAGCGAGCGTCGACGTCGCGCTCTTTCTGCGGAATGGCTGAGCTCGACCCGGCTCGGGTTCGCCCCAGCGCCTGCTCGGCGTGACCGCTCGTCCGGGCGGGTCCTGTCGCGGGGTTCGCTCCTCTTTTTCGCTCGCTGCGAGATTTAGGACTTTGCTACGACTTCGCGCCGCGAGCGGCAAAAGGGAGTCTCGCCCCGCGCCACCCGCCCGGTCTCGGAGCCCGGTCTGCGACGGCGCGGCGGCCCCACTCTCGCGGGCCTTGGCTCAGGGTAAGGGTCCCAACCCAGGGCGGGGTCTGAAAGCGGCCGAGCCCGAGGACGGGTGACGGCGGCTTTCGCGAGGAAGGGAATCGGCCCTTGTCTGAGCTGGAGTTCTTCAGCTCGACCGGGAAGAGAGAACTCCGGGAAGTCTGGTGAGACGGGCAAAACGATTTCGCGAGTTGCGATTCCCGCACGAGCGAGTTGCCGCCGGAGCGCGTGAGCCAACTACAACCCGATTTCGTCCGCGATCGGCTTGAGAGCCTCGATCAGGAACGCGATGTGCTCCTCCAGGGGCCGGCCGACGGCTTGCGCGCCGCCGTAAACGTACGAGCGGTCCACCGACCGGGCAAAGGCCTTGTCCTTGAGTTTCTTGACGACGGATTCCACCGGGAGATCAGCGATCTTCTTCGTCGGCCGGACCTTGACGCACGCCCCGATGAATCCGACCGATTCGTCGCAGGCGTAGATTGATTTTTTGATCGGCGTATCGCGCGGGATCTTCATGTAATCGGCATGCGAGCAGATCGCCTCGGCGACCTCCTCGGGAAAGCCGCGCTCGCGCAGAATCCTTCCTCCCACGTGCAAGTGCGTGTCCTCGGTCGGGTTCTGCTCATAGTCGAAGTCGTGAAGCAGGCCGACGATGCCCCAGGTCTCGATCCGGGAGGCGTCGGTCTCCCCGTACCACCGCGCATAGGACCGCATGGCCTCCTCGACCGCGCGGCCGTGCTTTCGAAGGGCGTCGGACTTCGTGAATTCGTGCAGCAGGGCCTCCGCGTCGGCCCGAGAGGGGAAAGTCATGCAAGGGATCATAAGACACCCGGAGAGGCGCGGGCGGATCGACCGCTGCACATGAAACTGTGCAGTTCTGCACATTTTTCGTGTCATTCTTCGAGCTGGCTGTTGACTTTCAGCATTTTGGCCGTAAGATCTGGCCTTCAATGCAGAAAAAGGAGGACAGGATGGCAAAATCCAGCGGGGGTCGAGGGGGGAAAGTGTTGAAGTTCGACGCGGCGGGACCGAGCCTGAACAAAGGCGAGATCCTGCGGGTTTGCGAACAGGAAAACGTCCGGTTCATGCGGCTTCAGTTCACGGACATCCTCGGAATCATCAAGAACGTGGAAATCCCGAGCTCGCAGTTTCCCAAGGCTCTGGACGGGGAGATCCAGTTCGACGGGTCCTCGATCGAGGGGTTCACTCGAATCGAGGAATCGGACATGAACCTCGTTCCGGACCTCAACACGTTTGCCATCTATCCCTGGGCCCACAACGGGGAGAAGGTCGGGAGGCTGATTTGCGACGTCTACAACCCGGACGGCTCTCCGTTTGCGGGCTGTCCGCGCCTCGCCCTCAAGAAGCAGATGGACCGGGCGGCGGCGATCGGGTACACGATGGTGACCGGGCCCGAGGCCGAGTTTTTCCTGTTTCGCCGCGATGCGAACGGGGATCCGATCGTCGACACGCACGACGAAGGTGCGTATTTCGACCTCACGCCCGTCGATCGCGGGGAGGAGGCGCGGCGGGATATCGTGGTGGCGCTCGAGCAAATGGGCTTCGAGGTCGAGGCCGCTCACCACGAGGTCGCCCCCGGACAGCATGAGATCGACTTCAAGTACGCCGACGCGGTCACGACCGCGGACCGGGTCTCGACGTTCCGCTTCATCGTCAAGAAAGTCGCCCTCGACCATGGCCTCCACGCGACGTTCATGCCGAAACCGATTTTCGGCGTCAACGGATCGGGAATGCACGTGCATCAGTCGTTCCTCGACTCGAAGGGAAACAACGCGTTTTACGACGCCCGGGCGAAGTGGGAGCTGTCCAAGACCGCTCTTCACTACACCGGGGGGATCCTCCGCCACGCGACCGCGTTCGTCGCCGTGACGAATCCCCTCGTCAATTCCTACAAGCGACTCGTGCCCGGCTACGAGGCTCCCGTCAACGTCGCCTGGTCGATGCGCAATCGATCTCCGATGGTTCGCGTGCCGGCGCGCCGGGGGATGGGGACCCGAATCGAGGTCCGCATGCCCGACCCGTCCTGCAATCCGTACCTGGCGTTTGCCGCGATGCTGTCGGCGGGCCTCGACGGAGTCAAGCAGCGCCTCGACCCGGGCGAGCCGGTCGATCGCAACATTTTCGAAATGTCCCAGCGCGAGAAACGCAGGCTCAAGATCGACGAGCTCCCGGCGAACCTTTCCGAGGCGTGCGACAACCTGGAGAAGGACGAGGTCGTCAAGGCCGCCCTTGGCGAGCACATTCTCGAGCACTTCCTCGAGGCGAAACGTTCCGAGTGGGCCGAATACATTTCGCGTGTCCAGCCCTGGGAAACGGCGAAGTACCTGGACAAGTACTGAAAAGTTCCCGAGACGGCGGTTCGGGCGGGAGCGGGCGCTCCCGCCCGTTTCAGCGCTTTCCGGTGACGTGCGGCGGCAGGGCCGCCGTCTCCTTTTCGAGCGCCTGGATCCGCTTCTGGCGCTCCCGTTCTTTCGCGTCGTCGGCGGACTTCTGCTTCTCCTTCGCGCCCGAGAAGAGAGACGAGACCGAGAACAGCAGGCTCGCGCTGCCGGGCAGCTTCGCCTTTTTTGCGGAAGAGCCCCAGATCTTCGTCTTCTTGAATTTCGCCTCCGAGAGGTCGGCCTTCCCGAAATCCGCGCCCTTCAGGCTGGCGCCCGAAAAGTCCGCGCCGATTGCGCGCGCGAAACGGAAATCCGCCGCTCCCAGGTTCGCGTCGCGAAACGAGGCGGAGATCAGCAGCGCGCCTGAAAAATCCGTGTCGCCGGCGTTGACGTTGCTGAGATCGGCCCTCTTCAGATTCGCCCTTCGGAAGCTCGCCGTCGAAAGGTTCGCCCGCGAGAAGTTGACCTCTTCCGCTCCGCATTCGGAGGCGTCGGTGTCGAAGAATTTCGCCCCGGCAAAAGAATGGCCCTTGAGGTCCGCGCGCCGGAGGATCGCCCGCGTGAAGTCCGCGCCGTTGAAATTGCACGCGGACAGCTTGTGCGTTCGGAAATCGACCTCGAGCAGGCGGGCTTCGCCGAAGCTGGCGCCTTCCCCGGTCGCGTCGAGAAGGCCGACACGCCGCAGGTCGGCCCTCGTCCAGCGCGAGCCTCCGAGCCTGGCGCGCGTGAAGTTCACCGAGGCGGCGACGCACTGGTCGGCATCGACATTCTCGAGGTTTGCGTTTTCGAAGTCGCTCCCCGCGAGGGTGGCTTGTCGGAGCATCGCGCCGGAGAGCTTCGCTCCCCGAAAATCCGATTCGGAAAGGTCCGACAGCCGGAGGTTGCATTTTTCGAGGTTCGCTTTCGCGAAGGATCCCCGGTGGCACGTGACCCCTTCGAGAGACGCGTCGGAGAGGTTGGCCTCCTCGAAGATCGTCCCGACCACCTTGGCGCCGCGGAGGTTGGCTCCGACGAGACGGGCGCGGGTGAAGTTCGCCCGGGAGACGTCGCTCCCCTCGATCTTCCATCCGTCGAGCTCGGCTCCGGTGAAGTCGCTCCCGGAGAAGGTCGTGTTTCGCGCGCTCACGTTCACGAACCGCGCGCCGGGGAAACTGCATTCCGAGAGGTCCAGATAGTCGAGGCTCACCTGGTCGAAGACGGCTCCGGGCGCCTGGACGTTTCGCATCGCGACGTCCTTGAGGGTGGCGCGGGTGAAGTTCGTTCGCGCGAGCCTCGTGCCTTCGAACTTCGCGCGCGAGAGGTCGGTCCGCGACAGGTCTTTTCCGGAGAGGTCCTGGCCGGAAAAATCCGCCTCCGTGAAGTCGGGCGTTACCGAACCATTCGTCTTTCGCCAGGAATCCCAGTCGGGCGATATCAGGGCCGCCAGGTGTTCCATGTTCGCCATTTCCGAGGATTCTATCCCGGAGTTCCGGCCGGCTCGTCGGTTCTCATTGCGATTAGAATGAGCCGATGAAGGGCGTCGAGAAGATTCGCCGGGCTCTCGTCGGCGGCCATCCGATCCTTTACGTCCAAACGTGGGAGGAGGGGCGGGTCGAACGCCTCGTCGCGCATCTCGCCAAGACGTTTTACAAGCAGCCCTCCTCGTACGGGGTCTGGACGATCGTGGACGGTCTCCAGGAGGACGGCCGCGCGGTTCCCGAGACGCGCGACCCCCTGCAGGCCCTCACGGCGATCCTTTCGGGAAAGGGACCCGGGTTCTTTCTCCTGAAGGATTTCCCCGCCGTGATGGACGGGCGCCCGGAAGTCACGCGCCGGCTCCGGGACACGTATCGGGCGCTCAAGGAGAAGGGCCGATTCGTCTTTCTCGTTTCGCCACGAATCGTCATCCCGGAGGACGCGAAGAAGGAGATTTTCTACATCGACTTCGAGCTTCCCGACGAGGCGGAGATCGGAAAGATCCTCGAAGCCACCCTGAAGGCCCGGCCAGCGAACGAACCCATGGCGGACACCGACCGCAAGAAGCTGTCGCTCGCGCTGAAGGGCCTGACGGCCGACGAAATCGGCCACCTGCTTCAGAAAGTCTTCTCATCTCGAACGGTGTTCGACGAGGGCGCGTTGAACGAAGTGCTGGCGGAGAAAGAGCAGATGTCGAAAAAAGACGGCATCCTCGAGTTCGTTCCGCCGCGATTCACGATCGACGATCTCGGGGGCTATCAGAACCTCAAGGAGTGGCTCATCCGGCGCCAGTCCCTGTTCAGCCGGGAGGCGCTGGAGGCGGGGATCCCGATTCCGAAGGGGATCCTGCTCATGGGGATGTCCGGATGCGGAAAGAGCCTCGGAATCAAAGTGATCTCCACGCTGTGGAACCTGCCGCTGTTCCGACTCGACATGAATACGGTGTTTTCCGGCCAGGCCGGAAACGCCGAGATGACGTTCCTCAAGGCCTTGAAGACGGTCGAAGCCGCGTCTCCCGCGGTGTTGTGGATCGACGAAATCGAGATGGGCGTCGGATCGACGGGGCAGGGAGACTCCTCGATGTCGCGGATTTTCGCCGGGTTCCTCACGTGGATGCAGGAAAAGGACCCGTTCGTGTTCGTGGCCGCGACGGCAAACCGAATTCAACTTCTTCCGGCCGAAATCATTCGAAAGGGACGGTTCGATCAGGTGTTCTTCGTCGACCTTCCGAACGAGGAAGAGCGAAAGCAGATTTTCGGCATCCATCTCAAGCGAAACCGCCAGGACCCGTCGAAGTTCGATCTCGTCTTTCTCGCGAAGGCGACGAGGGGCTGGAATGGCGCGGAAATCGAGCAGGCAGTCGTGTCGGCCGTCGTGGACGCTTACTCGGACAAACGGGCGATCACGGAACAGGACCTTTACCGGATGATCTCCTCGACGGTGCCCCTGTCGGTCACGATGGAAGATCAGATCAAGGCGATCAAGAGCTGGGCCCACGACCGCGCGATCTCGGCCTCCAAGTAGCAAGCGCGGCGATACATCGAGCGATGCGGGCGCGTGCCGTCCGCGCCGCCCTACGACGTACTTGATTCAGTACGCCTCGGGACGCCGCGGGCGACCCGCATCCAGCCTGGCTCGCGTCTCGCCGCGCCTGAGTACCACGCGCCGACGCTGAGCGCGGTGGTTGCGAGGAGGGGAATCGGTTGTGAGGCGCCGGGCGGGTGGCGCGGGGCGAGACTCCCTTTTGCCGCTCGCGGCGCGGAGGCGTAGCAAAGACCTCAAACCCGCAGCGAGCGGAAAAGTGGAGCGAACCCCGCGACAGGACCCGCCGGATTGAGCCGTCTTGCCGAGCCGGCGCTGGGGTTGACCCGAGCAGGGCCGAGCGAATTCCACCGCCGGGCGCGCTGCGTCTCCTCGTAAGGAGGCCCGAAGAGCGGCGTTGGGGCTGGCCGCGACGATCGGTGAGCGAGGCCTTTACTTCGGTTCGACGGAGGTCTCGACCGGCTCGCCGCCCTGCATGCCCGCGATCGCGCTGCGCGCGACTTTGATCTTCACCTGGTCGGAAATCTGGAGGATGACGGAGTTCGTCGATTCGTCGGTCGCCGCGATGCGGCCGTAGATCCCGCCGTTCGTGATGACCTGGTCGCCCTTCTTCAACTGGGCGAGCATCGCCTGCGTCTTCTTCTGGCGCTTTCGCATCGGCGCGATCAGGATGAAATAAAAGATCCCGAAGATGAGGATCATCGGCAGGAACGCCATGAAGGAGCTCTGCGGCGTTCCGCCGGCCGGCGCCGGCGCGGCGCCCAGGAGCATGAAAGTCTGAAACATCGCGGCGATCATCTCGAATTGACCCCCGGCTGTCAATCGAGGGTCCGGCGCTCGGACTTTGATTTTTCCACGCTCGGAGAGCAGACTGCGATTCGTGGACGACATCTTCTCCGCGATCTGCCGCGAAGCCCTCGAATCCCGCCAGCGCGACGTCTCCTCGTTTGCCGAGACGGGGTTGCGAACGATCTCGGAGCGGCTCTCGCACCGGCTCCTCAAGCTGTCCGACGGCCATTACATGCTCGGCCTGGGCCCCTACAACGCCGGCCTCGTGAAGCTGGACTTCGACGAGCTGCTTCTCGGGAGGGAAGTGCCGGAATTCATCGGCGTCGGGATGCCCGTCGGCGGCTTTCGGGTCTCGTCGCCGGAGGCGTTCCTGAACGTGGAAGTATCGAGGATCCACGCGAAGATCTCTCGCCGCGGTCCGCAGGCGGAGCCGGTCTTTACTCTCGTCGATCTGCGGTCGACGTGTGGCACGTACCTCAACGGCGAGGAGCTCCCGAAGCCCGACATCGAAGGAGCCTCGGAGGAGGACTGCTCGCGCGAGCTGAAATCGGGCGACTTCTTCTCGCTTGGACCGTCGGCCGTCAACCTGTTCCTGTTTTTCCAGAAAGGGTGACAGCGCCCGTCGGGCGGGTGGCGCGGGGCGAGACTCCCTTTTGCCGCTCGCGACGCGCCTGCGTCGCCGAAGCGACTACGGCGTCGCGAAGGCGCGGGTGTAACAAAGTCCTCAGGCTCGCGGCGAACCGATGCCGGTAAGGCATCCGGAACGTTGCGGAGCAAGTCCCGCGACAGGGCCCGCCCGACCTGCATGGACGCACGGCTTCCTGAAGTAAGCTCTCCCGCATGTGGCACCTCGGCACAGCCGTGTGGGAGATCGCCATTCGCTGCGCACTCGTGTATGCCGCGGTGCTCATCGGTCTGCGCCTCTCCGGAAAGCGCGAGGTCGGGCAGATGACCCCGTTTGATCTCGTTCTGATCCTCCTCATCTCCAACGCGGTTCAAAACGCGATGGTCGGTCCGGACACCTCGCTCGCGGGCGGGCTGCTCGCCGCCGGCTTCCTCCTCGTCTTGAATTTCACGGTCGGCAAGGCCGCGACGAGGTGGCTCAGGCTCGGCCGCGTGCTGCGCGGGCATGCGACTCTCCTCGTCAACCGCGGAATCCTCGTCGAGGCTCACCTGAGGCAGGAGGGGATCACGACCGAGGACCTGATGGCGGCGCTGCGTGAACACGGCGTCTCGAGCGTCGACGACGTCCGACTCGCCGTTCTCGAGGTCGACGGCTCGATCTCCGTCCTCAAAAACGACGATCTGACGCCTTCCACCGGAAAGTCGCACCGGAGATTTCGTTACTTGAAGCACTCCTGAGAGGTCGGGCCGAAGGCGCGGCTTTCACTCTCAGAAAAACGGAAGCCGCCGCGCGATCTGGTAACTCGAATCGTTCGTCACGTTGTCCACGACCGACGCGTAAACGAGCGCCTGGCCGCCGATGACCTCGATCCGAACGGACCCTCCCGCCGGAATGGCAACGCCGCTTCCGAGAAATTCCTGAAGCGAATACTGCTGAAATTCGCCGGACGGAAGGGCCTTGACGAGCGGCCGGTCGCCCTTGAAACGGCCGCTCGCGTCCGACAGCGTCACCGCGAGCAGGGCGGCCCCGAAGGTTCGGATTCCGAGATTCATGCGCTGTTTCGAGAGGTCGGGGGGAATGATCGCGTCGGCGTGATCGCCCGGCTTCAGAACTTCGGCCGCCGTCGCGGCTTCTTCGGCCAACCCCAGCCCTCCCCCGGGCCCGAGGTCGTTGATCACGCGGGCAAGGACGAGGGGCGGAGAGCCCGACGCCGGCACGACATCCAGCGTTCCGAGCCCGGTCAGGCCGAATGCCGCAAGCAGGTCCGGGTACGACAGGGTTTGCCCCGCGGCGAGGGCGTACGCGAGCGACGGGTCGCCGGGGGCCGCCGAGTGCGCTGCGGCGTGGTACACGAGTTTCCCGGACACGGACGCCGGCGAGGAGTTGTGCATCTGAAACGCCGTCTTGAAATTCGCGCCGTTGGCGCCGGGAAGCGACCCGACGGCCGGGACGTACTCGATGCCGCCCTCCCCGGCGGCAAAGGCGAGGTTTCTCGCTCCTTCGAAGCTCGTGTCGTTGGTCCGGTTGTCCACGGCGACGCCGAACACGAAGGCGCTCCCCGCGGAAATCCGGATCGTCACGCTCTCGTTTCCCGAAAACGCGACTCCCGGGGCAAACTGCTGGGCGGTCTCCTGATCGAGCGCATTCGCCGGGAAGCTTCGATTCACCGTCGCGACGACGGATCCGGCGGCGTTCCGGATCGTGGCCGAAAGGGAGACGCCCTGGGCGAGCGCGCGAACCCCGATGTTGAATCGCTGGGCCGACAGATCGGGAGGCGCGAGCAGGACGGCCGAGTCCCCGGTGGACAGCGCCGAGGACTCCTTGGACGCTTCCTCCGAGAAGCCGGCGGTCCCGGCTGCTCCCGCGTCGTTGAAGATCCGAGCCGTGACCACGGGCGCCTGACCCGAAGACGGCTGAATCTCGAGGCTCCCGAGACCGGAGGCCCCGAAACTCGAAACGAGGTCCGGAATGCTCTGGGTCTCACCGAACACCAGAGAATACGGCAGCGCCTTGCCGTCTGCGGGATTTCCCGGGGCTCGGAAAATCAACTGACCGCTCGAGCCGGCCGTCCCGCCGTTGTGCAGCTGGAGGGCGGTCCGGAAATTCGAGCCGTTGGCACCCTGCACGGATCCGATGCCGGAGAGGTAGAGCGATCGCCCGACTGGCGAGCTCGTCGAGCCGAAGAATCCGAGTGTCCCGAGCGAAGACACCGTCGCGACGACTTCGGAGTTGATGGTGTCGACGCGGGAGCCGGGCACGAGCTGCCAGGAATTGCCGACGAGGCGATACAGCTTCAGGGTTTCCTCTCGAACGGCAGGCGTCTCGCCGTAGAAGAGCAGCGACGGGTCGTACTTGAAGCGAACCGTCACCGGCTTCGAAAACGCCACGGGGGGCGAGAAAACGTAGATCGTGTTGAAGTCCAGGTTCGGAACGATCGCGCTGCCCGGGAGGGAATACGTCGCCGCGCTATGGATGCTCGGATTCCCGGCAACGGCGCCGGGCGGAAGCTCAAAAGAGACCCATCCACCGAAGAGCCACGCCGCGCCTCCCGAGCCGGGAAGCGTCGTGTCGTCTTCCACCTGGGCGGGAGGAATCAGCGTCGAAAGAAACGCGTCCCGCGTGTCGCTTCCCAGGACGCCGTTCAAGATCTTGCGAAATTGGATCACCGACGTCGTGTTGGGGACGCCCTGGTCGACCGTGCCTTTTCCGGATTGAAAAAGCGCGTCGAGCTGCTGCATCGCCGGCGGCAAATCGCCGTACGAAAACCCGTTCAGGCGACACAGCGCCCACGGAAGCCGGCCCTGATTCAGATCGAAGAGGTGATCGGCGCAGGGATCGGTGATCGGGGGCGCGCCGGCGATTCCGCTCACGAAAAACGACGAAACTTTCGCGAAGTCTTCGTACGAATAGAAGTGCCGCCCGAAAAAGATCGGATGCGTGTATTCGTGGACCGTCAGGAGATGGTAGTTGACCTGGGAGACGTTGTCGGCCGTGAACGGCTCGAAGAAGTCGGGCCGGTTCGCGTACCAGAAGCATCCGTACGCCGTCGTCAGGCCGCTCGAAGACGGATAGATGCCCGAGTCCCCGGTGAATCCCGAGCTGTAATTGCCGCACCAGGTGTCGTTGGCGATGTGGAGGTCGATCGGCTTGAGCGACGGGAGGATGTCCAGTCCGAAGAACGCGACCGTCCGTTGCGCCGCCTGGGAAAACCCGCTGTGGAACGCGGCGATCACGTTCGGATCGACGGGGCAGGGCTCGGGACAGATGATCCGGAACGTGTCGCCCGGGTTCTGGTAGGCCCGGTACTGAGCTGCCGGCGTCGTGTGGCCGAACCAGTCGCCCTTGATCGTGACGATGGTCGAGTTGACCGGCGGGAAGGTCGTGGCCGAGGCCGGGCCCGACAGGATGAAGGCAAAAACGAGAACGGCGAGGATTCGAGCTCTCATGGGGCAATTCTAGCCCCGCGCCCCGCGATCGAGCCTGTGCTTTCGGACAGGAGCGACGGCAGCCTTCACTCCTCGCGCGGGCGATAGAATAGGAATTCGGAGGCCCGATGCCCGAGAAAACCGTCACATTTCCCGGCCGGATCTTGTTCCTGACGGAAGACCCGGAGCTCATCCGCCGCCAGCTGGCCGGCGAGGACCTCGACTGGAACCCGTCCATTCCACTCCGGGACGACATCTCGACCGACGAGATCACGCCCGGCTGGGTCTGCTACTACTTCGACGAGCGGCTCGGCGAGTACCCGTACGTGGGGCTGACGTGTCGGGGCGAGAAGCCCATCGCAAAAGACGATGTGAAATCGGGCGGTTTCTCCGTCTGCGTCTCGGGAAAGCGCCGCGGGAAAGGGTCTTCGCGGGAGCAATCGCCGTATGCCGAGCGGTGCGCCGGAATCCGCCTCGTCCTCGCGGAGAACATCGAGCGAATTTATCGCCAGAATTGCCAGAATCTGGGCGTGTTCACCTCGACGGACTTTTCGCTGATCGGCCGGATCCGGAAGGGCGAAGCCATTCCGCTTTCGGAGTTCTCGGCCGGGACCGACGAGATCACCCGGGAAATCGTGGAGCGGGGCGGTCTCTATCCGTACAATGTGGCCCGCCTCTCGGGCGAGATCGTTCCTCCGAGCCCCGGCGGCCGGGGGCGGCCCATGACGCTGGCCGAGAAAATCCTCGCCCGCCATTTCGTGGCGGATGCGAAAACGGGCCGGCTCGGCGTCGAATCCGTCGCGCCGGGCGATGCCGGTTTCGTGCGGACGGATTTCCGGTTCTCCCACGAATACGTCACGCCGATGGCGGCGTCGTTCTTCGAGGCCATCGTCGGACCCGACGCGAGAGTGGCCGACCCCGCGTCGATCCTCTTCTTCCGGGACCACCTCACGTTTCTGAAATACGTCATGCCGCCGGAAAGGGTCGCGTCGGGCCTGCTCGCCGCCGCCGACGAGCTCGCGGTGCGCCAGGCCGACTTCGCCGCAAAACAGGGAATCCGGCTGCACGGAGAGGTCGCGACGGGGGGATCGGAAGGAATCTGTCATTCCGTGATGTACCAGGAATATGCGCTTCCGGGCCAGGTCATCATCGGGTCCGACTCCCACACGCCGCACAGCGGCGCGCTCGGGTGCGTCGCGTTCGGGGTCGGAACGACCGACATTTTCAACTCCTGGATCACCCGCGACGTGCGGGTGAAGGTCCCCGACTCCGTGAAAATCGAGATCCGCGGCGCAAAGCCCCCCGGCGTGACGGCAAAGGACTTCATGCTCGCGATCCTGGCCCATCCCTACGTCAAAGAAGGTCGGGCGATCGGAAAGATCCTCGAGTACACGGGCGAGGCGGTGCGCGGCCTGACGGTCGACGAGCGGGCGACGATGACGAACATGGCGGCCGAGGTCGGCGCCTTCACCGGGCTCGTCGCGCCCGACGCGAAGACCGCCGACTTCCTGGCGGATCACCGCGGTCTGTCGCGCGCCGAAGCCGAAGGGCTCTGCGACGCGCTCTTCTCGGATCCGGACGCCGAGTGGTCCGACACGCTCGTGTTCGATGCCGCTCAACTGCAACCGATGGTGGCCCTCCCCGGCGACCCGGGCAACGGCAAGGCCCTGCCGGATCTCGGACGCGTGGAGATCGAGATCGCGTACGGCGGATCCTGCACCGCCGGAAAGCGCTCCGACATGGACATGTACGCGGCCGTTTGCCGCGATGCCGTGGCCAGGGGAAAGAAGGTCGCCGAGGGAGTGACGTTCTGGATCCAGTTCGGCTCGCAGGACGTCAAGCGCTACTGCGAAGAGAAGGGCTACCTCGAGCTTTTCTCCCGGGCGGGCGCAAAGACGATCGATCCTTCCTGCGGCGCGTGCATCAACGCGGGGCCCGGAGTTTCGACCCGCAAGGATCAGGTGACGATCTCCGCAATCAACCGAAACTTTCCGGGGCGATCCGGCCCGGGACAGATGTACCTCGCCTCCCCGTACACCGTCGCGGCCTCCGCGTTCGAAGGGCGGATCGCGGAATGGAAACCGTAGATCCCGTCATTGCGAGGAGCGTCGCGACGAAGCAATCTGTCCGTGGGTAGATCGCCACGGCGCCGTGCGCCTCGCGATGACGGAGCAGCTTTTCCTCATCCCTTTATCTTCAGCTCCCGGATGAGGTAGAGCAGCGCCTGCCTCGTCAGGCCGAGCTCGCGGGCCGCGTGAGTCCGGTTTCCGCGGGAACGCGCGAGGCCGCCCTCGATGAGCCGGCGCCGGTAAGCATCCACCCGCGCGCGATAGTCGCCGGAGGCGGCAGGCTCCGGCGCTTCGATCTGAAGAAACGCCGGAAGCCCGTCCCGGTCGATCGTCGATCCGGGATCGGCGAGAGCGACGGCCTCCATGACGGCGTTCTCCAACTGGCGCACGTTGCCCGGCCAGTGGAACGCCCGGATCGCGGCCGAGGCCCGCGGGCTCCATTTCAATGATCCCTTTCCGTACTCCGAACCGTAGCGATCGAGGAAGTGCCGCGCGAGGAGGATCGCGTCGCCCCCGCGCTCCCTCAGGGGAGGCACGGCAAGTGAAGCAACCTTGAGCCGGTAGTAAAGGTCTTCGCGGAAGACTCCCCTCTCCACTTCCTTTTCGAGGTCCTTCGCCGTGGCGGAGACCAGTCGGACGTCGACGGATCGGTAGCGGTTCTCTCCGATTCGCTTGATCTCCCTTTCCTGGAGAACGCGAAGGAGCTTGGCCTGGAGGGCCGGGGAAAGGTCCCCGATCTCGTCGAGGAAGAGCGTCCCGCGGTTGGCCGCCTCGAACAGACCGGCCCGGTCGCGGTCGGCGCCCGTGAACGCCCCCCGGGCGTGCCCGAACAGCTCGTCTTCGAGAAGGTGCTCCGGAAATGCCGCCACGTTGACCGCGACGAACGGAAAGGCCGATCTCGGCGACAGCTGGTGGACGGCGCGCGCGATCCGCTCTTTGCCGGTGCCCGATTCGCCGCTCACGAAGACCGTCACGCTCTGCGGCGCGATCCGCGAGAGGCGAATTCCGAGAGCTTCCATCGATCGATCCGCCGTGACGACGCCAAGCTGAGGAAAGAAGGTCTTTCCGGTCTCGGCAGACGGCGGCGTTTCCAGATCGCCTCTCCTCCAGAGGGTCTCGAAAAGAAACGCCGTGGCGTCGGCGTCTTCGCCTTCTCCCTCAAGGGTGGCCTCCCGGCCGCCCCAATCCAGCCGCCGACTCCAGACGGCCCGCTGGAACGAGGGAGATTTCCAGATCGGGAGACCTTCCTCATCGAGGAGGCGCAGCGGGAGTGAATGGTCCAGGAGCCCCTCCCGAAGCCTCCGAAGCGCGTCGGTGTGCCGGCGTTCCAGCGACCGGGAAAAAACGGCATCGACGAATTCGCTGCGACCCCGGCGGGCGAGAGTTTCGCGGGCGATGACGCACGCTTCGGGCCAGCTCCTCTCGAACGGCTCCCCGAAGAACGCCCGGGCCCGCGCCACCCGCTCGCACGCCTCGGACGGATCGGTCTCGAACGCGCGCTCGATTTCTCCCGGGCCAAAGGCCGCATTCGGTCCGGCCGCGGCCTCCCATCGCTCGAGATCCGAGACGCGGAGCTTCGCCGCCTCCTGGTTTTCGCTCCGGTCCGCGGGACGGGACGCCGCCAGCCGGGCGGCGGCCATCGCGCCCGGCCTGTCGCCGAAGAAGAGTCGGCCGTCGGATTCCAGGATCTCGAGCTCGGCCCGCTCGACACGGTCTCCCAGGCGATCGCAGAGGATCAGCGCCTCCGCTCGATCGCGGGCGGCGGCCGAGAACCTGCCCTGGCGGAGTCCCAGTCTCGACCGATAGGCGAGCGCGACCATCTTCCCGACGGAGTCCTCCGCGCGCGCCGAGTCGTCCAGCAGGGACTCGACGATCGGCCGGGCGAGCTCGTCGCGGTCGTGGAGAATCAGCAGGTGCGCGAGGTTCCCGGCCGCGTTGCGGCGGCGGGTGACGCTGCCGCATTCTTCGAAACACGCGAGCGCTTCGCGGAAATACGCTTCGGCCGCGGCAGATTCGCCGAGGAACTCCGTCGAAATCGCCAGGTCCGTGAGCGCAATCCCTCGCCGCTCCGCGTGGTCGCCGGCAAGTTGAAGAGCTTCCGCAAAACGCGCCGCCGCCGCCCGGTGCTCGCGCCGGTCGGAGAACAACATCCCTTCTCGCAGGAGGAGCCGCCCCTCCAGCTCCTCGTCCGGAAATCTTCCCATCGAAGATCGGACCTCCGCGTAGATCGCGGCCTCCTCCTCGAAACGGCCGCGCCGGGAAGCCAGGTCCGCCGAGACGAGCCGAACCTCGACCCCCTCGCGTCGATCCCCGGAGGCGGCCTCCGCGGCCGACCGGAGCGCCTCGCCGGCCCGTTCCCAGTCCCCACGGGCCAGAGAGAGTCGGGCGCGAAAGCGAAGAGCGCGAGCGCGGTCGAGCGCGGGAACGTCGGGCTCTTCCGCCAGGCCGCGAAGGATCTCGTCCGCCTTCTCGCGCTCTCCCGCCGTCTCGCAGGAAAGCGCGAGCCGGAAACGAGCCTCCCTCCTCCAGGGCTCGGACGCCTGCGCGTCCGCGGCGGCCGCTTCGACGAGGCCTCGGGCATCGGCTTCCCGGCCGATTTCCGAGAGTCGCGCCGCCTCGTGGAGGAGCACGGGGCCGGGCGCGCGGTTCCCGGCCCGGCCGACCCAGGCTCGCGCGAGGGCGTCGAGCGCGCGAGGCCTTTCGGAAGGAGGGGACGCGCCGAAAATTCGGTCCGCCTGCGGCGAAGCGACTTCGGGACGTCCGCACGCCAGAGCCACTTCCACGAGAGGGATCGGGTCCACGATGAATTCGAGCCAGGCCTCGGCGAAGGCGCGAAGCTCTTCGGAAGAGAACGCGGACGACAGGTCCGCCCGGGCCGAGCGGTCGGCGGCCCGCCACTGCCCCGAGACGGGATCTTCGAAAAACCAACCCTCGGCCGCCAGTCGGGTCGCCGCGGGCACGAGGAAATCACCGCCCGCGATTTGACGGACGTCCTCCGGGGACGGCTCGCCCGGATGGCAGAGGAACAAGCCGACGGCGCGCCTCTCCGGCCGGGGCAGCGCCGCCAGGGCCCTCCCGGCCTCTTCGGGCTCGGATTCCCAGAGAGAGCGAGGAAGCGAGCCCGATCTCAAGAACGGGCCGAAATCCGGCGAACCCACGAACCGGGACAGGCTTCGCCGCAGAGCCCGCGGGTTTCGCTCCACCACGGCGTGCAGAGCTTCGTACAGGGCCACGGAAGCGGAAAGGTCGGGCGAAGGAATCCAGGCCGCGTCCCGAATCTCGTCCGGACGAAGGCAGCCGGGCGTCCCGATCTCGAAGACCGGGACTCCCGCGCGCGCCGCGGCTCGATCGAAGATTCGAATCGATTCGTCGTCCCACGAGTCCCGCTCCAACCGGATCCAGTCGCTCTCCTTCCCGGCGCACGCGGTCAGACGCTCCTCGAGCGGAGCCTCCCCGTCGGAATCCGCCAGCGACGCCCTCAGCGCGTCTCCCGCGAGCAGGGTGCTTCGTCCCGGGACGAAGATCCTGGGCCGCCGGCCCGAAAGCTTCAGCTTCGCCGAAAGGGCCCGGGACTTGTGGCGGCGCTCGCGGTCGTCGAAGCCGGCGGGCGAAAAGCCGAGGCACCGCTTTCTCACCGAAGCGAACGCGGGTTGATCGAGAAACGAGAAAGCGCGAAAGATCTCGCTGACCCAGGTTTCGGCCCGCGCGGGCGCGGCCATGCGGTTGAGGTAAGAGTCCAGCAGCGACCTCGGACCCCTGGGCCCGAAGAAGAACGGGACGAGCCCCGCGAGCAAAGCCGCCGCCGGCTCCGCCGCGAGGGGCTCCCGATAGGCCGTTCGCGGGGTCCTCGTGAGCCAGAGATGCGGAGCGCCGCTCCAGATTTCGACCCGGGCGTCCTCGAAATCCGAGAGTTCGAGCGGGAAACCCCGCGAGCCCAGGAAGAGGAGCGCCGACGCCGCCTGCACGAAAAGCGCCGCGCCGGTTTCGCGGGAGGGGCGGACCTTCGCGACGGGGGTCCCTTCCCGTCTTCGGAGCCGCACCGAGACCTCGCTCCTCGACCCGTCCAGGTCGAGAAACGTGGGAAGAATCGGGTGTTCGAGCGACAGGAACTGCGAGAGGCGCTCGCGGACCGGCGGCGACCCCTCGAACGTTTCTTCGAAAGCGTCTTCCCCGTCGGAGACCAAATCGGACAGAATCATGGAGCTTTTCTTTCAGGCGAGAATACCGCGGAAGAGATCCCGAAAAAAACCGGGGTACGACTTGTCGACCGAGCGCGGCTCTTCGACGAAGCCTCCCCGGTCGAGGCAGAGAAGGGTCGAGGCCATTACGAGGCGATGGTCGGCGCGGGTCGGGAAGACCGGCGGTGCAAGGGAGAAAGGTCCCGTTGTCCCGAGCACGCGAATCTCCCCGCCGTGAGTTGTCGAAGATGCTCCGCCGGCGGCCAACATCTCTTCGATCGCCTCGATCCGGTCGCTTTCCTTCAGCCGGAGGTGCTCGACGCCCGAGAACACGCTTTCCCCGGGCGCCCTCGACGCGATCGCGCACAGGACGGGAACCGCATCGGGGAATCCGGACGCGTCGGCAATCGCGGGCGACCGGGCTCGCCCCGAGACATCCAGCCCTCCGGCCGAAGCCTCGAGGGCCAGGCCCATCGCCTCGAGCACTCGAAAGGCCGAGGCATCCGCCTGACGGGAGGGCCATTCGAGATTTTCGAGCCGAACCTCGCCTCCCCGCACGGCGACCGCTCCCGCCAGGGGGACGGCCGAGGAAAAGTCGCCGGGAATCGGGAGCTCTTCCGCCGAGACGGGCCCCGGCTCGACCTCGATCGCCGAGCCGGCCGCCCGCCACCGGATACCGGCGGCGGTCAGCATTTCGAGCGTCGTCGTGATGTAGTCCCGCGACACTTCGCGTCCTTCCAGGCGGAGGCGGATTCCGTTTCTCATGAGCGGCGCGGCGAGAAGCAACGCGGACGCGAACTGGCTGGACATCGAAGCGTCCACCGCGGCGTCGCCGCCTTCGAGCCTGCGGCCTCGAATCTCGAGAGGCGGGAACCCCTCTCGTCCGAGATACGCGACGTCCCCTCCGAGCCCGCGAAGAGCCTCGACGAGCGGGCCGATCGGCCGTTCGCGCAAGCGCGCGGACCCCGTCAGGCTCGCGGTGAAACCGGCAGTCGCGGCCGCGCGCGCCGCGAGGAATCGGCATGCCGTGCCGGAATCCCGCGCGTCGAGCACGGCCTCGCGCGGAGCCCCCGACGGAGGGATGACCAGAAGATCGCCGGCCCCCTTCTCGATTGTCGCCCCCGAGGCCCGCAGGCATGCAACGAGAGAATCCGAATCGCCGCAGTCGAGGACGCCTCGAACCCGAACACGTCCGCGGCCCATCGAAGCCAGCATCAGGGCGCGGTTGGTGTGGCTCTTCGAGCCGGGAACGCGAACGGTCCCGCGCATCCGGGCGACGGGCGGAATCGCGGCGAGGATCACGCCAGGGATGCGACCGCGATCCGGCCGCCGTCGTCGACTTCGAGCCAGCTTTGCTCCTCGAGAAACGGAGGCACGATCCGGACTTCCCCGCCGGCCATTTCCTCGCTCCACGCCTGATGAAAGTGGCCGAGGAGAACGACGTGGTCCCCGCGCGCAAACCGCTTCTGCGCGAACGAGCGGATGAGATCGACGGGAAGCCGAGACTTGTGCTTGAAATTCGAATCCCGAAGGCGCCGCTCGGTTCGCGAGACGAGGCGGCGCGCGGAGGATTCCGGAACGAGCTTCATCGCGACGCGGGCAACCGGGTTCTTCGACACGAACCGCCAGAACCGGTAGGGCCAGTCGCGCTGGTTGATTCCGTCGCCGTGGACCAGGAAGAATCTCCTCCCCCCGGCGTCGAACGACGCGTCCGGGCCCATCGCGTCGAACTCCTTCTCCAGATAGGAGCCGCGGAGGTAGAAATCGCGGTTTCCTTCGACGTAAACGACCTTCGCACCCGTCGCCCGGAATCCGCGAATTTCCTCGAGGAAATCCCGGGTCAGCGGCGTCGAAAACTTCGGGTCGCCGATCAGGTACTGGAAGATGTCCCCGAGGAGGTACAATTCCGTCGCGCCCCGCCCGCGGGCCTGGGCGAGCGCCCGATGAAAGGCCGGAAGCCCGGAGGGCCCCTGGCCGAGATGAGAATCCGCCAGGACCGCGATCATCGGACCAGAATATTCGATTAGGATTCGATTTGGAATTTCAGTGTCCGACCGGACGTTAGACGGTTTTTGAACAGAGGAGATCCCGTGCCCATCGACAGAAAAATTCGGCGTCACAGTCTTCTTGTCTTGCTCCTGCTCTCGGCGCTCGCC
The DNA here is from genome assembly GCA_050747885.1 of Thermoanaerobaculia bacterium. Classification (GTDB taxonomy): domain Bacteria; phylum Acidobacteriota; class Thermoanaerobaculia; order UBA5066; family DATFVB01; genus CAWEYG01. The sequence goes on from JBOGJO010000359.1 coordinate 24,265, forward strand.
GGCCTCGCCGGCAGCCGCGCGTCGGCGGCCACGAAAACCTTCGTCGCGCCCCTGCGCGCCGGGGCGCAGGCCGAGCTGCCGACGGAAACCGCGAGCGACGGCCGCCGAGCCTACATCGTCGTTCTTCGCGACCCGCCGCTCGCGCGGTCGGTCTCGACCTCCTTGCTCGGCGCGCCAAAACCCCTCCGGTCGGCTGCCCCGGCGGAGCTGGAGGCGAAGGCCACGCAGCTCGGGCTCGCGC
>JBOGJO010000360.1:0-19653 GCA_050747885.1 Thermoanaerobaculia bacterium
GACCTCCTGCTCCCAAAGCAGGAGCGCTACCGGGCTGCGCTACGCCCCGTAGTGGGGATTATGGCACGGTGATCCGGCCCCGCAGCGTGTCGCGGTCATGACACGCTGATCCCGCCGCGGGCCGTGAAACAATCGCCCGGCCGGCCCGTACCGAGGCCGGGAAGGAGATCACAATGAGACTGAGACTCGCGCCTCTTGCCCTGTTTCTGGCCGCCGTTCCCGCGGCGACCGCGATCGCGCAATCGACGCTGCGCCTTCCGGAGGCAAGCCCGTCCGCGTCGGCGGGTCAGACGATCGGGATCACCGACGTCGACATCCGCTACCACCGCCCGACGGTGGGAAAACGAAAGATCTGGGGAGGACTCGTTCCGTACGGAGTCCTCTGGCGCGCCGGAGCCAACGAGAACACGACGATCTCCTTCTCGACGCCCGTCAAGATCGAGGGAAAGCCGGTTCCCGCGGGGGCCTACGCGCTCTACATGCTTCCTTCCCCGTCGGAATGGACGCTCGTCCTCAGCCGGTTCACGGGCGACTGGGGAACCTACAACTACGATCCGTCGGAGGACGCCCTTCGCGTTCCCGTGACTCCCGCGCCTCTCTCCCAGCCCGAAGAGCGGCTTTCTTACGGATTCGACGACCTCACGGACGCTTCCGCCGTCGCGTCGCTTCGGTGGGAAAAGCTGCGCGTGCCGTTCCGGATCGAGGTGGACCTTCCGGCGACGGTGCGAGCTTCGATCAAAGAGGAGCTGCGCGGCGGCAAGCACTGGAGCTCCGACGCGTGGGCGGCCGCAGCGCGGTGGGAGCTGCGCAGCGGAGACGTGAAGACGGCGCGGGAGTACGCGGACCACGGGCTGGCGATCGGCAGCTCGTTTACGGCGCTCCGAACGAAAGCCACGGTTCTGGAGAAGAGCGGCGACGCGAAGGGCGCGGCGCAGCTTCGGGAACGCGCGAACCTGATCGCCAACGAGGCCGAGGCGATCGGCGTCGTGGTCGGTCCGCTGATGGCCGCAAAAAAGTTCGACGAGGCGATCGCGTACCTGTCCGGGTACGCCGTGAAACACCCTGGCACCCCGGAAATGTGGCGCGTCCACGCAGCGCTCGGGGACGTCTACAGCGCGAAGAAGGACTACGGCCGGGCGAAAGAAGAATGGGACAAGGCGATGGCCGGAGCGCACGACTTCGCGGAGAAGACGGAGGTCCAGGATTCGATCAACGCCGAAGGAGCACAGGACTAACGGGTCTGGACTCGCGACTCGTCACCCGACTTCTACCCGTCCCGAAGAATTCTCCACAGGTCGCGCAGCAGCCCTCGGGGGTTGGAGCGAACGACGAGTACCGGGACCGACGATCGGCTGGCGATTTCGCGAGTGACGTTTCCCAGGATCGAGGCGCCCAGCACGCCTCGCGCGGGAGAGGACCCGACGACGATCATCCGGGCGTCCAGGCGGCGGGCGGCTTCGAGGATCGTGCGCTCCGCAAGCCCCTCTTCGATCACGAGAGAAGCGGAAACGTTCAGCTTCTCGAGCGCGGCCATCTGGGCGCGCAGCTGCCGGGCGAGGTGGTTTTCACCGGCGAGAAATCCAGCCGGCGAGACGGCGGGAGGCGACAGACTCCGGTAGAGCCCCGGACGCTCGGGAAGCACGTGGAGGACCGTGACCTCCGCGCCGAGCGCCGATGCGAGCGCCGCCGTGAAGAGGATTCCGTGGTGGATGTAGAGCTCGCCTCCCGTGCAGAGAAGGATTTGCTTCAATTCGGCTCCCGATCCCTCCGGAACGAGAAGCACGGGCGTCGGGATGCTTCGGGCGAGCTCCCACAGCCGCAGGGAAAGGGCGCCCCGGAACCGCCCGGCGGAGGACGATGACCCGACGACCACGAGGTCGATTTCATTTTTCGCGCGCCGAACCACTTCGGAGACGAAGTCGGTCTCCGCTCCCGCGAATACGGTTTCGACCGGGATGCCGCCCTCCGCTTCCGTCGGAACCAACGTCCGCTCGCCGGCCGCAAGGGCCGTGAGGGACGCCCCGCACGCCTTCGCCAGCGCCGCCGCAACGGCCGACGCCGCCTCCGAGGCCGGGCCGCCGTCGACGACGAGCAGGATTCGCGAGACGCCTCCTGCGCTCACAGAAAGCCCCTCCGGTGCAGCTCGAAGAGGAGGGCGGCGGCCCCGAGCAGCGGCAGCGGGGCAAAGGCGAACCGGATTCTCGGACCCTGAAACCGCTCGGTGGCCTGGGCCCCGATCTGGGCTCCCAGCGCCGCTCCCGTGTGCATGATCAGGGCGATCAGGATATCCACGTTGCCCTTCAACGCGTGCGAAACTGTTCCGTATCCGGCCGAAAGAATGATCTCGAAGAGGTCCGTGCCGATGGCCACATGCGTCGGAATCCCGAGAATATAGACAAACATCGGCATCCGGATGTAACCCGCGCCGCCGCCGAGGAAACCGGAAAAGAAGCCGCCGGTCAGGGCGACCGCGAGAATCGCCCACAGCGAGATCTCGACCCCCGAAATCGGGAGCCGGACGATCGGGGGAACGCGAATCGTGTGGATCCACTTCCAGGCGGAATTGAAGTGAAGCCGATCGGACTTGGCGGACTTTTTCTTCAGACGCAGCGCGCCCAGGCTCTCCCAGAAGACGAAACACGAGACGGCCAGGAGGACGAAGGAAAACGACAGGCCGAGGATCACGTCCGCGTGATGGGTCGTCTTCAGGCGCTGCACGAGCCGAGCGCCGAGCTCGACGCCTGGAATCGTTCCGAACGCCATCACCAGGCCGAGCTTGATGTCGACGTTGCCGAGGGCCCGGTGCTTCTTGGCGGCGACCACCGATTTTCCCACGATGTGAGCGATGTCCGTGCCGACCACGTAGTTCATCGGCAGGCCGAGGGCGTAGAGCGCGGGCCCCGCCAGAAACGAACCCCCGACGCCGAAAAACCCTCCCAGGATTCCCACGACAAACCCCACGAGGACGAGCCAGTGAGGGGCAATGTGCGCCTGCGAAACCAGGAACGTCACGACCGGCTCCGAAAGACCCGGACGAGAAAGGAAGTCAGCAAATCGAGCGCGATCCCCTGAAACAGGATCAGGAGAAGCGCCAGAAAGGCGTACAGGGTCCGATGAGCGTGGAAGAGATCCGCCAGGGGCCGGTCGAGGGTCTTCAAAACGAGGAAGAGATAGGCGCCGACGAGAGATCCGTAAACGACCAGCTCTTCCCAGAAGGCCCTGCCGAAGAGAGGGGTCGGCCTTTTGTTAGTGCCTGGCATCGTGAATAGCGCCAGTGTCGCGCCCGCGGCTTGCGGTGGAAATCAAGGCACGGCGAGGGGACAGATGCCGTAGCGATCGGACCCGAGCCGGAACGCCGAGATCCTTCGCAATGTGCGGGCGCCCAAAGGGTTCGGGCGGCGCGGACCAATCTGCTTCGTTGTCGCTCCTCGACGATGCTTCGGCATCGCCTGTGTCGCGTCGCCTTGCATCCTGCCCCGCGGCGCCTCGAACGACAGTATCGCTATTCACGCTGCCTGGCACTAAAATGCGCCAACGGAGGGCTCCTCATGGCATCTGAAACGCAAGTGGAAAAGTACCACGGCCTGGATGCCTCCGCCCTCGTGTCGGCGTACCGGAACATGTACCGCTCTCGGAAGGTCGACGACAAGGAAATTCAGCTCAAACGCCTAAACAAGACGTATTTTCAGATCAATGGAGTCGGGCACGAGGCGGTTTTGACGGCGGCAGCCATGGTGGTTCGGCCCGCCGACGACTGGTTCATCGCGTACTACCGCGACCGCGCTCTTTGCCTGGCCCTCGGGATGACTCCCTATGAGATGTTCCTGCAGGGCACCGGCGCCAAGGAAGATCCCGCCTCCGGAGGCCGCCAGATGCCCGCCCACTGGGGGCACAAAAAATTCAACATCGTGTCGAAGTCCTCGTGCACCGGCATGCAGTTCTTGAACGCCGTGGGACTGGCCGAAGCGGGCATGCGGATGGCCAGGCTCCCGACGTCGGACACGCCCCTGGAGTTTCACAAAGACGAGCTCGTGTACGTTTCCGGGGGCGACGGCCAGGTCGCGGAAGGCGAGTTCTGGGAATCCCTCAACACGGCCTGCAACCTGAAGCTCCCGGTCCTGTACCTCATCGAAGACAACGGCTATGCAATCTCGGTTCCCGTCGAGGTCACGACGGCGGGGGGCTCGATCTCGAAGCTCGTCCGGGGATTTCCGAACCTCTTCATCACCGAAGTGGACGGTTGCAACTTTCTCGAATCCTACGACGCCCTCCGTTACGCGGCCGAGTACTGCCGCCAGAGGAAAGGGCCCGCCCTCGTCCATGCCCATGTGATCCGGCCCTACTCCCACTCGGTCTCCGACGACGAGAAGAGTTATCGCCCGGCGCCCGAGCGGGAGAAGGAAGCCGCACGCGATCCGCTGACGACGTTTCCGCGCTTCCTCGTCTCCGAAGGAATCGCGACCGAAGCGGAAATCTCGGCCCTCCAGAAGGAAATCGAACGCCAGATCGACGAGGACGCGGACCGCGCCGTGGCGGCCCCCCTGCCGGAGCCGGAGAGCGCCCTCCGGTGGGTCTATTCGGAAACGGTCGACCCGACCTCCTCCTCCTTCGACTCGCCGAAGAAGGAAGAAGGCGGTCCCCAGACGATGGTCGATCTCCTGAACGCGTGCATGCGGGACGAGATGGCTCGGGACCCGCGGATCGTCATGTTCGGCGAGGACGTTGCCGACGCCTCGCGCGAAGCGGTGCTGGGAGAAGTCAAGGGAAAGGGCGGGGTCTTCAAGGTGACCCACAACCTGCAGCGGCTCTACGGCCACAACCGCGTGTTCAACTCTCCCCTGGCCGAGGCGAACATCATCGGCCGGGCCGTCGGAATGGCGGTGCGCGGCTTGAAGCCGGTCGTCGAGATCCAGTTCTTCGACTACATCTGGCCCGCCTACATGCAGCTCCGAAACGAGCTCGCAACGATGCGGTGGCGTTCCGGCGGCACGTTCTCGGCCCCCATCGTCGTTCGCGTCCCCGTCGGGGGATACATCGCCGGGGCTCTTTACCATTCACAATGCGACCCCACGATGTTCACGCACATTCCGGGACTGCGGGTCGTGCTTCCCTCCAACGCGCAGGATGCCAACGGCCTTCTCCGCACGGCCATCCGGTGCGACGACCCCGTGATGTTCCTCGAGCACAAGCACCTGTACCGCCAGACGTACAACAAGGGCCTCTATCCGGGGCCCGATTACTGCATCCCGTTCGGAAAAGCGCGGGTCGTGCAGGAGGGCACCGACGTCACGCTGATCTGCTACGGCGCTCAGGTCCAGCGGTCACTCGTGGCCGCCTCGAGAGTCGCCGAGAAATCGGGAGTTTCGACCGAGATCCTCGACCTTCGCTCGCTGTCGCCATACGACTGGACGGCCATCTCCGAGTCCACCCGGAAGACGAACCGGGTCGTCGTCTGCTCGGAGGACCCCATCTCCTGGGGCTACGCGTCGGAGATCGCCGCGCGCATCGGCAACGAGCTCTTCGCGTGGCTCGACGCTCCCGTCGAGCGCGTTTCGGCGACCGACACGTTCGTCGGTTACGCTCCGCCCCTCGAGAAGTTCATCCTTCCGCAGATCGAGGACATCGAGGCCGCGATCGAGAAAGTCGCGAAATTCTGACGGGAACATGAAGAAAGGTCTCGAGAGTTTCTTCGGCCTCGCGCTCTTCTCCGTGGCGGCTGCGGCGTTTGCCCAGACAAATTTCGACTCCGTCCAGATCGTCACCACGCCGCTCGGGCACGGCCTCGCAATGCTCGCCGGCGCCGGCGGCAACGTGGTCGTGTCGGCGGGCGATGACGGGGTCATCCTCGTTGACGATCAATTCGATCCGCTCCACGACAAGCTCAAGGCCGCAATCGCGAAGCTCTCCAACAAGCCGCTCCGATTCGTCCTCAACACCCACTGGCACGGCGACCACACGGGCGGCAACCTGAAGTTCGCGGCCGACGGCGCCGTCGTGATCGCGCAGGACAACGTCTACCAGCGGATGAGTACGGAGCAGTTCATCAAGCACCTGCAACGGACGGTGCCGCCGTCTCCCAAAGCCGCGCTGCCGGTCGTGACGTTCAACGACCGGGCGACGCTGCACTTGAACGGGGAAACGATTCACCTGATCCACGTGAAGAACGCGCACACCGATGGCGACGTGCTCGTCCATTTTCCCGCGGCCGACGTGCTCCACATGGGCGACTGTTTCTTCAACGGCATGTACCCGATCCTCGACATCGGAACCGGCGGCACGATCGACGGCTACATCGCCGCCGTCGAGGAAGGCCTGAGACTTGCCGGTCCCGCGACGAAGATCGTCCCCGGGCACGGCATCCTCGGCACACGCGGCGAGCTCGAGGCGTTCGGGGAGATGTTGAAGCAGGCGCGGGAACGCGTCGCCCGCCTGAAAGCGGAAGGCAACTCGGTGGAAGACGTCGTCGCCGCCCGGCCGACGGCATCCCTCGACCCGAAGTGGGGAAACGGTTTCGTTAAGGCCGACGCGTTCGTCCGGACCGTGTACGAAACACTCCCTTCGAAATAGCCCGTTCTCAGATCGCCGTCACGGGCAGGGAAACGAGGCCGCGCAGAACGAGTCCTCGCCGCCAGCGAAGGCGGGAGTGCGGGACGGCGAGCCGAAGCGCGGGGAAGCGGCGGATCAGCGCCTCGATCGCGATTCGGCCCTCGAGCCGCGCGAGCGGCGCGCCGAGGCAGTAGTGAACTCCGAAGCCGAACGCCAGGTGGCGGTTCGGATTCCTCCCCACGTCGAGCACGTCGGGCGACGGAAACTGGCCTTCGTCGCGGTTGGCCGACGCCAGCGCCGCGTAGACGAGCGATCCACGCGGAATCGTGGTTCCCGCCACCGCCACATCGACGCGCGCGTATCGCTCGGTCGCGGTGAGGAGGGGCGACCCGAAGCGCAGCAACTCCTCGACCGCCGACGGAAAAAGGCCGGGGTCGGCACGGAGCCGTTCCCATTCCGTTCTTTGCTCGAGAAGGGCCAGGACCCCGTTCCCGATCAGGTTCACCGTGGTCTCGTGGCCCGCGATGAGGAGGAGAAAGACCATCGCCACGAGCTCGTCGGCTGTAAGGCGGTCTCCCTCCTCCTCCGCGGCAACGAGCGCGCTCAACAGGTCATCGCCGGGCGCCGCGCGGCGCTGCGCCGCCAGCCGGCGAATGTAGCGCAGGAACGCAATCGCCGCGGGAGTCCCCGCCAGGAGCCCGGCGGGCGAAGGCGTGAGCGAGACGATGCGCTGCGACCAGCGATGGAACCGGTGGCGATCCGAGGCGGGGATTCCGAGCATTTCGGCAATGACCGTCGCCGGCAGGGGCAGCGCGTACGCGTCGATCAAGTCCATCGACGGTCGGACGCGATCGAGGAGCTCCTCGGTCAGGGACCGGATGCGAGGCTCCAAAGCGTCGACGAACTTCGGAGTGAAGGCCTTCTGGACGATCGCGCGGAGCCGCGTGTGGTCGGGCGGATCGACGTCGAGCATGTTTCGGGCGAGCGGCCGCAGGAAGCGAGGGATCCAGGGCTGCTTTTCCTTCGTGCCGGACACCGCGCGCAGCGGATCCTTCGCGAAGCGATCGTCCTTCAGCAGTCCGGCCACGTCGTCGTAGCGCGTGACGAGCCACGCGCGCTTCCATCCGGGCACCGGCACGCGGCAGACCGGCTCTTCCCTCCGGAGCCGCGCGAAGGTCGGGAACGGGTCCGCCTTGAATTTCGGGCTCGCGATGTCGAGCGTCATTTTCCGAATCCTACCCTCCTCCTGCATCTCGCCGCCGAAACGCTCGCCCGACGGCGCCGGAGAGTTTAGACTCGTGGAATGCCGCTCCTCGAGACGCGCCGACAGTTTCTGCTGCAGGCCGGGATCGCCGCTGCGGCGCTCCCGTTGGCTCGGATATCCTTCGCCTCTCCTTCTGCCTTCGGCGGGGCGGCGAACGTCTCCCCCTTCGACCTCTCCCGAGTCCGGCTGCTTCCGGGACCCTTCCTTGATGCGGCGGAGGTCAACCGCCGATTCCTGATGAACCTCGAGCCGGATCGGCTGCTCCACATGTTCCGCGTGACGGCAGGGCTTCCCTCGGACGCTGCCCCGCTCGGCGGCTGGGAGGCTCCCGAAAACGAGCTTCGCGGCCACTTCACCGGCCACTACCTCTCCGCGTGCGCGATGAGAACGGCCGCTTTCGGAGACGACGAGGCGAAAACACGCGGCGACCGCATCGTCGATGAGCTCTCGCGATGCCAGGCGAAGCTCAAAAACGGCTACCTCAGCGCGTTTCCCGAGAGTTTCTTCGACCGGCTTCGCGCCGACGAGCGCGTGTGGGCGCCGTTCTACACCCTGCACAAGATCCTCGCCGGCCTGCTCGACATGCACTCCGTGGCGGGAAACGCCCGCGCCCTGGAGGTTGCCACGGGGCTCGCGACCTGGATCGCCCGATGGACGCAGCCGCTCGGAGACGCCGCCATGGCCCGGGTGCTCGAGCGGGAATATGGCGGAATGAACGAAGCTCTGTACAACCTCGCCGGCGTGACGGGCAACGAGGATTTTCGCGAGCTCGCGCACCGTTTCGACCACGAGCGAATCTTCGCTCCGCTCGCCGAAGGCCGCGACGAGCTGAAGGGCCTCCATGCGAACACGACGATCCCGAAGATCATCGGCGCGGCCCGGCGCTACGAGCTGACGGGCGAGACGAGGGATCGCGAGATCGCCGAATACTTCTGGAGAGAGGTCTCGCAACGGCGGGCGTACTGCACCGGAGGGACGAGCAACGGCGAGAGCTGGAACGCCGGCCCCGGCGCGATTGCCTCGGAGCTCTCCGGCTACACGCAGGAATGCTGCGTGACTTACAACATGCTGAAACTGACGCGCCACGTGTTCGAGTGGACGGGGGATTCCGCATGCAGCGACTACGCGGAACGGGCGACGTGGAACGGCATTCTCGGGACCCAGCACCCGGCCGACGGCTCGAAGCTCTACTACGTGCCGCTCGCCTCCGGATACTGGAAGCTCTTTGGAACGCCCCTCCACGATTTCTGGTGCTGCACCGGGACCGGGAGCGAGTCGTTTTCGAAGCTCGGCGGCGGCATCTACTTCCGGTCGGGAGAAGCGCTACGAGTCGAACAGCTCGTCGCCTCGGAGCTCGACTGGAAGGAGAAGGGCCTTCGCGTCATTCAGGAGACCCGCTTTCCCGAAGAGGGGAAAACCGCTCTCACGATCCGGGGAGCATCTCCCGTCCGGGCCGAGATTCGGTTTCGCGTGCCCGGTTGGGCGAACAAGGGCTCGGCGCGCCTCAACGGCCGGGCTCTGGAGGGCTTCGCCGCGCCGGGCGGCTCCTTCGTGCTCGATCGCGTCTGGAGCGACGGAGACCGCGTCGAGCTGGAGCTCCCGCTGGCCCTTCACGTGGAGGCCACGCCCGACGATCCGTCCCTTGGCGCGGTGATGTACGGCCCGATCGTGCTGGCGGGCCGTCTCGGCGACAAGGGGCTCACGCCGGCTACCCTTCGCGCCGAGCCCACGAAACCCCGCACCGTTCCCGAGTACAAACTGGACGCGGTGGCGGCGCCGGAGCTCGTGCTCGGTTCCGGCGATGGGATTGCCTCGATCCAGCCGACAGGAAAGCCGCTCGAGTTCCGGGCGACGGGAATGGCCGCGGGCAAACGCGGCGACGTCCCGCTCGCTCCCCTCTCTTCCATTTTCGACGAGCGCTACGCGGTGTACTGGAAGATCAGGAACGCCTGACAGGCCCGCGCATCACCGGATCGTCTCCGCGCAAGCTCCCCGAGGAACATCCACTCGTGGACGGAAAAGGCGCACCAGCGCCGCGATCCCGACGACCCAGGACGCCGGAACCAGAACCAGCGCGGCGATTCCCGCCGCGGGCGGCCGGGAATCCAGGAACGACGCCAGCAGGGTGGAGAAAGGGAACCCGGCGATCCCCCGAACATGGTGATTTCCGGCTGTCGCAACGACCCGGCCGCCGGCTTCCGCGAGCAGCACGAGATCACCCGCGACGGTCAGGAGAAGAAGTCCCAGGAACACGAAAGCAATCGCCGCCTTCATCCTTGCGCCCCCGGCCGCTCCCCAGGTCAGCAACAGAGCCTCGGGGAGGGCCATCGCCCAAAGGTACCAGCCGCCCGCGCCCCCGGGCGCGAGGTACCATGCAAAGTTCTTCCAGCAGAAATAGCCCAGGGCCAGCATGAAAAAGAAGAGAGGTCCGGCCAGAAGGAATAAGTTTCTGCGCTGACGCGGAGACCCGCCGAAGCCCCTGGCTCTCGCCGAAGCCGCAAGCAAGCCCAGGAGTGCGGCAAGCAGCACGATGTAGACCGCGTTGGGAAACACGAGGTCCGACATCCCCGAAATCCAGAGATGCGACTTCGCGATCGTCCAGCCGTCCCGAAGCCACGGGACCTCCCAGAGCCTCACGGGCCTCGGGTGATTCAGGATCTCCAGGAGCGAAATCGCGCTTCCGTTGATTCTGCGGGAGAAATACGCCAGCAGCAGCGATGGCAAGACGAGCACGGCCGCGCGGAGGGCCCTGCGTTTTTCCCCCGGGCGGAGAACCTGAAGGCAAAGAGCCGGAATCGCCGCGACGCCGTAGAGTTTCGCCCACGGAGACAGCCCGGCTCCCGCCGCGGCCACCAGCGGCCGAGAGCGCGGGATCGAGACACCCTCGACCGTGGTTTCGAGCGAAGCCCCGATGCCCAGGGCCAGAAGAAGGGCGCACAGCGCGTCGTTGCTCACGCGAACGAGAGCGAGAGAGAAGCCGGGGACCAAAGCGAGAAAGGCGACCGGCATCCACGCGGACGGCCCGAACCCAATCCGCCGCGCCGCGAGGAGGGTGAGGACACCAACAGCCATCGCGAACGCCGCGTTGACGCCGCGAAGCACATACAGCTCGGCGACCGGGGACAGGGAAGGAAGGGCCCGCACGAGCCCTCCGGCGCCCAGGTAGTAGGCGGGCGACTGCAACGTCTCGTAGTTCGCATATTTTCCGGCCAAGAACGGCGGGCGGGCGGTTTCGCCGTAGGCCCGGGAACCGAACTGCCGCGCGTAGGATGGAACGAGCGGCCATTTCTGCATCTCTCCCACCAACCGAGCCGGAAGGTCGGCGCTCAGGAACGCGTGCCAGCGCGGATCTTTCGCGCAGGTCTCCACGTATCCCTGATGGAAAGGCTCGTCGAATCCGTTCCAGGGGGGCAGCAGGAAGGCCCAAGCCAACAGACGCAACGCCAGCAGCGAAAGAACGGCGGCCTCGGGCCGTGAGACGATTCCTCGAGACCCCCGGAACGGCTCATCTCCCATGCGGCCGGCCGCGGGAAAGAGGCGCGACCCGAATCCTCGCGTCCACCGCGAGGCCGCGGCCGCCGCGGGGCGCGACAAAAAGCGGGTTGATGTCCATTTCCGCGATTTCCGGGAAATCGACGGCGAGCCGGTAAACGCGAAGGATCGTTTCCACCAGAAACGCCGTGTCGCCCGGGCGATCGCCCCGCACGCCCGAGAGAAGCGTGCCCGCCTTGAGCTGCGACAGCGCCTCGAAAACGTCCTCGCGCGAAACCGGCGGAAGCAGGAACTTCACGTCCTTGAACACCTCGACGTACCGTCCGCCGAGGCCGAACATCACGAGCGGGCCGATCCTCGGGTCGTTCGTCGCGCCGACGACGAGCTCCCGCCCCCGGGCTTCCCGCTGGAGGATGAAACCCTCGAGCTTGTCCGCGGCTTCGTGGCGCTCGAGGTCCCTTTTCATCCGAGCCAGCGCCGCTTCGAGGTCCGCCGCGTTGCGAAGGCCCGTCGCGACGCCCCCGACGTCGGACTTGTGGACGATTCCCTCCCCGGCCGCTTTCAGAACGAGCGGGTAACCGACCTCGGCGGCGCGGGCGAGCAGCCGGGATTCCTGCCGCACGAAGACCGGCCGCGCGGCCGGAATCCCCGCCGCCGCGAGGACCGCGAACACCTCGTCGGGGTCGAGGTATCCGCCGCCCCGGCGTTTTCGGCGATCGAGGATGCGCCGGATGTCGGCCTTCTTCAACGGAAAGCGCGGGGAAGCCCCCCGCGGCTTCTTCTGCCATTTTCCGATCTTCCACATCTCGGACAGGACGCGGGCGGCGGGCTCGGGAAAGCGATAGATCGGCGGATGAGCCGGCATCGACCGGGCTTCGTCGTAGAACTCCTCGTTGGCCATGAAGACCGAGAGGACGGGCTTTTTCGCGCCGCGCGTGGCCGCCACGAGCGCGTCCCAGACGGACCTTGGACCGTAGAGAACGGGAGTGACGTTGATGACCAGGAGGCCGTCCACGTTGGGATCCTCGAGAAGGATTTTCGCGGCGCGGCCGTAATTCGCGTCGCTCGCCGACGCGATCATGTCGACCGGATTGGCCAGGGACGCTTCCGGGGGGAGGAAGGCGGAAAGCCGCATCCGCGTTCGGGCGGAAATCTCCGCCAGGCGCAGACCGTACTGGACGACGGCATCTGTCGCCATGATCGCGGGCCCGCCGGCGTTGGTCAAAATCGCGACGCGGTCGCCCCGCGGGAGAGGCTGCGAAGCCAGCGCGGCGGCCAGATCGAAGAGGTCTTCGATGGTCTCGCAGCGCGTGACGCCGCAACTCTCGAGGATCGCATCGATGGCAACCTCGGAGCCCGCGAGCGCGCCCGTGTGCGAGGACGCGGCGCGCGCGCCGGCGACGGTGCGGCCCGACTTCACGACCAGGACGGGCTTCTTCTTCGAGATGCGCCTCGCGATCTCGACGAACCGGCGGGGATTTCCGAACGATTCGAGGTACAGCGCGAGGATCTGCGTGCGCGGGTCGTTCTCCCAGAATTCGAGCATGTCGTTGGCCGACACGTTCGCTTTGTTGCCCATCGAGACAAACTGCGTGAAGCCGAGTTTCAACGACTCCGCGACGTTCAGGATCGCGACGCCGAGCGCTCCCGACTGGGACGCGAAACCGACCGAGCCAAACGACGCGGGAGTGGGGGAAAAGGTCGCGTCCATGGAGATTTCCGGCTCGGCGTTGATCACCCCCATGCAGTTCGGCCCGATCATCCGCATGCCCCAGCGCACGACGAGACGGTTCAGCCGCTCCTCGAGAGCGGCGCCGGCCGCGCCGACTTCCCGGAAGCCCGCGGTGATGACGATCAGACCTCGGACTCCCTTGCGCCCGCAGTCCGCGACGACGTCGAGGACGCGCTCCTTCGGGACGGAGACGACCGCGCAGTCGATCGCGTCCGGGACCGCTCGAACCGAGGCGTAGCACTTGACCGAATGGAGAACATCCGCGTGAGGATTGATCGGAAAAATCTTTCCCGAAAACCCCGATCGGAACAGATTCGACAGGAGGTTCCCGCCGATGGAATGCGCGCGCGTCGAAGCGCCGATCACGGCGACCGAGCGGGGCCGGAACACCGCGTCGAGGCCGCGAGGACCGTTGGAATCCCGATTCCTGTGGCGCGCCAACGCTGAGCATCCTACCATTCGCCCGGGTTCCGGAGCCGAAACACGAAGGGCCCGGAAACCCGGGCCCTTCAAAAGTCACAAGTGTGGGATCGAGGCGCTACAGCCTCAGCAAGCGCCAGCCCGCAGCCGCCACGGCAAGTCCCAGGAGAAGAAGCCCAAAACCGCCGAGCGTCGGAACCGAAACGACCTGCCCCTGCACCACGACCAGAAAATCGGTCGCCGGCGGCGCTTCGAACCCTCCCGGCAATGACGCCGTTATGGTGATAGGCCCTCCCGGGGCGACGCCCGTTGCGTTGAACGTCGCGGTTGTCTGGTCAGCAAGGATTGTCACGCTCGCCGGCACCGTCCCGATGCTCGGGTCGCTCGAGGTGAGCGTGATCACCGTGTCCGTCTTCTGCGGGTTGCTGATTGTCACGGTGTACGTCACCATTCCACCCACGACGATCGTCTGCAACGCCGTCGGCGAGATGGTCAAGTTCGTCTGCGACGAGGAGCCCACGACGATGGAGTATGCCTGACTCGCCGTGCATCCGTTGGAGTCGGTGGCCGTGACCGTGAAGCTCAGCGTCCCCGTGCCCGAAGGCGATCCCGAGATCACTCCCGAGCTCGACAGGTTCAACGCTCCGGTCGAACCGGAAGTCACCGCATATGTGTACGGGGCAACTCCTCCCGTGGCCGTGATCGTCTGGTTGTAGGCCACGCCGTCGGCGCCTCCCGGCAGCGTCGGAGGCGACAGCAGAATCGTCGGACAGCTGTTCGAGAAGCAGGAAATGAAGAGCTGGCCCCCCTTGGTCGTATCGCCTTCCTCGTTGTCGAAACCGGGATCGTCACCGTTGACGTTGTAGTTCAGGGCCAGGCAGCCAGCTTCGGAGAGCTGCCGCCGAACGAAGGACTGGTGCTGAGCGTAGACGGACGTCACGGTGTTGCCGCCGACGACGTCGCCGACTGCGATCGCCTTCTGCGTCGTGCCGTTTTTCCAGAAAAACGCGCCCCCGGATTGGAAATCTTCGGAATGGTCGTCGTCCCCGTCGTCGTTGCCGACCTTGTCATTGCCCGTCACATAGGCAACGAGATTGCTGTCGTTGACCGTGATCATTTCCGACGCCAGGCTGTCCGTATCCGCCTGCCGCAGGACCTCCGAGAGGTTTCCCGTCGCTCCGTTCCAGAAGTAATAGCCTTCCTGCGTGCCGGAGAGCTTCGCCTGAAACACGACGTTGCCGGAGTTGTTGAAGTCGAAGAAATTTCCAAAAGACTGGAACGTCACGCCGTTGGCGACGCCCACCGTCCGGGTGCCCACGTCGTCGCCGACAGTAACGATCGTGACGGTCGTCGAGGGAGGCGTGAACCTCAGGATCTGGTCGGGCGAGAGCTCGTCCGCGACCCACGTGACCCCGCCGTCCACGACCGGGGTTCCGATGGTCGTCGGCCAGACCGGCGGCGTGCTCGCGGAAGTTCCCGTCGTGATCGACTGAGCCTGGTAGCGGATGCCGTTCGGGCCCTGGTTCTGGTTGCTCCCGTTGCTCGGCCTGGGGAACACGAAATCGCCGACCGCGTACGTTTGGCCCGGCTGCCAGAACGCCCCCGCCGACACCGCCGCTTTGAACACGACCTGGTTGGAATTGTTGCTCGTGACGCGCGGGTAAAAGACGGCGTAGGTGCTTCCGGTTCGGGCGACCTGCGTCGCCGCGTTCGGTCCCGTGAAGTTGAAAACGCCCTGGGTACCGTCCGCGAGATTCAGGACGATCGGCACGTTACCCGTCGCGTTGATCAGGCCCGGGATGTCATTGAACGAGCAGAAATTGCAGTTCGTCGTACCGGTGCCGTTGTAGAAATCGGCTCCGAAGCCCTGAACGGTCGAGCCGCCGATGCTCGCGCCGATGTGCGTCAGAAGCTCGTTGCCCGTGCCCGGAGTGAAACGGATCAGGCTGTGGTTGTCCTCGTCGCAGCGGACCCTGCGGCCGTCGTTCATTGTCCAGGTGACCGAGCCGTCGACCACAGTGTCGTTGACCGCGGTCGGAAAGGCAGGCTCGGAGCCCCCGCTCGTCCCGCCGCTCGAGGTGCAGTAATTCCGGCCATTCGGCGCGGTCGGAATGACGCAGGCGTTCGCCCCGTACGAGTGAGCGGCCTGCCAGGTGTTTCCGGGCCTGTACGAGTAGCCGTTGAAAACGACCTGGCTGCTGTTGTTCATTCCGACCATCGTCGCGAAACCGCACTGGTTGACGCCGCCGATCGTGTCGCCCGACTGCGCAATCTTCTGCAGTTGTCCGGCGCCGGGCCCGGCCTGGAAAATCGCCGCGCCCGTTTCGTCATTGTCGAAGTAGACGTCCACGATCCCGCTCTTGAACGCGACCTTTCCGGAGTTGTTCATTGCGATGAATTCGCCCCAGCCGTAGAGCTGCGCGGTCCCCACGGCGTCGCCCTCTTTGGCGATCACGGTCGTGCCGCCTCCTGAAGAGCGGATGGCCATGCTCATCGGGTTGCAGCCGCGGAAGCTCCCTGGGAAGAGGCCGATCGCCTTCCAGGTGATTCCATTGTCGTTGACCGTCGCGCCCGGCGTCGTCGGCCAGTGGGGCTCGGTCCCGCCGCTCAGGTCGCCGAGCGTCGCCACCGACGTCACCTGGAAACTGAAACCGAAGTACGCCGAGGGATGAACCACCATTCCCACCGTGTACGCGAGCCCGGACTGCCAATCGCGATTCCCGGAGGATTTCCAGGTGACGCCGCCGTCGCCGCTCGTCGTCACCCCGAACGCCGTGTTCCAGGGGGGCTCCGAAGCACCGCTCGTCCCGGAGTTCGTTGCCATGAAAACCGTGTCGTGCGCGGTGTTTCGGACATAGTCGCCCGACTGGTAAGCGACCGACGCGTTCCAATCGAGGGGGTTGCCGAGGTCGATCTCGCAGTTGTTCGTCGTGTCGCCCAACCAGTTCTGGGTGTAGGCGACGCTGCCGGCGCTGTTGATGACCATGGACGCACGGCCGACAACCGGCGTGCCACCTGTCGCAAATTTCGCTCGCGGCGCATCCGTTGAGCCCTTGCTCGCTTTCCACGCCTCCAGAAGCGGATGCCTCTGGTCAGGGGTCATCTTGCCCGCGAACGGCTTGCGACCGGTCGCGCTCTCGTGAGCGCCGGCGGCCAACGCCGACGAGGCCACAGCGAGCGCGGTGATCGCCGCAAAGAGGATGGAGATCGATCTCCCGACACGCCGTGGAAGTGATTGACGATCCATGACGACCTCCTCAAGGTAAGATGAAGAACCGGGGACACGCGGGCAAACTTTGGAAATGATACATCCAAAGCAAAGTCAAATGTCCTATTTCGAGGTCTTACGGACGCGTTGTTACCGAGGACGCCGGACCCGAGTCAGTGTTCCGCGATTCCGATGTCTGGCGCCAAACCTTTGAAAGAAAGACCTTTGACGGCGGTTCCCGCGTCGAGAGCCGAGAAGCCCACGATCTTTCCGAGGTCGCGACCGGAGATCTCGGCGCCCGGGACCAACCGGGAATGCGGCATTCGACGGCCGATCCAGTCGGCCGCTCTCGAGGCTCTCCCTCCGACGGAACCCTGCAAAGTCGACTCGCCTCCGAAGACGTTGAAGTCGAAGAGATTGAATACGCCGAACGAAGCGACATCCCAGGCGAAGGCCGGGCGGATCACGAGGTTGTTTGCGATCGACACCTCCGAGACGCCGGCCGACCCCACGTCAAACGGCTCCTCGTAGCGATCCACGATGTTGTTTTCGAAATGAATTTCCCGTCCGCCCCGCACGAGCAGGGCCGTGCTCTGCCGGGTGAGCTGATTCTCGAGGTAATTCCGGCGGAAAGCGACGCGATCCGGACCCGATTCCGAAGAATTCCCGCCGACCGAAATCGCACGCGTGGCCTCCAGGATCGTGTTGTTCTCGAAGGCGACATCGGAGCTGCCCGCCGCAACGACGACGGCGTCGCCGGCAAAAGAGCCCTCGGGGCGATAGTTCGAAATCTTGTTCTCCGAGAGTCGCACGTGGCGGCACCGTCGGAGCTCGACCGCGTGACCCCGGTCGTTGTGAAAGCGGTTTCCCAGGACCGAAATGTTCTCGGCCGGCTCCCGGGAAACGTCTCCCGCTCCGATCGTCAGCGACGTTCCCGAATTGTGGTGAATGTGGTCGGCGACGATCGTGATGTCACGGGTCCCGGTGTCGATCTCCACTCCCCGCCCCTGGTGAATATGGCAGCTCGACAGGGTGATCCGGGAGCTCCCGGCCTCGAAACGAACCGCCGGGCCCTCACCTTCGTAGATGTGGCTCTGGTCGACCGCGATGTCGTGGGCCGCCGGCCCCTTCGTGACGAACCCCGATCCTCGGGAATGGAGCAGCGCAATCTGGACTTCCCAGAATTGCCAGAACGGCCTCTCGACGGTGAGCACGTCGGCGCCGCTCGAGGACTTGAGGAACGCGTCGTCGGCGTAAACCTGAATCGGAGCCTCTTTCGTCCCGTCGCGGCAATCCTTTCCGATCGTGAACGGGCCCTCGTAGATTCCGGGAATGACCACGAGCCGGTCGCCCGGCTGGAGCCGGGTGAGGGCGAACTGGAGATCCTTCCAAGGACGCTTCTCGGACCCGTCCCCGCCCGCCGGCGACTCCACCGAGACGTAGAAAGTGCGGCGCGGGTCGGGAAACGCCGCGTCGTAGTGCCGGGCGTTGGGAAACGGCTCGCCATCCAGAAACACCGTCGGCATGACGTCGATGAGCCTGGGCTCGCCGTGGGGGTTCGCGGTCTTCTTTTCCTCCTCTTCCGATTGCTGTGGCGGAAGGATCTCGTGCTCGGGCTGCGGCGGTTCGGGATGCGGAATCGCGGCGCCCACGTCGGGAGGATTCTGCACGGCGCCGGGCTGCGAATCCACGGCGGGCGAGCCCGGCCGGCTGGACGTGCACGAGGAGGCGACGAAAAGAAAAAGAAGGACCGGAAAAAGCGAGGAGATCCCCTTCGTCAGGCGTCTCACGGCCTACCTCTCCGCCACGCCCAGGTCGGGGGCGCGGCCTTCGAACGCGACTCCGGGAACTTTCGTTCCGCGGTCGACGGTGAGAAGGCCTGAAACTCGGGCGAGATCCCGATTGATGATCTTCGCCCCCGCGACCAGCTGCGAATTCGGCATACCGCCTCCTTTGAGGATCCTCACCACGGAAAACGATCGGCCCCCAATTTCCGCCAGAACCTCGTTTCCGATCGGAGAGAAAACATTGTAATCAAACAACGACGCGGCGCGGGCATCGGCGAGGACGAAGGCCGTTCCGGAAACGCCGAAGACAAGATTGTTCGCGATCACGACCTCGGTGAGGACCGGCGGCTTTCCCAGCAGGAGTATGCCGTTGGCGAAATCCTCGACGAAATTGTTCGCGAAGTGGATGCCCTTTCCGGCCTCGAGGTCGACCGCAACGCCCGACGATGAAAAGCCCTGCAGCTCGTTATGGTCGATCAGAACGTCGCGCGGGGACTCGAGGGCGCCTCCCTTCACGTCCGCAAGGCCGACGACGATGCCGGCGGCGTGATGAACGAGGTGATTCGATCGCACGATCGCGTGGTCCGCGTTCTCGAGAACGATGCCCCGAGTCTCCCCGGATCCGGATCGCCCGACGAGGGTGTTGTCGACGATGCGCAGGTTGGACGCCCCGGCCACGGAGATCGAAGTCGAACCGTCGTTGCGAATCGTGTTGCCCACGATGTCGAGATCTCGCGCCGGAGCCGCACCCGGAGGCGGGGAAGCGACGCGAATCGATCCGCCGGGATTGGCCGTCAGGAGGTTGTTGCGCAGTCGTACGCGAACCGCGCCCCCGAGGATTTCGATTCCCACGGAATCGGGCCCGAGAGACGCGATCTTCGCCTTGCCGACCCGCGAATTCGAAATGGTTACGTCCCGAGCGCCGTCGCCGATTCGAATTCCCGGCCCGGAGCCCCCTGCGACCCGAGCCCGGTCGACCGCCACCGCGCGAGCCGAAGGGCCTTCGATGGCGAGACCGGGTTGGGGGGATTCCGAAAGCTGGAGAAAAGGGCCGGACAGCACCCATTCCGCCCTGCGCAGGGACAGTGCCGGGCCGGCCGGACCCGGAACGATGACCGCTTTTCGGTCGAAGGCGACCTGGATCGGGCTGCCACGCTTGCCGTCGCGGCACGGTGTATCCACGCGAAACGGCCCGGTGTACGTG
>JBOGJO010000361.1:0-1430 GCA_050747885.1 Thermoanaerobaculia bacterium
TTCCCGACACCGCGAAGGAAAAGCCGATGGAAGCCGAAGTCGTCTCCGTCGGAAAAGGCAAGATCAACGACGAAGGAAAGGTCACCCCTCTCGACGTCAAGAAGGGGGATCGGATCCTGATCGGCAAATACGCCGGGCAGGAGATCAAGATTCACGACGTCGAACATCTCATCATGCGGGAAGACGAAGTTCTTGCCGTGATCGAGAAGTAAGGAGCGAACAATGGCAGCGAAAATGATTCTGTACGGCGAAGACGCGCGTCAGCGGGTCCTCCGCGGCGTGAACAAACTGGCCGACGCGGTGAAGGTGACCCTCGGACCGAAGGGGCGCAACGTCGTCCTCGAGAAAAAGTTCGGATCGCCCACGATCACCAAGGACGGCGTGACCGTCGCCAAGGAAATCGAGCTCGAGGATTCTCTCGAGAACATGGGCGCTCAGATGGTGCGCGAAGTCGCCTCGAAGACCTCCGACGTGGCCGGCGACGGAACGACGACCGCCACCGTTCTGGCTCAGGCGATCTACCGGGAAGGTTCCAAGAATGTCACCGCCGGCGCCAATCCCATGGAGCTGAAGCGCGGCATCGACCTGGCCGTCAAGGCCGCGGTCGCCCACATCGACAAAATCAAGACCGACGTCGAAGGCAAGGACATCGCCCACGTCGGGACGATCTCGGCCAACAACGACGCCGAGATCGGCCGCATCATCTCCGAGGCGATGGACAAGGTCGGCAAAGACGGCGTCATCACCGTGGAAGAGGCTCGCGGCCTCGAGACGACGCTCGAAGTCGTCGAGGGAATGCAGTTCGACCGCGGTTACCTCTCTCCGTACTTCATCACCGACGCGGAGCGGATGGAGTGCGTTCTCGAGAACGTGAAGGTCCTTCTTTTCGAGAAGAAGATCTCCAACATGAAAGACCTGCTCCCGATCCTCGAGCAGGTCGCCAAGCAGGGCAAGCCCTTCCTGATCGTGGCCGAAGAAGTCGAGGGAGAGGCTCTGGCGACGCTCGTCGTCAACAAGCTCCGCGGAACCCTTCAGGTCTGCTCGGTCAAGGCTCCCGGATTCGGCGACCGACGCAAGGCGATGCTCGAAGACATCGCGATCCTCACGGGAGGCAAACTCATCTCCGAGGACCTCGGCATCAAGCTCGAGAGCGTCAAGTGGGAGGACCTCGGATCCGCCAAGAAGGTCACCGTCGACAAGGAAAACACGACGATCGTCACGGATACTTCCGACAAGAAGAAGAAGGAAGCGATCGCCGGCCGCGTCAAGCAGATCCGCACGCAGATCGACGACACGACGTCCGACTACGACCGTGAGAAGCTCCAGGAGCGTCTTGCCAAGCTCGTCGGCGGCGTCGCGATCATCAAGGTCGGCGCCGCGACCGAGACCGAGATGAAGGAGAAGAAGGCCCGCGTCGAAGACGCGATGCA
>JBOGJO010000362.1:0-10081 GCA_050747885.1 Thermoanaerobaculia bacterium
ACCACGAGGACGGACGCCGAGTTGTTGTCAAAGCAGTTGGCGACATCGCTTTCCAATGCTGTGAACGAGAGTGTGGTGGAGGTCATCTTTCCGAAACGAGTCCCCAAGGCGTCAGATTGCCTAAACGCCTAAGGTCGACCAGTCTGGGGCCGAAGCGCATGCGGAATAAGTTCGTCGGCGAATTGATGCCCCGACTCGAAAAGGAGGCGATTTTCCGTGAGTGAACCCAGGGAGTACCCCTATGCCACCCACCTCGACGTGAAGTTCCCGGCCCTCAGCGTCGTGGACGTTCCCGCGCTCGTGGCGGCCTGTACGGACCGCTGGTACAACCAGACGCTTGTGCAAGGTCAACGACTCGGTGGTGCGCCTGGGCGTTCTGCAGGGCGAGTATCACTGGCACAAGCACGACAACGACGACGAGTTCTTTTTCGTTCTCGAGGGGCATTTGCTCATCGATCTCGAAGGGCGGTCGATCGACTTGCAGAGGCAGGAAGGCTTCGTGGTTCCGAGGGGGATCGTTCACCGCACGCGGGCGCCGGAACGGGCGGTGATTCTCATGGTCGAAACCGTCTCGATCGTTCCGACGGGCGACGGATCCTGACTCCGGAGTTCCCGCACGACTTCATCCGTCCCTGGAGACGAACCGCGGCCGTGTTTCCGAACCCGGCGCGGGCAGATGCGAGAGTGTGTTCTCGAGGGATTCCGAGCTACGCCGAGTTTCGAAGCTCAGAGAGGTCGAGTCTCTTCACCGCAGTCGGCCAGCGTCGCGGCGCGTTTTTTGGGCTCGGCCGGCCCGGAATCTCGACGCGAACCGGGGTTGCTCCGCACACCGGACACCTTCGAGAAGCCTCCACCGTGAGGTAGCGTTCCGCGTCCGCGCTGCCGCGGAAATCGCAATCCGGGTCCGGGCAGTAGACGTTCACAAACAGGGTCTCCGCCATGGCGGTGCTCCTTTCCAACTGAGCGTTGGGAGCCGGAGCGGATCTGCCCGGCCCTCCTTGAGATTCGCATCGCGTGGGTTCGATCAACGTTCCCAGCCCGTTGAGCGGCGTCGGCCGCGCGAGCAGGAAGCCCTGGAGCAACCCGATTCCCTGGCCGCAGATTTCGGCGAGGTCTTCGGGCGTTTCGACTCCTTCCGCGACCACTCGGGCCCCGATCCGCCGCGCGAGGAGCGTGAGAGATTCGAGCACGGCGCGCCGGGCGGGGTCGGCATGGCAGCCCTGAACGAGATAGCGGTCGAGCTTCAGGTAGTCGGGGCGGCAATCGAGGACCCGGCGGTAGTTCGACTGGCCCAGGCCGATGTCGTCGAGAGCGATTCGAACGCCGAGCCCCCGGAGAGCTTCCAGGACGTGGCCGAGCCTGGGACCGCTCCGGTCGGGACCGTGCTCGACAATTTCGAGAATCACGCCGGACAGACGGATCCCGAAACGATCGGCCAGCCCGGCGAGAAGGCGCGGGAAATCGGGCTCGCGCTCGAGAGTCGTTGCGTGAACGTTGACGGAAATCGTCGGCCGGTATCCCGATTCCGAAATCGACCGAAAGGCGCCTTCGAGGCAGATTGCATCGAGCGCGGGTTCCACTCCCTTGCGTCGCGCGTATTCGAAGAGCACGCCGGCGGACTCGATGTTCGTGCCCTTCGGGCCTCGCGAAAGGCACTCGAGGAAGTGCACGGCGGGCGGACCGTCCGGCGTTTCGTTCATCTCGAACGCCGGCTGAAAGACGGTCGTGATCGCCCGCGAATCGAGAACCGAGCTCAGGAGGCTCCCGCTCATGACGCCATGACCAGAAGCCGGTTGATGTCCCGGGCGAGGACCGGAAGGGAAGCGGGAGCCCGCTCGAGAATATCGACGCCCCGGCTCCGGGCTTCGGCCTCGATCTCCGCGTGTCCCGCGCCGGCGAGCATCACCATTCGCGTGGACGGACAGTGCTCGTGGACGTACGAGAGGATCCGCAGGCCCTCGGATCCGTGAGCCTGCGTGACGCGCAGATCGCTGATGACGATCTCGTAGGCATAATTCGAAAGAAGCGCCTCCGCTTCCTCGAGCTCGCCGGCCCGGTCCACCCGGAACCCCCGGAATTCGAAGAAGCGCCTCAGCGTCCGGTTCGAGGAGTCATCGTCGTCGACAACGAGAATTCGAGGTTGCATGCGACCGGGACTCAGCAAGCGACGAGCCACGTTGCGCGCCGGGAGTCTCATCGCGGAACTGATTGGTATCGCTCGATCGTCGGAGGCGGTCGACGCGCCGGATCTTTTCCGTCGTCCAAAATTCAGGACGCGCGGCTCCTAACTTTCGGACGCGGCGGGCCTTTCGGCTCGCGATTCGAGAGGCTTGTTGCATGACCGTGAAACTGGTGGATTCCCCGGGACTGAGAGGAGCGAGAGTACGACGCCGGCGATTTGAATCGGTTCAACGACACGAGCCGACCCCTCTGAGTTCATGAATTGTCCTGGCGTCGATCAGTGTTCCGCCCTCTCTTCGCTCGTTGAGAACTCTCTATCCCGGAGACAAACGGAAGTAAAATACCGGCATGGCGGATAAAATTCAGTGGATTTGCGAGGCGTGCGACAGCTCGAACACTGTCGATCTCGGAGCCCCCGCGATCTGTCGCTTTTGCCGGCTCACATACGACGTGAACATCGCGCGGGAAGAACCCGCCGCGCAATGGGGCGAAGAATCGCCCGCCGTCGAAGCCGCGGTGGAGCTTCTCGCCTTCGACCCGGAGGATGATCCCGGCGAGTGATCGGGTCCGGAAGCTCGCGCCGCGCGTCTAGCGCAGCAGCCGGAGCGTCTTCTCGTCGAACAGCGGCTCATCCTGTCCCACCCTCACGAACAGGACCTTTCGAGAGCTGCTGGCGGGCTGAGCTTCGAAGTACTGGATGCCGTCCGGCGCGTCGCCCCAGTCTCCGCACGGGGGTTCGGGAACTTCGTTCGGATCCGCCTTCGCGTCGAGCGCTTTTCGGTACGCGGCATCCGGCACGAAGGTGAATCTCTCAACTCCGACGCGGGACTTTGTTTCCCGAGAAGGAGCGAGAACGCACCGGCCCGCCAGCGCCTTGTCGGTCCGGGCCGCGAAGATCCGTCGGATTCCCGTCTCCGCCGATTCTCCCGGAAGGAGATCCAGAACGTCGACGAGTCGGTCGGGGGCTCCGCCGTCCGAGTACCGGAGCGCGAGAGAGTTTCCGACGACGAGGAAATCGATTTTGCGGAAACCGAAGTCGCAGCGCTGCACCCAGGCCTCGAGGCCGAGGGCCCCATCCGACAGCCTTCTCCAGGCGCAGCCTTTGACGGGCGCGCGCGAGGGACGGCTCGGGACGGCGCCGGCTCGGGCAAGGCCGGAGGCCAGAAGGCCCGCGAGGATCAGCGCGCATTGGATCATCGTGGGGGAATTGTAGCGGTGTTTCCCCTCCGGGGACTGGCATGCCTCCTGCAAATCTGCAGAGGTCGGAGGAGGAGAAGTCCATGTTGAAACTCGCGCTCGTCTTCTTTTTGATCGGCCTGGTCGCGGTCCTGCTGGGTTTCACGTCGATCGCCGGCGTGTCGTTTGCGATCGCCAAGCTGTTCGCATTCCTGTTCCTGGCCCTGTTTCTCGTCTTTCTCATCCTCGGAATGTCGATGGCTCGCCGCGTGTAGGCTCCCGGCCGCGGGCGAGCCTCGGGCGGTGACCGAGGGAGCAAGCGGAGCTTCGGTCTTGCGAAAGGGCTACCATGGCGGGGTGAACGTCTCGCCGCTCGTGCGTGCCGAAGCGCGCGACCGCCTCGAGCCGGTCGTCGCGGCCCGAGTCGTGCTGCTGCTGGAGGAAGTCGAGCTTCCCTATCTGACGAAATCGCATCCCGACGCCGACCGCGTTCAGCTGGCGCTTCTCAAGTTGTCGGAGGGTTCTTTCGCGCGCTTCCTCGAGGAATTGAACCGCGCGAGAAACGACTGGCGCGACGTGCTCGACACCGCCGGTCTCCATCACCCGGGCTGGCGCGATGTCGTTCGAAGCTGGGGCTACCGGGTTCCGGAAGAAAGCGGATTCGGCGAGCGCTGATCGATGGGAATCAAGTGGCGCTCGCCGGGGCCCACGTAGATCTGGCGCGGGCGGGCGATCTTCTGTTCCGGGTCCGACAGCATCTCCTGCCACTGCACCATCCATCCCATCGTTCGGGCGATCGCGAAAAGAACCGTGAACATCGAGGTCGGAATGCCCATGGCCTGGTAGATGATGCCCGAATAGAAATCGACATTCGGGTACAGTTTGCGCGTCACGAAGTATTCGTCCTCGAGGGCGATCCTTTCCAGCTCGAGAGCGATGTCGAGCAGGGGATTTTTTCCCGTGATGTCGAAGACCTCGTCGGCGATCCGTTTGATGATCTTCGCCCGCGGATCGTAGTTCTTGTAGATCCGGTGGCCGAAGCCCATGAGCTTCTTTTCGCCGTGGCCATCCTTGACTTCGCGGAGGAAGGCCGGCACGCGGTCCTTCGATCCGATTTCGGCGAGCATTCGCAGCACGGCTTCGTTCGCGCCACCGTGGAGCGGCCCGTAGAGCGCCGCGCACGCCCCCGCGACGGCCGAGAAGGGATCGGCATGCGCGGAGCCAATCGCGCGCATCACGCTCGTCGAGGCGTTTTGCTCGTGGTCGGCGTGGAGGATGAAGAGCACGTCGAGGGCCCTCGCCAGGGCGGGGCTCGGGCGATACTTCACCTCCGTCATCTTGAACATCATGTTCAGAAAATTCTCGGTGTACGACAGATCGTTGTCCGGGTAGGCGTACGGGAGGCCGCGGCTGTGCCGGTACGCGAAGGCGGCAAGGGTCGGCATCTTTCCGACGAGGCGATAGATCTGGAGCGTCCGGGACGCCTCGTCGTGGATGTCGCGCGCGTCGGGATAGAAAGTCGACAACGCCCCGACTGTGGCCACGAGCATGCCCATGGGATGCGCGTCGTAGCGAAAGCCGTCCATGAACTTCTTGATGCTCTCGTGGAGGAGCGTGTGGTTCGTGATCTGCGTCGTCCACTCCCGGTACTCTTCGCGGATCGGAAGCTCGCCGTGGAGGAGGAGGTACGCGATCTCGAGGTACGTGCAATGCTGCGCCAGCTCTTCAATCGGATACCCGCGGTAACGCAGGATGCCCCGGTCGCCGTCGATGAACGTGATCGAGCTCCGGCAGGACGCGGTGTTCAGGTAGGCGGGGTCGTACACCATCAAGCTTTCCCCGCCGGCCCCGTCCTTGATTTTTTTCAGATCCGTGCCCCGGATCGCGCCGCTTTCGATCGGAAGCTCGTACGCCACCCCGGTGCGCTCGTCGAGGACTTTGAGTCGGTCGTTGGCCGTCATGGAATCCGGATCTTGCTCCAAAACCCGCGTTGCGATCAAACCGGGTGGAAGTCTTTCCTTTCTCGGGACGATTATTTCTGGTCCTTGCCGCCCGGATAGTCCTTCAGCCACTTCAGATCGACGTCTTTGACTTTGTGATCGTCCCTCTGGGCGACCAGCCACTTGCCGCGGTCGTTGAGCTCATCCTTCGCTTTGTCCTTCTTGGGCAACTTCTCGGTATGGCAGTACAGGCAGTTTTCCGCCGGAAAACCGAGATCCTTGCTCTGCTTGACCCACATCGGCTTGGCCGAAAGGGTCTCGACTCCGAGAAACGCGAAATACGCCGCCGCGGCGGCTCCGAGGAGTTTTCGGCTCGCTTTCATAACTCTCCTTTCCAAGAATTATCCCTCTTTCGAGGCGCAGGGCTCATGATGAGAATGCGTCATCCCCGATTCTATCCTCCCCGGGGTCCTGAACGGTACCATGGTATAATAGTACCTATGAGGATCGGAGTCTTTCAGGTGTTGCCCGCCCCGGAGGGCGTCTCGGACGGCGAAGTCGTCGAACGGGCGCTCGGGGAGGCCGATTTCGCCGAAGCGAACGGGTTCGACTCGGTTTGGATTGCGGAGCACCACCTGTCCTCCTTCGGCCTCGTGGGGGCGCCCTCGGTGTACGCCGCTGCCGTGGCGCAGCGGACGCGGCGAATCGAAATCGGTTACGCGGTCGCCGTGGTGCCGCTCCACCATCCCATCCGCCTCGCCGAGGAAATTGCATGGGTCTCGCACCTGTCGCGCGGCAGGACGCTCGTCGGCATGGGGCCCGGATTTTCCCCTTTCGAATTCACCGCTTACGGCGTTGCGCTGGAAGAGCGGCATGAACGCCTCGAGGAAGGCTCGGCGGTGCTTCGAGGCCTCCTCGGGGGAGGAACGTTTACCCATACCGGCAAGCACTGGGACGTGCCCCCGGTCGAGCTTCGGCCAAGGCCGTTCGGGGGACAGGCTCCGCCGTTCCTGCACGCGATCTCGGGCGAGCAATCCCTCCTTCGGGCCGCCGCCCTGGGCGAGCCGCTCCTGTTCGGGTTGAAGCCGCTTTCCGAGATCGCCGCCGGAATCGCGCTTTATCGGTCGGTCCGGTCGCGCCTGGGAGCGTCCTCGGAATCGATCGATAACGAGACTTCTCGTTTCCGGGTGCTCCGGCGGATCGTGGTCGCGGCGTGCGAGCAACAGGCTCTCGCCGACGCGAGGAGAGCCCTTGCCCGCGAAGCGGAACCGGGGAGCCGGGTCCTGGGGGGTTGCGTGGGGTCTCCGGAAACCGTTCTCGAAGGCCTCCGCGCCGTCGGCCGGCTTGGAATCCGCCGCGTCATCGCGTGGTTGAATTTCGGCGACCTTCCGCACGCGAGCGCGCGGCGGTCGAGGGAGCTGCTCGCACGGGAAGTGATGCCCCGGCTCGCGGTCGGGGGCGCAACGAGAGAGGAAATGGCCTCATGAGCGAAAAGAAAACCGTCATCGTCGAGCGAGTTCAAACGGGAGTCCGGATCGAGAAGCGGATCCTGAAGGTCCTGAAAGCGCTCGCCGAGATTCACGACCTGACCCTCGGCGACCTGCTGGAGGGAATCGTGCTCCACTCGTTCGAAGGGAAGGCTCCGTTCGGGAAGGAAACGCTCCGGAAGATCGCCGAGCTCGAGAAAATCTACGGGCTCGACCTCGACGCTTCGGCAAGCCACCGGATGAAGGAAAATTGAGACGGCTCTCCCGCTATTGGATCCGGACGCGTCCCGAGAAGCCTTCGTCGTAGCCGTGGAAGAATTCCAGCGATTCCTCGGGCCATTTCCAGCAGAAATATCCGGAGCCGGAATCGAAATCGATCAGCCACGGTCCCTTGACCTCGATTCCGAGGGCGCGCACTTTTCCCGCCCATTCCCCGAGAATTTCGGCAGCCGTCTTCTCGAAAGCATGCTCCCCGCCGTCCTCTTCGTCCTCCGCGATTTCAATTTCGGCGTGGGCGGCCCCGATTCGCTCGATGGACGCCTGGGTGTGCTCGCGCACCTGCGGCAGGAGGCGGCGCGCCTCTTCGAAGGTGAAGATTTTCGGCCCTTCGGACATCGCCCTCAATATAGCACCGCGGGCGGTGTGAGATAATTTTCGAGGAATGAGCGATATCGCCAGCAACCTTTCGGAAGCCGAGCCCGAAGTCCCGCACTACTGGGCTCGCCACTCGGAAAAGCTTCGCACGAGGCTTGCCCGCGAGATTCCGCACGAAGAGCTGAAGAAACTTCACCGCAAAGCGCCGTCGCGCCACTTCGTCATCGCGGGGCGGCAATTTCTGCTGCTCGCGGCCGCCACGTGGGTTTCGGCCCGCTTCGCGAACCCGCTCGTCTGGATTCCGTCCGCGGTCGTTTCCGGGTTCACGATCTTCAACTTCACCGTTCTCTTGCACGACGCGCTTCACAACGCCGTCTGGACCGGTCGGCGCGAGAGAGCGTCGCGCCTGTTGATGACGCTGTACGCGGTTCCGTCGGGGATTTCGGGGACGCAGTTCTCCCGCTGGCACCTGACCCACCATGCCGAGCTCGGCTCCGAGAATGCGGACCCGAAGCGGCACTACCTCTCGCCGAAAATCAACGCCCGGTGGCTCAAGATCCTGTATTTCACGCCGGCCCTGTTCGTCATCTATTTCCGGGCGGCCGCCAAAGAGACGGCGACGTATCCCGAGCCGGTCCGCCGAACGATCGCCCGCGAGCGCACGTTCACGATCTTGTTCCACCTCGCGATTCTCGCGGCGGTCTGGATCGGGGCCGGATTTTCCATCGCCGCGCGCGTCTACCTCGTTCCCTATTTCCTCGTCTTTCCGGTGGCGTTCGCGTTGAACCGCCTCGGCCAGCATTACGACATCGACCGCGACGATCCGGCGAAATGGGGAACGCTGATGAAGGCGTCGTGGTTTTGGAATTTCGCGTACCTGAACTCGAACTTCCACCTCGAGCACCACTATTTTCCGGCGGTTCCCATGTACAACCTCCCGAGGCTCAACCGGCTCCTCAAGCCGTTCTTCCGCGAGATCCACCACGTGGAACGCTCGTACCCGGGCCTTTTCTGGGACTACATCGTCCGCAACAAGAAACCGCACACCGACTGGGACCTCGCGTAGGCTGGCGCGGACCATCCTCTCGCTGCGACGCACCTGCTCGGTGGATGTCGCCTGCGACGTACTCGACCGAGTACGCCTCGGCGCCACCCGCCTGCGCGGGTGCCGTCTCGCTTCGGTCTGGCCGCGCCTCATCGTCAGGTTGTGACTCGGGCTGCGCGGGGCGAGACTCCGGAGCCACATTCCCACGAGCGAAGTCGACGAGCGGCTAGGGGCCAACGCGCCTGCGCAGGCTGGTCTCCGAGATCCCGAGGGAAAGCGAACTGCGGCCGAGGGTCGAGGAGCGGGAGAGCCCGAGAGGTCTCCTCTCGGGACGCATAGATCCGAGCAGGCGCTGGGGCTAGCCGCGAGTTCGGCGAGCGAGTCCCTGCCCGGGCCGGCGTTCACGTGCTGGTCGGATGCGGGCTCGCATCGTGAAAGGCGTAAGATTCGTTCAATCTTTTAGGAGGGCTCAAATGAAGCGGATCTCCCTTGGTGCGGCTTCGCTCGTCGTCGTCGCCGCTCTCTGCGGCACGGCCTTCGCCGGTTTTCCGGGAACGGAAACCTATCTGGCGGCAGTCGGCAATCCCGCCGGCGCCGGCGGGTCCCAGTTCCTCACGGACGTCTGGATCACCGACCTCGGATCGTCTCCCGTGACGTTCACGTTTCAGTTCCTGAAGGCCGGCCAGGCGAACCCGGCTCCGGCATCGTTCTCCGACACGCTCTCGGCGGGTCAGACGAAGCGGTACAGCGACCTGGTCGGATCGAAACTCCACCTGACCAACGTCAACGGCGCGGCCCGGATCCTGTCGTCCGGAGAGGTCTTCGTCTCGGAGCGGATCTACAACCGCCCCGCGGGAACTCCGCTGTCGCAGACGGCGGGTCAATTCTTCTCCGGCATTCCGAAGGGCTTCTCGATCGGCCTCGGACAATCCTCGTCTCTGCAGGGTGTTTACCTGGGGTCGGGCCTCGACTTCCGCTACAACTACGTGTTGCTGGAGACCTCCGGAAGCTCGTGCACGGTCCACGTGCAGGCCTTCGACGGTTCGAGCTCCTCGTTGGGCGCGTCCGATGTTTCTCTGCAGCCGTACGAGCACGTCCTGCTGTCGGCCGGCGCGCTGGCTCCCGGCGCCACAAGCGAAAATGCCAGGCTCGTTGCCAGCGTGACGTCCGGATCGGGCACGGTGCTGTTCGCCGGGTCCCAGGTCGGAAACGGCGGACCCCAGGATCAGTCCGGCTTCGAGATGAGCTTCCGCGATGCGCTCCTCGGGAGCGCGGGAGTGACGAGCCTGAACGGATTGACGGGCGCCGTGACGCTGTCCGCGGGCTCGAACGTGACCTTCAGCGGGTCGGGCAATACCCTCGTCATCAATGCCTCGGGCGGCAGCGGGGGGAGCTTGACGGCGCCGCTGACGCTCACCAACGGGGGAATGAGCGCGACTCTCGCCGCACCCAACTTTGCCGTCCGCGGGGCGGCGACTCTGGGCAGTCAGCCGTTCGTGGCCGGCGAGCTCGCGAGCCTGGACACCGAGTTCGATTTCGGCGTCCTCGGCACGACGGTGAGCGTCGACCAGGGCACGTCCGGCGTGCACGGGAGCTAGGGGGGCGGATCCGCTACCGAGCCCGTCTTCCCGTCGGGCGTCTGGGGGGACAGCGCGAAC
>JBOGJO010000363.1:0-1170 GCA_050747885.1 Thermoanaerobaculia bacterium
CCGTTGCCCGGCGGCCGGCGGCATCCGAGGCGGCCGCGCCGGCTTCGACTTCGTCCGCGGCGATGCCTTCGGCGTCTGCCGCGCCGGCGCCCTCAACATCTGCGGCGGCGGCGCCCGCGAAGACGCCCGCCGCTCTCCCGACCGCGGGAATGACCCAGTCGGAATTCAAGAATGAGGTGGCGCGGCGCCTCGGTGAAGAGGTCAAGAAACTCGAAGTCGAGCAGAAGACCAAGCAGGCGAGGGCTCAGGCGGACACGAGGGTCGCTTCCCTCAGGGCCGTTCCCGCCCCGATGACGTCGCAGCTCTCGGCGCCGAAGCCGATTCCGGTCGGCGCTCCGCCGTCAACGACAGCCGCGAACACGCGGCCGGCAGCCGTTCCGGTTCGACCCGCTCCCGCTCCCGTCGTTCCCGCGATTCGAAGGGGCGATCTCGTCGCGTCGTCCGAGCTCGACCGGCAGCCCCAGATCGAGAACGTTGTCAAACCGGAATACCCGTCGATCGCCCGGAGAATGAACATCGGCGGAACGGTCGTGTTGAGCGTTCTCGTCGGGGAAACCGGCCGGGTCGAAGATATTCGTGTTGTGCGGGACACGGGCCGCAGCGTCGGTCTTCCGCAGGCGGCGGAGAAGGCGGTTCGCCAGTGGACCTTCCTTCCGGGCCAGAAGAACGGCGTTCCCGTCAAGACCTGGTACACCGTTCCCATTCCGTTCGTTCTGTAATCCCCGCTCGCCACTTCGAATAGACTCCCGGCATGAAGCTCGTGACGTTCGTGCACGGGGGCCGGGAGCGGATCGGCGCGTCGACGACGCACGGGATCGTCGATTTCGGGGCGTTCGTTCCCGAGCTCAACGTCACGATGGACGAGTTCATCCGCAGATCCGAAACGCTGTTTCCGATCGCGAAGAACGTTCTCGAGGGCGAAGGGACGATCCCCTCCGGAGCGCTGTTCATCGAAGCCCAGGCCGTCCTCAAGGCGCCGGTGCCCCGCCCGGCGTCCATGCGGGACGGATATGCGTTCCGCCAGCACGTCGAGACCGCGAGGAAAAACCGGGGACTTCCGATGATCGAAGAGTTCGACTTGTTTCCGGTCTTCTATTTCACGAACCATCAGGCCGTAATCGGCCCGGGCGAGCTGCGGGTCGGCCGGCGGCGCCTCGAGCATCTCGACTT
>JBOGJO010000364.1:0-29947 GCA_050747885.1 Thermoanaerobaculia bacterium
GCTCCGCGCGCGGCCTCCGTCCAGTCGAGCGCCGTCCGCCCTGCGAGGGATCTTTCGGAGCCGGCCCTCTTCCCGGCCGTGATTCGCAGCCCCGGCCGCGACCGGTCCGAGTCGGCTCCGGACCTTCTGGAAGCCCGTCCCGCCGCTCTGGCCGACCGGCCGATCGTCGTGTCCTTCGACGCGGGTGCCTCCGACCGAGGGGCTGCGGTGATCCTGGACGCTCTGAAGCAGAGGTCGATTCGCACGACGATTTTTCTCACGGGAGAATTCATTTCGAGATTCCCGGAGGTCGCGCGCAGAATCGCGCAGGACGGCCACGAGGTCGGCAACCACACGTTCGACCATCCCCACCTGACCCTCTTTGCCTCGGGAAGGGGTCAGGTCCTTCGTCCCGGCGTGACGGAGGAGTACCTTCGCAACGAGCTGGAGCGCACGGCCGAGATCTACGAAAAGACGACGGGGAGAAAGATGGCCCCCATCTGGCGCGCTCCGTTCGGCGAGGAGAACCCCCGCATCCGCGCGTGGGCGGCCCGGGCCGGGTACTCCCACGTCTCCTGGACTCACGGCGAAGGTGTGAGCCTCGACTCCCTCGATTGGGTCTCCGACGAGTCCTCGCCCCGTTACCGCTCCTCGCGCCGCGTCGTCGACCGCCTCCTCGCTGCGGCTCGGCCCGGCGGAATCATCCTCATGCACCTCGGGTCCGAGAGACGCGACGACCCGGTGGGACTCCAGGTCCCGCGGCTTCTCGACAACCTCGCCGCGGAGGGCTACCGGTTCGCGCGGGCGGGCGAATTCCTCCGGCCGGGAGGCGCCGCGCGTTGACGCTGCCGACGCTGCGATTCGGGACCGACGGCTGGCGAGGAGTCATTGCCGAAGACGCGACGTTCGAGACGTTCCGCCGGCTCGCGGCCGCCGCCGCGAAACTCTACGGGCAGGGCGCGTTCGGACCCGGCGACCGCTCCCGGATCGTCGTGGGCCACGACACCCGGTTCCTCTCGGAGGAATTTGCAGGGGTCGTTGCGGAGATCTTCAGCGCCGCCGGAATCGAAGTGCTGCTCACCGATCGCCCGATTCCCACGCCGGCCGTTTCCCTTCAGGTTCGCCGCCGGGGCCTCTCGGGAGGAATCGCCGTCACGGCGAGCCACAACCCGGCGCCTTACAACGGGTTCAAGCTCAAGGCTCATTACGGCGGCAGCGCGCCCCCCGACCTCTACGAGGCGGTCGAGAGATCGCTCGACGGGCCCTCGCCCGCGAGCCGTCATCGGGCCTCGATCTCACGCACGGATTTCTGGTCGTCCTACCGGAGCGACCTGGCCGGCCTCGTGGACGTGGACGCGATCCGCGCGGCGGGAATCCCTGTTCTCGTCGACGCCATGCACGGGGCGGCCGGCCGTCTCCTCGAGGAGATCCTCGCCCCGCCGGAAGCTTCCGGGGTCCGCGTCGAGACGATGCGGGCGGAACGCAACGTCCTGTTCGGGGGCGGCCATCCCGAGCCGATCGCCGCAAACCTGTCCGCCGCGTCAAAGCGGGTGCGGGAGGGAAAATTCGCTCTAGCCGTCGCCAACGACGGAGACGCCGATCGCCTCGGGGTGCTCGATTCCCGCGGGGAGTTCGTCTCCGCGCACCGCGTCCTCGCCCTCCTCATCCTCCATGTCCTGCGCGTGCGGGGCCTGCGCGGAGGGATCGCGAAGACGTTCTCGACCTCCCTTCTGATCGATCGCATCGCCTCGCGCCTCGGCGTGCCCCTCTTCGAGACTTCCATCGGATTCAAGTACATCGCCGACCTCCTCGTTTCGGGAAGGGCGGTCGTCGGCGGCGAAGAGAGCGGCGGGTACGGCTTCGCGTTTCACCTCCCGGAGAGAGACGGGACCCTTTCCGCGCTCGTCCTTCTGGAGAATCTCGCCAAGACGGGGCGCACGCTCGACGCGGCGGTCTCGGAGCTCGGCGAGGAATTCGGCCGCTTCGAGTATTCGCGCCGCGACGTCGCGTGGCCCCTTCCCGCCGTCCGGACGTTTCTGCAGCGGGTCGCGGCGGCCCCTCCTCGTTCGGTCGCCGGCCACCGGGTCACCGGGTGCGTCGAGAAAGACGGGGTCAAACTGCTCTTTGGCGGCCGGGGATGGCTCCTGCTGCGGCGCTCCGGCACGGAGCCGATGATCCGGATGTATTGCGAGCACGAGGACCGGGCTGCGTGCGAAGAGATCCTCGATCGCGCCGGCCAACGGCTGCAGAGGGGATCGAACGTCTCGAGCGGGGAACACCGATGACGCGCCCGCTCTCGCGCCGCCTCGTTTCGGCCTCCGTCCTGGTGCCCGTCATCCTGGCCGCGGCGCTCGGCGCCCTGGCCGGATATGCGGGCGCCCATCTCATCCGCATCCCGCGTGTCGAGGAGCTTGCGACGTACCGCCCCGACATCATCACGGAAATCCGGGCCTCCGACGGTTCGACGATCGCGCGCTACGCCGTCGAACGACGGATTCTCGCCCGGCAGAAGGACCTCCCCGTCTCGCTCAAGAACGCGATCGTCGCGACCGAAGACAAGAACTTCTACCACCATGGCGGGATCGACCTCTTTCGTATCGCCTCGGCCGGGCTGAAGGACTTCGTCCTCCACCGGTACGCCGAGGGGGCCTCCACGCTCACGCAGCAGCTCGCGCGCGCCGTGTTCCTCACCCCGCAGAAGAGCCTTTCTCGCAAGATCAACGAGGCCCTCCTCGCCGTCGAGATCGAGCGGCGATTCTCGAAAGACCAGATCCTCACGCTCTACTGCAACCAGATCTACCTCGGCCACGGCAACTACGGGATGGAATCCGCTTCGCGCTTCTACTTCGGGAAGACGGTCTCGGCCCTCTCGCTCGCCCAGGCCGCGATGCTCGCCGGCCTCATTCAAAGGCCCGAGGAGTTCTCGCCTTTTCGCAACCCCGCCAAGGCGCTGGCGCGCCGGAGACACGTCCTTCGCCGGATGCAGGAGGAGCGCTGGATCACCCGCGCTCAAGCCGACGCCGCGGACGCCGAGCCGCTCCCGAAGGCCCCGTCGCAGCCCGAATCGGTCGTCGCGCCGTACCTGTGCGAGGACATCCGCCAGTATCTCGAGAAGACGTACGGGGAAAAGGACCTGTACCGCCGCGGCCTTCGCGTCGACTCGACCCTCGACCCGAAGCTCCAGGGGTTCTCCGAAGAAGCTCTCCGGTGGGGGCTTCGCCACATCGAGAGGAGCCACGGCTTTCGCAAGCCGCGCAACGTTCTCGACGAGGGCGCCTCCGACCCGGAGACCTACGCCGACGCGTCCTGGTCGAGGAACACGCAGACCGACTCCGCTTCCGTGGCGGTCGTCCTCAGCGTCACGCGCAAGCAGGCGGTCCTCAAGGTCGGAAGCCGCCGCGAGACCGTCACCCCCGCCGCGTTCCGGTGGACGGGCTCTGCCGCCTTCCCGTCGAACCTTCGCCGGGGAGACCTCGTCGCGCTCACCGAGGAGACCGACTCGAAGGGCAAGACGACGGCCACGGTGGATCCCCTTCCCCGCGCCCAGGGGGCCGTGCTCATCCTGGAAAATTCGACCGGCGCGGTCCGGGCGATGGTCGGCGGCTACGATTGGGACGAGTCCAAATTCAACCGCGCCGTGCAGGCCTACCGGCAGACCGGGTCCTCGTTCAAACCGTTCGTTTACCTCACGGCGCTCGAAAACGGCTACACGCCGTCCGACACGCTCTTCGACGGGCCGCTCTCCATCGAGATCGACCCCCACCGGCCGCCCTACCAGCCGCACAACTACCACAACGATTATTCGGGGATCGTGACGATCCGGCGCGCGCTCGAGCAGTCGATCAACATTCCGGCCGTGAAAATGGCGAGGATGGTCGGCCTCCAGAACGTCGTCGACACGGCTCACCGGTTCGGCATCAAGGAACAGCTCCTGGCGTACCCGTCCATCGCCCTCGGAGCGTTCGAGACGACGCTCTGGGAAATGACGACGGCCTACGAGACCTTCGCCAACGAGGGCCTCCAGGTGCCGCCCTACACGATCGAGCGCGTGACCGATTCCGAGGGAGACGTCCTCGAGCAAAGCCGGTCCGACGCGAAAGAGGTTGCCTCTCCGCAGACCTGCTTCCAGCTCCTGTGGATGCTCAAGGGCGTGATGGAAAGAGGGACCGCCGCGAGCTCCCGGCAGCTCAACCTGGACAACATCGCCGGAAAAACGGGCACCACGAACGAGTTCACCGACGCCTGGTTTCTGGGCTTCACGCCGAAATACACGATCGGCGTCTGGGTCGGAAACGACGAAAAGCGCATTCCCCTCGGCCCGAAAATGGAAGGCGCCCGCGCGGCCCTTCCCGCCTGGATCCGGATCGTCGGAAAGATGAAGGACGCCGGCTACATCGATCCGAAAGGAAATTTCGAGGTGCCGCCGAACATCTCCTTTCAGCCGGTCGACTACACGACGGGCCTCAAGGCCACCCCCTCGACGCCTCACCCGATCCTGGAGGCCTTCGCGGTCGGGTCCCAACCCACGGAAGAGTGGACTCCGCGCTGGGAGGGCCTGCTGTCGCTCCCGTGGTCGCTTCAACAGAGCTTCTACAAGGGGAAAAAGATCGAGGCGAGCCCCGCGCCGAACCCGAATCCCTGACCGACCCTTCCACCCGCCCTCACGCTCTCACGTCCTCACGTCTTCACGCTACCGATCCAGAATCTCGCGGACCTTTCGCGCGAGCGCTTCGAGGCCGATCGGCTTCTGGATGTAGTCGCGCCCCTCGGAAAGAATCTCGCGGACGGTCTGCGCGTCGTCGATGTAGCCCGACATGAACAGCGTCTTCATTGCGGACCGGGTTCGGGACATCGCTTCGGCGACCTGGCGTCCGTTCGGTCCCGGCAGCACGATGTCCGTCAGAAGAAGGTCGATGGGCTCTCGGAGGCTGGCCGCTCGCCGAATCGCCTCGTCGCCGCTGCCTGCCGCGTGGACGAGGTACCCTTTCATCTCGAGAAATTCCTTGACCATCTCGCGGATCACGTCCTCGTCCTCGACGAGGAAGATCGTCTCGGTCCCCCGCGTTTCCAAGACCGGAATGGCCTCCGGCGTGGCGGACGCGCCGGCCCCGTCCACGCGGGGAAGATGGATCTTGAAGACCGAGCCCTTGCCCGGCTCGGAATAGACCCAGATGTCGCCGCCGGCCGCCTTGACGATTCCGTAAGCGGTCGCGAGGCCGAGGCCCGTGCCGCGGCCGCTTTCCTTCGTCGTGAAGAACGGCTCGAAGAGGCGCCGCCGCACTTCCGCATCCATCCCGGTTCCCGTGTCGCTCACCGAGATCCGAACGAAGGCGCCGGGGCTCACTCCGGTGTGCGATGCGACGTAGCTCTCGTCCAGCTCGACGTGCTGGACCTCGATCAAAAGCTGTCCTCCCTGCGGCATCGCGTCGCGCGCGTTCACCGAGAGATTCATCAAGACCTGCTCGATCTGGCCGCGGTCCGCGCGAACACGACAGGTCTCCGGATCGAGCCGAATTTCCAGCGCGACATCCTCGCCGATGAGCTTCTCCAGCATGGCGGCCAGGTCGGCGGTGACCCGGCCCGCGTCGAGAACTTCCGGTTTCACGACCTGCTTTCGGGAGAATGCGAGGAGCTGGCGGGTCAGGGACCCTCCCCGCTCGGCGGTCGAGCGCAGCTGCTCGAGGTCGTGCGCGAGCGCCTTCGTATCGCCAAGATGCAAGGGAAGAACGTCCGCGAAGCTCTGGACCACCATCAGGAGATTGTTGAAGTCGTGCGCGATCCCGCCGGCGAGCCGGCCGACGGCTTCCATCTTCTGGGCGTGGCGGAACTGCTCTTCGAGTTGGCGCATCTCCGTCACGTCGCGAGCGTTCAGGACGACACCGCCGATCGCGGGGTTCCCGATGAGATTGGTTCCGACGGCTTCCAGAGTCGGCCAGGACCCGTTGCGGTGGCGAACCCGAAAAGCGAAGGGCACCGTGGGTGTCTCCTGAGCCAGAATCTCGCGCAGACGGTTCTGGACCCGCGGAAGATCGTCAGGATGGACGAATGGGAACGCGCTTTTGCCGATGACTTCTTCCGGCCGGTAGCCGATGGCTCGCTCCAGAGAGGGGCTGGCGTAGCGGATGGCGGCGGACGGGTCGAGAATCAGGATCAGATCCTTCGAGCTCTCGATGAGCGATCGGAACCGCTCCTGGCTCTTCTGCAGCTCGGCTTCGGCCCGTTTTCGTTCGGTGACGTCCGTCTGTACGGCGACGAAGCCGATCCGCTCGCCGCGATCGTCGAAGACCGTGTTCGCGGCGGATTCGACCGTGACGAGCCTTCCGTCACGGGCCCGATTGACGACTTCCCCGCGGAATCCGGCGCCCGAAAGCATAGCCGCCCAGAAACGGGCATAGGTCTCGGGCGCAACGGCGCCGCTCTTCAAGATTCTCGGGTTTTGACCAAGCACCTCGTTCTTCGAGTATCCATAGACCGTCGTGAACGCAGGATTGACATAGGTAAT
Source organism: Thermoanaerobaculia bacterium (assembly GCA_050747885.1). Taxonomy (GTDB): domain Bacteria; phylum Acidobacteriota; class Thermoanaerobaculia; order UBA5066; family DATFVB01; genus CAWEYG01. The sequence goes on from JBOGJO010000364.1 coordinate 6,482, forward strand.
CCGCCCCTCGATATCCGTCATGAAGACGACGTTGCTCGACTGCTCGACGGCGAGGTCGAGCTTGAATGCAGTCTCCTCCGCCGCCCTCCGGCTTTCCATTTCCCTGCGCAGATCCTGATTCGAAGCTTCCAGCGCCGCAGTCCGCGCCCGAACGCGCTGCTCGAGGTCCATCCGCAGCTGCCGGAGCGAGTATTCCGTCGTCTCGCGGCTTCGCACCTCTTTCCGTAAGTCGAGCCAGCGGCGATAGGCGAAACCCCCGAAGAGAAACGACACACCGATCACCAGCGTCAGCGTTTCGTCCGTCAACGTTGGAGCCCGCGGCCTGAGTCTCACCAGGTTGAACGGATCGTAGCGAGTGGAAGCGATGCCGACGACGACCGAAGCGATGAGGAGAGCCACCAGGTCGAGCATCACCTTTCTTCTGCGGCGGGCTGCGGCGTGGGAGATCGAGCGGTCGGCGTCGGCCTCGGCCCTCTTTCGGGTGTTGATGTCGCGGACAAACGCCTCGAAATGGAGTGTCCTCCCATGAGAGTCTTTGACGGCCCGGCCGTCGATCTCGACCCACGTTGGCGTTCCGTCCCTTCTTCTCCACTTGAGCTCCAGTCCCCGCTCGCCGGCTTCGAAGCGCGACAGCACTGCCGATCGGTCGGAGGTATCCCAATAGACATCTCTCGCGATCTCCAGAGCGGAGAGATCCGTCTCCGAGTCGTATCCGAGCATCATCGCGAAAGCCTTGTTGACCGACAGAAAACGGCCCTCGGGACTCGCCGTGTAGATCCCGACCGGCGACAAATCGACGAGCTCCCGAAGATCTCCCTCCGATCGTTCCAGGTCCGCGTTCTTTTCTTCGAGTTTTCGCACGAGCGCTTCGCTGTATTCCCGCATGGTCTCGAGGTCCCCCAGGGACCTGCCGCCGGCCGCCCGGCGGGGCGATCGATGGACACCCTGGAGAATGCCAAGGAGCTCCTGGGGGGCCGCCGGTTTGCGAACGAAACGGTCGGCGCCGACGTCGATTGCGACACGCTCATCCGCGGGAGATGTGTACGTCGACGAGTAGATGACGATCGCGATCGGGTCGAGATCCTCGCGCTGCCGGATCTCGTGACAGAGCCGATATCCATCCATGCGGGGCATGAGGATGTCCGTGATGACCACCGCGAATTTGTCGTGCTTCAGCGCTTCGAGGGCCTCCAGACCGTCGGCCGCCTCCGCGGTCTCGTGCCCCTCGGCTCGGAGCATCACCCGCAGGAGTTTTCGATTCGTCGGGTCGTCGTCGACGATCAGGACTTTCATGCGCGACTCGCCAGGAGCGCCGCGATCTTTGCCGGCAGACCCCGGGTGTCGATGGGCTTGGCCACGTAGCCATCGCACCCCGCCGCGAGCGCGCGTTCCTCGTCGCCCTTCATCGCGTAAGAAGTCAACGCGAGAATCGCGATGCCAGACGTGGAGGGATCCGCCTTCAGCCGCCGCGTCAGCTCCAGTCCGTCCATGCCGGGCAACTGGATATCCATCAGAATGAGGCGGGGATGAGAGACCCGGAGCTGCTCCAGAGCTTCCTCGGCATCCGCCGCCGTCCGGACGACATAACCTTCGGTGGAAAGGAGCACCCGGGCCAGTTTCAAGTTGGCCGGGTTGTCATCCACGATGAGGATGATCTCACCCGCCATGGACGGCGTCGTCGACCGGCTGCCTTCCGAGGAGGTATCTTCTCCCGTCGCGCGGCAGAATCGCAAAGAACGTGCTGCCGGCGCCGGGCGCGCTGCGCACGCCCACACGGCCGCCCTGCGCCTCGATGATCCGCTTCGTCAGCGACAGCCCCAGGCCCGTGCCCGGGTACTTCTTCGCCGTGCTCGCGTCGAGCTGCTGAAACTCGACGAACAGCCGGGGGATGTCCTGCGCCTGAATCCCGATCCCCGTGTCCTCGACTTCGATCTGGAATTCATCGGCTCCCACCGGCGACGCTCGGACCGCGACGCGGGCACGGTCAGGCGAAAACTTCAAGGCATTGGAGAGATAGTTGTACAGGACTTGCTTCAGTTTCGCCGGATCGACGACAACCTCTTCGACGGCTGGTTCGATCTCGATCGAGATCTCGATTCGGCGATGCGAGGCAATCGCACGAAGAATGTCGCGAGCTTCGCCGATCAATCGGGCGAGATTGACCCGTTCGGGCCGGAATTCGATCTTTCCCGATTCGACTTTCGCGAGGTCGAGCACGTCGTTGATGAGCTGAAGCAAGTGCCGCGCGCTTGCCAGGATGTCTCCGAGGTATTCCCTCTGATCCGCCCCGACCGGGCCCACCCTTTCGTCATGGATGAGCTCCGCGAATCCGATGATCGCGTTCAAGGGCGTGCGAAGCTCGTGGGACATGTTCGCGAGAAACTCGCTTTTCAACCGGTTGACCTCTTGCACCCGCCGGTACTGGTCCTCGAGCTCGAGATGCTTCCGGCGCAATTCGTCTTCCAGAGCCTTCTGGGCGGAAATGTCGCGAATCGCGCTCGAAACCAGCACTCCCTCGTCCGTCTCGAGCGGGCTCAGGCTGATCTCGACCGGGAACTCCGTGCCATCCTTCCGCAAGCCGTGCAGATCCATCCCCGTTCCCATGCCCCGCACGCGGGGGTCGGCGGCGTATTTCGTTCGGTGACCGGCATGGCCTTCGCGAAAGCGTGGCGGGACGAGGATTTCCACCCGCCGGCCCAGCAGTTCGCTCCGCTCGTAGCCGAAGAGCCGTTCCGTCTGAGCGTTGACGAGGACGATTTCTCCTTTGGGGTCGACGATCACCATCGCATCCGGCGCCGACTCGAGCAGGCCACGAAACTTGGCTTCGGAACCCTTCGGATCGGCCCCGCCGTCATTCAACGGCGAGCCCTGTTGCCGGCTATGCCGGCCCGTTCGTTTCGGAGGCGCTCGAGCCAGGAGAGCAGCGGACACAATTGGGAGGCGGCTCCGCTGCAGAGCCGAAGCCCCTCAGCCAGCTTTCGTCGCCGGCCGCGCAGCTTCGCGAGGTCCTTGTCCACCATTTTCAACCGAAGCTCCAGGCGCTCGGCGATTCGTCGACAGGCGACGGACGCGCTCTCGTTTCGAACGTCCCGGATCACACGGATGTCCTCCAGGCTGAGGCCAAAACGCTGGCACTGACGAACGAATTCGAGGGCGTCCATCGTCATGTCGTCGTAAATCCGCTGGCGGGCGGGCGAACGCCTCGGGCGCGGAAGAATCCCTTCCCGTTCGTAGTAGCGAATGGTGTCGGGCGAAACACCGCACCTTCGAGCAAGCTCGCCAATCCGCAGAGCGGTTGAGTCTTTTGAGCTATTTAAGCGATTTGCCACGTTTGCCATGTTCTAAGCCTTGGACCTGACTCCAGCAGCAAGCAGCTTGTTTCCCGACGACTAACCGTCTCACAGAAGGAACGCGCGAGCACATCGGGCGATCGCCTCAAATGGGGCGGGAAATCACCTGAAAAATCAGCCTTCTGAAGAGACCAGCCCGACCCGGACGGCATAGCGCACCAGACCCGTGACGTCGTGGATGCCGAGTTTCTGCATGATCTGCGTGCGGTGGGTGTCCACGGTCTTCGAGCTCAGATTGAGCACCTGCCCGATTTCCCTGTTGGAATGCCCCTCAGCGATCAGCTGGAGGATTTCCTGCTGCCGCTCCGTCAGTCCGCCGGATGCCGCCGGGTTCGAGCCTGCCACCTGAATGTAGCCTTCCGCGACCCGGCGGGCCACCGCCGGCGTCAGATAGGTACCGCCGCGGGCGACCGCGCGGATTGCGATTTCCAGCTCTCCCGCGAGCGAGTCCTTCAGAAGATAGCCGCTGGCGCCGCTCTGCAATGCCCGAAGGACGTACTCGTCGCTCGAATGCATGGAAAGGATGACGACGCGAACCCCCGGGGAAGTCTCGCGAACACATTTGGCGGCCTCAAGGCCGCGCAAACCGGGCATCGAAATATCCAGGATCGCCACGTCGGGGCTCTCCCGTCGGATGAGCTTCAACGCTTCCCGTCCGTCGCTCGCCTCGCCGACAACCTCGATCCCTTCGAGTCGGGCAAGGAGGGACCGAACTCCCGCACGAAAGAGCGCATGATCATCCACGAGCACGACGCGAATCGGGTTCATGGCCGGAGAGGAAAGAGGGCCTTCACTTCCGTTCCCTGTCCGGGAGCGCTCCGGACGTCGAAGGTCCCCTCGAGCAAGCTGACGCGCTCCTGCATCGCGAGCAGTCCCATCGAATTGCCGGCCATCGCACGCTGCAAGGCCGAGGCGACGTCGAACCCCGAGCCGTCGTCTCGGACCCGAAGCTCCAGTCGGTCCCCGGACACCCGCACATCGATCCAGACATGCCGGGCCTTCGCGTGCGTGACCACGTTGATGAGAGCGGCCTGCGCCACGCGGAAGCAAGCCGTCTCCAAGTCCGGTAAGAGCCTCGGCAGATCGCCAGTGTTCAGGCGCACATCAAGCCGGCTCTCGCGGGCGAACCGGTCCGCATACCAGCGCAGCGCCGCCGCCAGTCCGAAGTCATCGAGGACCGACGGCCTCAGATCGAGCGCGAGCTCCCGCACCCTCGCCAGGGCCTGATCCACCGACTCGATCGCTTCGCGTAAGCTGCCCATCTCGATTTCCTCGTACGTCCTCTGGAGCGACTGAAGACTCAGTTTGACCGCCGTCAGGACCTGCCCGAGCTCGTCGTGCAACTCCATGGCAACACGGCGACGCTCCAACTCCTGCGCGGTCAGGAGTCGCAGGGAGACTCTCTGAAGGCGCCGGCTTTCCGATCTCAGCGCCTCGTTTGCCGCCGCCAGCTGGTCGGTGCGCTCGGCAACGCGCCTTTCGAGATCTTCGTTCAACCGCGCGATTTCCGCTTTCGCCTGCCGCAGGGCCGGGACTTCGAGAAGCTGCCACTCTCCGCGCTTCCTGGCGGCGACGAACTGATGGCTCTGTGCAACGTCGAAGACTTCTGCCGCCCCGGTCGAGGTCAGCGGGTAGGCGCAGAGAACCAGAATGGGCCGGTTCGCGATCGCGACATCGAGCTTCCGCTCGTACTCGAAGAACTCGCTGAAATTGCCCTTCGAAAGCCAGGCTTCGTTGCCTGAGACCCGCATCCCCGAATAGCCCTTCGCCAGAGCCAGCTCGAGCTTTTTGAGCCAGCGGTGGATGACGCGCCGCGATTCGAAAGCTCCCTCGCCGAGGTACCACTCGTCGTGCCCGACGATCTCGATGTCGCCTTCCTTCAGGCGCCGTGCCGCGCCCGGAATGCGCTCTTCAATCACTTTCCGGGCAACCCGGCCATCGAGCGGCCGAAACGCGACCCACAGGCAGAATTCGTCCCGATCGAGCCCTTCGCGAAAATACGGAACCAGGGTGTCGATCAGATCTTCGGTCGTTTCGTAAAACAGGCAGGAATGCGAGCCCCAGGGAACCTCCCCGAGGAGATCGATCCCGGTCGGCCGAAGCTCGCTCGCCATCTCCGAAAACAACTCGAAGTCTCTGGCATGCGATTTCCGAGCCAATCACGGCCACGCGGCCGACGAACTTCTGCGAAACGTGACCCTTACGAAGCGGCGGTCTGGAGCCCCTGGACCTCGATGATGACCGGGACAGTGACGTCGCGGTGGAGCTTCACGTGCACCTGGTGCTCGCCCAGACGCTTGATCGGCTCCTCGAGCTCGACGCGCCGGCGGTCCACCTGGATCCCCTTTTCCGCCAGCGCATCGGCGATGTCGCCGGCCGTGACGGATCCGTACAGGACGTCCCCTTCGCCCGCCTTCTTGACGAGCGTCAGACGAAGGCCTTCCATCTTCCGGCCGACCTCCTCGGAGACGGCCTTTTCACGCAAGACCTTCGCGTCGTAGGACTTTTTCTCCTCTTCGAGGCGCCTCTTGTTCGCCTGGGTCGCGAGGAACGCGAGGCCCTGGGGCAGCAGAAAATTCCGCGCATAGCCGTTCTTCACGTCCACCTGGTCGCCCCGGTGCCCGAGGCCCCGGACTTCGTCGGTCAGAATGATCTTCATTGGCTTCTCCCATCCCCTTGCTTCTCCGCCCTCCGGCGGACGTCGAAATACCAGTCGAAGAGCCCCAGGCCGGCCGTCGCGGCCGAAAACGGAAAACAGAACGTCAGGACGTACAGCGCCACCCGAAAGAGCCTCGTCCGCAGCCACCTCCGGGCAAAGAACGCGATGATAGAGAGTCCGGCCAGGAAATACAAGACGAGAAGGGGTCCCAGGACGTCGAGGGCCAGCCGGCGCCCGTCCCCCTGCCACAGGGCCGCCGCCGCCCCCGATACGACGAAAGCGGCCGCAAGGTGCGGCGGAAGCCGGAAACCGGAGAAATCCCAGCCCGGGGAGCCGTCCCGGCCCAGGCGCAGGCCGAGGAAGAAGGCGACCGCCGCGAGGAGGATCCACAGCATGACCGCGAGGCCGGGCGCGTAGTTGATCGAAATCGCGCGAGCCGACTCGAGGGCCCCCTGGAGGGCTTTCAGCGTGTCCGGGTCGGCGCCGGACTGCCTCGACGAATCCAACCAGGTCTTCGAATACGCGTCAAACTGCCTGCCGATCTGCGCTCCCTCGGGGGGCCCGGCGACCGAGAAGCCCGCCACCGCCGCGGCCCCATACAGGCACAGGCCCAGGAAAACGGCGGATGCGCTTCGCGAGCGCGCCGCCGCGCCCGCGACCCCGCAGACGCCCGCCGTGGCCAGGTAGATCACGGCTTCGGAGAAAGCGTCGGGGCCCTTCTGCCCGAGCAGGAGCGCGAACCCTCCCGCCAGGATCGCCCCGGCGCCGCCGGCGGCGAGAACGGCCGCAACTCCCCGCCGGTACCCGAACCGCACGAGCGGAAGGGCTGCCGCGGGAATGAACGCCACGGCGAAGATCAGGAGAAATCGCAGTCCCCAGAAGAACGTCGCGGAGAGGAAGGCCGCGGCGAGGGCTTCGATCAGCCAGCCACGGCCCGCTGCCGGCTCGCCCGCTCCGTCCTGCGCCAACTCAGGCATTCGGGACAGTCAAGGCCGGCGCGCCACTCGCGGGGACGTGAGCCGCTCCGCAGTTTGTCATTCCCGCGCAAGCGGGAATCGCCCGGGGCCGGGAGCAGGTTCCACCCGGAGGGACCCCCGCTTTCGCGGGGGTGACACATCGAGCCGTCGAGTCTTCAAGCAATCGGGCGATCTTCTCGTCAGCTCAGTCCGTCGCGTACGGCAGCAGCGCGATCGCGCGCGCGCGCTTGATGGCCGTTTGCAGCTTGCGCTGGTGCAGAGAACACACGCCGGAGATTCGCCGGGGAAGGATCTTCCCCCGCTCGGGGATGAACCCCTGGAGGGTCTTCAAATCCTTCCAGTCCACGTAATCGATCTTTTCCACGCAGAACTTACAGGCCTTGCGCCGGCGGACGAAGAACTTCTTGCGTCCCCCGGCCTTCTTGTCTTTGTCCCGTTTGTCTCTCATTTCGTTTCCCTTCTGTTCTCCGCGTCAGTCATTTCCCTCGTGAAGACGTGAAACTCTGCGCTCCTGAAAGTTGTGAATCGCTGCGTCGCCTGTCATTCCCGCGAAGGCGGGAATCGCTCTGGCAAAGCCCGGGGCCACGCCCAGAGAGACCCCCGCTTTCGCGGGGGTGACAAATCGTCGCATCGCCGCCCTCACGCTTCAGCCGGTTCGGCCGGAGCCGCGGCGGCCTCCGCGGGCACCTTCTTCGGGGGTTTCTTCGCGGCTTTGGCGTCGCGCACCTTCTTCAGCTTTGTCGCGCGGCGCAACTCTTCATCCGCGCGCACCGCCAGGTGCCTCAAGACGTCGTCCGAGAGCCGAAGCTTTCGCTCGAGCTCCGCGATCGTCTCGGCCTTCGCCTCGACCTGCCAGTAGTGGTAGACGCCTTCCCGCCTTTTCCCGATCGCGTACGCGAGGCGCCGGCGCCCCCACGGCTCTTCGAGAACGACGTTGGCGCCGTCGTCGACGAGGATCTTCTTGAACCCCTCGACGAGGCCGGTGGTCTGGTCCGGAGTGCCGTCCGGGCTCAACACCACCACGATGTCGTAAATTCGCATGACTCCTCCTGGATCTCAAGATCCCGTCAAGCGGGACCGAGGAGATAAAAACGACTCCGGCTATTCGGAGATCGCGTTGAAACGATTCATGGCCGCGACGATACCTTCCGTCAGCCACGCCCGAACGGCGTCGGCCGCCCGGGTCACTGCCGCGTCGATCGTCGGCCGCTCGGATCGGGAAAACCGGTCGAGCACGTAATCGGACAACTCGTTGTCCCGCGTGTAGTGCTCCCCGCGAATCCCAACCCGCAGCCTCGGAAACTCCTTCGTCCCGAGGGCGGATTCGATCGACCGAAGCCCCTTTTGCCCCCCGGAAGAGCCCTTCGGCTTGAGCCGGAGAGCGCCCACCGGAAGGTCGATGTCGTCGGACACGACGAGAAGGTCCTCCGCGGTCAATTCCAACTTTTTCAAAAGAGCGACGACGGCCTCGCCCGAGGCGTTCATGTAAGTCGCCGGTTTGGCGAGAACGACGGCCTCGTTCTCGATCCGTCCCCGGCCGGTCAGCGCCCGGCAGTCGAGCCGCTTGACCGAAAACCCGGCGTCGCCGGCCAGCCGGTCGACGACGGCGAAACCCACGTTGTGGCGCGTCCCTTCGTATTCCGGGCCGGGATTCCCCAGCCCCGCAACGAGACGAACGTGCAATGCCGGATTACTTCTTCCCTTCTTCCGGCGCTTCTTCGGTCTCGACCTTGCCCTTCTTGATGACCTCGGGCTCGGCCGCCGCGGCCTCCGCCTCCACTCCCGGAACCGGAGCCTCTTCTTCCTTGGCGGGATGCGCGACGTGCGCGATGACCTTTTCCGGTTCTTCCAGGATCCGAATTCCCTCCGGCACGGGGATCTGCGACACGCGCATCGATTGGCCCATTCCGATTTCCGACACGTCCACGGGAATCGCCGTGGGGATGTCGTTGGGAAGACACTCGATCTCGATTTCGCGCGTCACGAAATCCAGGATTCCCGCGTCCTGACGCACGCCGATCGGAGTGCCGACGAGGTCCAGCGCGACGGAGACGCGGACTTTGACGTCCATCAGCACGCGGACGAAATCGATGTGCAGCACCTTTCGGGTAATCGGGTCGCGGTTGATCTCCTTGATCATGGCGTGCCGCGCTTTGTCGGTCCCCGTCATCTTCAAAAGATAGATCGAGTTCGAGCCGGCGCCCTCGCGAAAAACCGTGGTCAGCGCCCTCGAGTTGACGTAGATGGGAACCGTTTCTTTCCTGGCTCCATAGACGATCGCCGGGACCTTGCCGCCGGCGCGGGCCCGCCGCGCGTTGTTCTTCCCGATCGCTTCCCTACGCTCGACATCCAGTTCAATGTTGGCCATACAACCTCAACCCCTTCAAAAGAAAAGGTGGGCAGTATACCGGAGCCGCGAGGAGTGAGCAAGTGGGGACCCCCTCACCCACCGCTGCGGCGGTTCCCCCTCTCCCAGAGGGCGAGGGGACGGGTTCCGGGCCCGCTGTTCCCTCTCCCCTGGGGCAGCCTTCAGAAGCCGCGTGAGTGCGGGAGGGAGGCACCGCAGTGCCGGGTGAGGGTTACACGAACAACGACGAAACCGAGGCCCCGTCGTGGATCCGCTGGATCGCCTCGCCGAGGAGCGGGGCGACGGAAAACGACCGGATCCTCGGGCAGCGGGCTTCGGACGCCGTCACGGGGATCGTGTTGGTGACGAGAACCGATTTCAATCTGGATTCGTTGATCCGGTCGATCGCCGGCCCGGAGAGGACCGCGTGGACCCCCGCGGCGAAGACCTCGCGGGCCCCATGAGCCTCCAGCGCCTCGGTCGCCTTGATGAGCGTCCCGGCCGTGTCGATGATGTCGTCCAGGATCAGCGTCGAGCGCCCTTCCACGTCGCCGATGACGTTCAAGACCTCCGCCTCGTTGGGCCCCGTCCGGCGCTTGTCCACGATCGCCAGGGACGCTCCGAGCCTCTTTGCGAACGCCCTCGCCCGCTCCACGCCCCCCACGTCGGGAGAGACGATCGTGAGGTCTTCGATCTCCATCTTCCGAACCGATTCCAGGATGACCGGCGCGGCGAAAAGGTGATCCACCGGAATGTTGAAAAATCCCTGGATCTGCGCAGCATGCAGATCCATCGTGAGGATTCGGTCCGCGCCGGCCGCCGTGAGAAGGTCCGCGACGAGCTTCGAGGTGATCGGGACCCGGGGCCGGTCTTTTCGATCCTGCCGGGCGTAGCCGTAATAGGGAATCACGGCCGTGACCCGCGTGGCGGAGGACCGCTTGAACGCATCCAGGAGAATCAGCAGCTCCATCAGGTGGTCGTTGACGGGGGTGGACGTCGGCTGGATGACGAACACGTCGGCGCCGCGAACGTTCTCCTCGATCTGGCAGTTGTTCTCGCCGTCGGAGAAGTTGAACAGCTTCACTTTGCCCAGCCCGACTCCCAGATACGCGCAGATCTCGGCGGCCAGGCTCGGGTGCGCCCGGCCGGAAAAGATCTTGAGCTCGCCGTAACGGAACAGGTGCTCCACTGGCCGGGATTCTACCCGAAGTTGCGGACCTGCCCCTCATTGCGATCGCGAGCGAAACCATCCCGGCCGGACTTCCAGGCGAGCAGATCGAGGAGGCCTGCGTCGCGAAGTTGCGGATCGACGGCACGTGGAAAAGGCCCCCTTTCGGGGGCCCTTCACTTTCACGTCCTGGCCGTGCGCGTTACTGGGCCAGCTTCATGGTGGGGTCGCCGAAAAAGATCCAGGTGCGCCGAACATCAGGATCCGTTGTGGCAGACTTCGCCTGGGCGACCGCATCGCCGAGAGTCGGATGCGTTCCGTTGAAAAGGTACGAGAAGAGTCGCTGGTTCATCGCCGTCTCGCCGAGGATGCCGGTCATCCCCGACGATCCCCAGAAAGCCACCGCGCCGCCGTTCCCGTTCTTCAGGAACGTTTCGGACAGAGTCTCCTGGTAGGGATCCTGGAACATTCCCGTCAGGCAGCCCATCGAGACGACGAACGGGAGCTGGGAGGCATTCGACATGTTCGCCGCGTCGTCTCCGGTGATGGTCGTCGGAGGGCCCCACGCCTGCTCCGAGCCATGCCCGCTGTAGTTCACCACGAGCTGCCCGGCCGAAATTCCCTGGAGAATCGCCGCATTGGCCGCCGCGCCGCCGACCTGACCGGCAAGGACGCTCTGCGAAGAGTACGTCGCAGGGACCAGAGCCTGAACACTTGCGCTCGCGCTTTCGAAGTCGTTGGAAGAGTCGTTCTGGTCGGCAACCAGAAGAACGTTCTTCTTCCAGGAGCCTGAGGCCTGGCCATACGAAGTGATCTTTCCAATGATCGCCGAGGCCTCCTGCACCGTGCGCACCGGAAGCCGGCCGATGGCCATGTCAGGGAGACCGTCGTTGTTGAAGTCAACGAACCAGTCATCCGAGGCAGTCTTGAGAAGACCGGTCGCGATGAGCTTCGTCGGAACGAAGTCGTTCGAGCCGTAACCCGAATAGTTCCGCGGATCGGAGGAAGCCCCGCCCACGAGGACGACATAGCGCGGAGCCGGCTTGGCCCAGCTCGATTGCGTGTAGAGAAGAAAGTCCTTGATCGCCTGCGGGTCTTTCTCCCCGGCGCTAAATTCATCGTACACGTCGGTAAGATTCACCACGGAAACCGTCATCCCCTGGCTCTTTCGCAGCGCCTGAAGCGGGGCGACTGCACCCAAGAACGACGATGAGCTCAAAATGATGAAGTCCGCCCGGTTCGTCGTCGCCTTCAAGTTCGAGACAACGTTCGCGACGATCGAAGCCGGCGCGAGCACCTGGTCCTGCGAGAGTGCGAGAAACGTCATCGAACCGACCTGGCTGGAAGTTCCGACCGACACAGAGTAGGAGCCTCCCGTGGCCTTAACGGTCGCCGGCATCAGCTGGACGGACGCGGGCGCCGTGATGTCGAACACTCGAACGGCGGAGCTCGAGAACCCGCTGACAGGGACGCTCAGGTTCCCGGCAGCGGTGAATTTCAACGAGTTTTGATCAGCCGTGTACAAGTGAGGATAGGTGAGCGACATCGTGTCGATCACGGAGTAATCCGCGTCTCCGCCGGCGGCCGCCAGAACGACGGAATTCGCGCCGGGGACGATCCAGGATTGCGGAACGGTGAGATTCGTCGTCTGCGCAATCATTCCGCTGAAGACGATCGAACCGGCCGGGTTGCCGTTCACTTCTACGTTGATGTCGTGGGTCGACCATGTCGCGCCCTGGAGAGCGATTTCAAGCGTGACCGAGGAGGTCCCGGAAGCCGGATGAGGGACTTGAATCGTCTCGCTGACCGGACCGGAAATCGGTGAGACCACCGGACCGAACCAATTGTCCTGGTCACCGTTCGACGTCAGGTTGATGAAATAGATGCTCCGGTCTTTCTCGACCGAGGTGAAGCTGAAGCTCGCAGGCGCCGCTGTGGTTTTCTTGTTCGCCGAAGCTGTCGCGATGCGAAGCCCCGGCGCGCTCCCCTGGAGAAGCCAGTAGACCCGCGACGAGGTGAAGGGGTTGTCGAGGCCCGTTCCGTAAAACTCGATCGTGTCGGTGGCGTCAAAGGTCTTGTTGCTTCCCGTGTTGACGAGAATCGCCTGCTGATGGCCTTCGCACCAGAGCTGAAGGTACGTCGGCGACGTTCCCGGATCCCAGCCCGCGTTGATCAGATTCTGGCGGCTGACGCTGTACCAGCCCTCTTTCTGCACCGAAATTTTTGCACCAGCCATCCCGGCGAAATTCGGGGTCGTCGAGGACGAGGCATTGCTGCTCGTTCCGCCGCTTCCGGTGCTCGACTTCTTGCCCGCCATGGCCGGAGACGCCGCCGCGCCCATCAGGGCGCCCGTAACAACCATCGAGAAGATTCGGGACCCGAGATTCGTATTCATTGCCGTTCTCCTTCTGCTTCTGTTCTTCGTTTCCATTGCCAGTCGCAGGAAGGGAATCGCAATGCACCGGCCAGGGATGCCACGAGCTCCGGATTTACGCTAAGATGCGCACCTACAGCTACTTACACAGTTCAAGCGCGTCGCCCGGGAAGACGGTTATCCGGGATTCGTTGGGGAATTCTGGAGTTCAGAAATGATGGAAGGACGCCGATCTCAGACCGGCAGAGAGGAACCGATGAGCGTTCGACGCACCGAGCCGGCAAGGCGGCGACTCGCGTCTCTGAAACGGGCGACCCAACCGCGCAGGCGGCGGCGAGAGCCGTTCCGCATGACGGCAGTTGCCACGCCAAGGGCCTGTCCCGCAAGAACGCTCTCCTCGCCAGCCCACCGCGCGTCGCCCTGGAGCACGAATCCAGGGAAAAGCGGAGCCCCCCCCAGGCGCACGAGCCGGTGGCAAACGAGCCGTCCGGCCGACTCGTAGAGAACGATATCGCCCCGGCGCGGCTCCCTACCGCAGCCGAGCGGAGCCACTTCGATGAATTCGCCGTCGCGGATCGTCGGATACATACTCTCTCCCGAGGCCTGAAATCGGATCGCGAACTCGGACGTGAGGAGATCGCGGCAGACCTCGAGAAACGGCGGCGCCTCGCTTCTTTCGGAGGACATCACCGGACGAGCCCCCGAACGAATCCCGTCGCCGAGGCGTCCGGAACGAACGCCAGCCGGTACACGGGGACGGAGGAGACGAGCTCCTCCAGGAAGCGGAGGGTGAACCCGATTGCCCCGGCGTCATGGAACGGCACGAAGCTCCGGGCCAATAGCAGCGCGATGGCATCCTGCGGCTCGAGAGGGACGGCGCGATTGGTATCGCCACGGTCCAGCACGAATACGGCGGAGAGTGGCGCTCTCGCGTTCTCTGCGAACATCGCTTCCCCATGCCATGGAGTCCCGTAAATCCAGAACTGCCCTTCCTCCCGACGCAGAATGATGCGGTCATCGCTCAGAATCCGGGCGCCCGGAACTCGCTCCCAGAGCCGGGCCGTCGTCGTTTTTCCGTCGCCCGACTGGCCGCAAAAGAGAACTCCCCTGTCATTCTCGATAATCCCGCAGGCATGCACTTCCACCCCGAGACCGGTACCGAGCAAGTGAATGACGAGCAGCTCGTCGAGCGGAAACTGGAGGGGGTCGACGGGCACTCCCTCGGCGAAAGCGCTCGGACGCAGGAGCAGATCTCCGGACCGGAAATCGGACGTGACCCTTGCCACCTCGTAGGGTTCCGGGCCCAGGAGAGAGGAAAAGACGCGAAAAGAGAGCCGATCACCTTCCCGGTAGAGATTCCACGGACCGCCCGATTCGAAAACGCGATCGCCGTGCTGCTGAAGGTCCTTCGCCCAGGCGACCTCCAGGTCGAGATCCGGCTTCATTTCTTTTGCCACAAATGCGCGCCAGGACGCCGACGAAGCGATCGGCGGCGCGGATTCTCCCCACGCAAGGCGCACGGTCAAGCCGCCAACATTCAAGTAACGGCTTCCTTTTGCCCCGATCGGTCCCACCGACGCCGGGATCGTCAACGAACGCCTAGGAGCCGGAAGAACTGCAAGGGCCGACGGGCGAACAATTCGACACTCCCCCGGGGCCTGCGTGTGTTGCGCTCTTGCACACCGCGAGAACAGCCTCATCCGGCCGCAGAGGAATCACGCCCGCGCGCGGCTTTTCGTACATTCTCTTCTTTTTGGGAGTCTCTTCCCGATCTTCTCGCCTCATCATTCTCTCCTCTCCCCGTCTCGTCTCAGTGTCCACCGCACGAGCCACAGCCCGTCGTACAACCGCTGCCGGCCGAGGGAAGCGTTCCCGGACCAGACGCGAGGCTCGGCAGGAAGCCGCCGGGTTTCGCGACAGGTTTCCGCTCGCGCACCAGCGACGCTTCGACCTGGACGGTCGAATAGCCCGAACCTCCTTCGCAATACTCGCACTCGCCGTGAGGCTGGACGTTCCAGCCAAAGACTTCTGCCCGAAGGTGTGCCGTATGGCAGAGAAAATCCACGGGCGACTCCGGGTCGCCGCTCTCCAATTCTCCGTTGGCCGGGCACATGCCGCACACGCTCTTCAGATGGCATGCGTTGCACTTCGTCACGCGGTTCACCTTTTTCTCGCGAACCCGCGCCAGAAAGTGATTCCAGCCCTCATCGAGAGTTCCGTGCCGGAGGTCGTACGTGTCGAAGTGCGAGAGAACGCAGATGCTCATTCGACCCGCCGGGTCGAGCGCAAACGAACTGATCCCGCCGCCGCAGTGATAGAGTTCGTCTTCCTTTCCCGGCGCGTGTGAGGGACCGATAAAGCGCGATGAAAACGTCTTCCATTCCGCCACTCGACCCGGATCCTCGAGATCCATCTCCACGATTTCCGGAGGGCTCAGCCTTACCGCCAGAGGGCTCAGAGAGCAGTCGATTCGGGCGTTGATCATCGGATCGAACTTGAAGGGCAGGCCGAGGTCCTCCTGGACAAACCTCTTCATTTCCCAGATCTCGTGCTTGTTGACCGTCACGGCGACGGTCTTCAGGGCAAGCGAGAGACCGCGCTCTTTCAACAATTGAATCCCCCGGAGGCACCTTTCGTATGACCCGGGCACGCGAGTCAACCGCTCGTAGGTTTCTTTCGTGCGGCCGTAGAGAGTGATCTCGATCGAGAAAGGCCGCCATTCCGCGAGATAGTCGGCGATCTTCGGCGTAATCAACGTCCCGTTCGTAAAAAGCGTGACGATGAACCCCTTCTTCTTCGCGTACGTGTAGATGTCGAGAAAATCCATCCGCGCGAAAATCTCGCCTCCCGTGAAGCAGATCCAGAGACACCCCGCCTCCGCCAACTCGTCCAGGATACGACAGTGTTCCGCGTACGTCAGCTCGCCGCTCTTCGCCTCAACGTCGCCCATCGGGAGATTGTTGTAGCAATGCGAACAATTCAGCGGGCAACGCCGGCTGATCTCGATCATGACGTTCGCGGGAATTTGCTGGCGAGCCATGCCCGCGTGCAAATTCGCGCTGAAGTCGCCGTATGCGCCGATGTCCGTCACTCGGAAGCCTCTCCTGTCGATTTTCGAATCAAGCCCTGCGTTTGGAGAAACCCGAGGTACTCCTCGACGTCGACTCGAGCCCGTGCGGGAGTGACTTCGAACGTCTCGGCAAGCGCCCCGGCGAGCTCGGAGGCGCCGCACGGGGCGTCGAACATCGACCAAATCGCCGATCCGGTTTCGTTGAGCGTGAAGATTCGGCTGAGATCGCCGACCCGGCCGCGAACCGGAACGACGACGGTCTGACCGGCAATTTGTCGGGTCGCGAATTCGCCGGCCCGGACGTACTTCGTTTGATCCTCATCCACGGGTGAACTCATCCTCAAGGCATCGTAGAACGAGCCAACGGCAATTGCAACAGCAAGATCAATAACACGAAACCGGGCTTTCGCCCGGTCTCGTGGAGTGGAAGAAGAAAGGTCTCAGCGCGCCAGATACATCGTCGGATCGCCGAAGAGGATCCATGTGCGGCGGACATCCTGGTCATTCGTCGCCTTCTTCGCGGTCAGCATCGCATCGCCAATTCTTGGAGGCCCAGCCTTTAGCAGCTGCGCGTAGAGAGCGCGGTCCATCTGCCCTTGCGCCACGGGCTCCGTGAGGGCTGAAGAGGCCCACACCGCCACGGCTCCGGTCGAAGAATCCTTGAGAAGAACCTCGGCCAGCGTGTCCTGGACGGGATCCTGGAAGAGACCATTCAGGCAATCCATGGAAATCACGACTGGAAGAGTTGAGCCGTCGGTCAGGGCAAGTGCATCCGAGTTCTCGAAGAATGTGGTTTTCCCCCAGGTCTGCTCCGATCCGTGGCCGATGTAGTTGACGAGCAGCTGCCCCGAATTGATCCCGGCAACGACATCGTCATGCATGGTCGACGGGTCGAGGGCATCCCGAAGAAAGGTCTGGACGACATAACCCTTCGGGATCTTCTGTGCGAGGCTTTGGGCGAGGCCCGTGAAATCATTGTCGTCGTTCTTGTCGACGGCGATGAGGATCTTCTTGAGCCACGCGCCCGAGGATTGAGGATACCCGGTGATCTTCGAGACCATCGATGCGGCGTCGCCGGGGGTCTGCGCCGGTAATCGCCCGATCGGAAGATCCGGAATACCATCATCGTTGAAGTCCACGAACCAGTCGTCAGAGGCAGTCTTCAGGTACGTCGTCGGCACGAGCTTTGTGGGGACGAAATCAGTTTGGGCGAAGCCGTAAGCGGCATAGTAGTCCCGTTCATCGTAGCTCGCATCGCCGACCAGGAGCGCATACTGGGGACCCTTGCCCTTCCAGGAGGCCACGGCGTAAGACAGGAAATCCCTGATCGCCTGGGGGCTCTTCTCCCCGTAGTTGAACTCGTCGTAGACGTCGTTGACATCCACGACCATCGTTCGCAATCCTTGCTTCTGGCGAAGCGCTGCCAGCGGGGCAACGGCCGGGATGAAACTCGGATGCGCGATGATGACCAGCGCCGCCTGATTCGTCTTCTTGTTCAGGCTCGAGGGCGCGTTCAGGACGATCCCGCCGTCTGTCGAAACGCGGTCGTCTTCGACCGCCAGAAGGGTCGTCGTCGAGCTCGCCGGCGTCACCAGGGATGCGGAAAAACCGCCGCCCTCGGGCGAGACCGACACCGGCACCTGGCGAACGGCCGCCGGATTGGAGACGTCGAGCACTCGGACGGAAGCGCTCGCAAACCCGCCGACCGTGATTTGAGAGTTGCCGGGCGCCGTGAACTTGAGCGCTCCCGAGTCCGCCTCGTAGAGATGCGGGTACGTCAGGGTGATGTAGTCCACGACGCTGACATCCAGGGAGCCTCCCTGGGCGGCCAGCACGATGTGGTTGTCTCCCTCGACGAGCCAGCTCGTTGGCACCGGGAAATCCGTCGTCGGAGCGTCCTGGTCCTGGAAGCTGATCGCCCCGAGGTCGTGTCCATTGAGCTGGACATCGACCTGATGCGTCACGCCGGTCGTCGCTCCCTGGAGAGAGACCTCGAGAGTGCTGCTGCCGGAGTCGGCCGAGTCCAGGTGAACGACCGACAGGGATTCGTCGGTCGGAGTGGAAGTCAGAACGGCGCCGAAGAAATTCTCGTTGTCGCCGTTCGTCGTGAGGTTGATGAAATAAACCGTTCGGTCTTTCCGCTCGACGGTGAAGGGGAAGTTGGCAGGGCCCGACTGCCCTCCTCCGACGCTTGCCTGCGAGACGCGAAGACCCGGCGATGTGCCCTGCACCAGCCAGTAAACACGGGTGTCGGTGGAGGGTGTGTCGAGGCCGGTGCCATAGAACTCGATCGAATCGCCGCCGTCGAAGCTTCCGTCCCCGCCATCGTTGACGAGAATCGGGATTTGCTGCCCTTCCACGAACAGCTGGAGATACGTCGAAGAGCTCCCCGGATCGAATCCGGCGCCCGAGAGCTGATTGCGCGTGACCCGGAACCAACCCTCGTGATTGACGAGGATCTTGGCGGCCGGCTGCCCCGCCAGCGTCCACTGCTGCGCCTGGGAGCTCACTCCCGGCTTCGCTCTGGCGGATTCCACCCGAGCGCCTTCCGTTTCAGCCCTCCCAACAAATTCAGATCCCGGAGCGCCGAAGCCGTCGGGGAACTTGAAGGGATGGACCGACGCGGGAAGATTCGTAAGGAGCGGCGAGATCCCGGAATCGCGACTTTCCGTCCGGGAGACCGGGAAGAGCGCCGTGGCCTGCTCCTCTTCCTGCGAGTAAGGACCGGACAGCCTCGTCGATCCATCGAGATCGATGTCGCGGAGCCAGTAAGCCGCTTCGCCCCTGGGACCCGGATCGGTGTCGATCCATCGATAGCTCATTCCCGAGCGAAGCTCGTTGAACGATCCCACCATGAGCGCAGACCCCGCGATTGGACCGGGCGTGATCGTCGTCTGCTGGCCGTTCTGATCGCGGACGATTTCGAAGCCGAGATTTCGAACCTCGTAGCTCGTCTGCCACTCGAGGGAAACCTGGGCTCCCTTTCGGATTGCATGGAACGCGCGCAGCGTCGCAATCGTCGGAGACTGGATGATCACCGAATCGCTCGCCGAATCGTTGGTCGTATTGACGTCGGCAAAGGAACCGCCGCCCGTCACAGCGAGGTTTGCCGTGTTTACGTCGGTACCGGTCGCCGTGCTGCCGACCGTGACGGTGACCGTAATGTCGGGATAGCTCGCGCCCGCGGCCAGCGTCGTGGTTCGCGTGCACGTGACGGTCTGGCCGCTGATGGAACAGGCGTTCGTCCCCGGTCCCCACCCGGTTCCCGTCGCCGAAACCGGAGTCAACGGGTCGGGCGTCGTCGGGAGCGTGTCGGTGACGGTGATCGTTCCCGCTGTCGTGCCGAAGAGCGTCTGACTCACGGCCGCGTTCGAAATGTGCAGGGTGAACGTGGCCGTCTGGCCCTGGATGAACGTCCCGCTGTGTGTTTTCGTGATCGCCGGATCGGTGGAGCAATCCGCACCGCCGCCGGGACCCGGAATCGAGTTGAACGGAGGCACGATCGCGATTCCGCCGTTTCCTCCCGGCTGGGTGCCGTAGGCGTCGCTCGCCGTCGTCGTCGTGCCGGACTGGGCCCCGCTGACATCCGGCGCGACCGTCGGATTGAAGGACAGGATCGCAACACCGCCGCCGCCTCCCCCTCCCGGCCCGTGGCGCTCCGTGCAGGCGCTGTTGACACCGAGGTAGGTGGTCGGCCCGCTCCCCGCGACGTTGTAGGGGAACCAGCCCGGAACGGGCGGGTCGTAGCTTCCGAGAGGCGGGTAACCGTAGCAGGCGTTGTCCGGGTTGTGTGTTGCCCAGGCGTTGGCGCCCTTTCCCCCGTGCATCTTCACCGTCAACCCGTTGAGGTCGCCAGTGTTCGACGCCACGATGACGCTACCGCCGGCCCCTCCGCCGCCAGCGGCGTCGTTTGACGGGGAGTCGACAGCGTCCGAGCCATTGGCGGAAAGCGTCCCGGTGCCGGTCACCTGCTGCGCGCGGAAGAAGATGATTCCGCCGCCGGCGGCGCCGGCGCTCGCGGGATCCATGTTGTCGGAGTTGTTCCTCGTGCCGGCGCCGCCCCCGCCCCCCATGATGACGCGGTCGATCGCGGCCGGATAGGCGGAGCCGCCGATGCCGCCGTTGGCTTCGTTCGCGGCCCAGGAGTTGCCTCCCCGGGCTCCGGCGCCTCCATTGCCGCCGCCGCCGCCGCCGCTGTTCTCGGAGTTGTCTGTTGGGGACGAGTCCGTCCCGCCGCCACCGGCGTTTCCGGGTGCGCCGCGGCCGTTGCTTCCGTTCGGATAGCCGTCGTTGGGCTGGTTCGTTTGAAGGGCCGCATTCCCCGCGGCGTCGTAAATCCATTCCGGAGTGCCCGCGATTCCCTCACCCTTCGGAGCGTTGACTCCGTTGGCAACCGTTCCCGTCGTGTGGTTTGCCGGCGCGGCGGCCGAGGCCGTCCGGAAGTCGGTCGCCGCGAACCCCGCGGCGCCCGTGGTTCCAACGAGTTGGCGGAACGAGCCGCCCCGGAACCCGAGACCGTCGACGGAGACCGACTGGCCGTTGAGGTTCAGCGTCCCGGCCACGTCGATCGCCAGGACCCCGCCCGTTCCGTACTGGTTGGTCGCCCCCGTCAGCGTGGACCACTGGATCGCCGTCAGCGCGGCCCCGAGCGTCGCGTTCAAGTACTGTGGCACGCGGATCACCTGGAAGCGGCGCGCTCCCTGGGTGGTCGTCGCGTCGGCGTTCGTGTACGCGTAGTTGAGCCCGTTTCCCGTCCCTGTGCCGGTAATGTTGACGGTCCCGCCGGCGGTCGTGACGACGTTGGTCGCCTTCACGTATTCGTACCGCCCCGCGTTGTTCAGCGCCGATGCGCCCGCCCCCGTGTGGGAATTCGCGCCATAGGTGTCGTCGTTCGCGGAGACGATCGCGGCGTCCTGCATCTGCATGACGAGCAGAAGGTCGCCGATCGCGATCGCCACGTTCGCGTCGCCCGTCCGGTGGGCGCCGATCGTGATGGACGTCGCTCCCGCCGAGGCGTTCGCCGTACCGGGAAAATACGTGTTGACGATTCCGCTGAGGCTGGTCGGGCTGCCGTTGACGCCTGGGTTTGCGCAGAGAGGCGTCGCCGAAGCGACGATCGTCGTCGTCACGCTTGCCGAATTGTTCGCCCCGTTGAAGTTCGGGTCGGTCTCTGTCTGCGTGACGGTTGCCGTGTTCGTGACGGTCGCAGCGGACGTTGGCGACACCACGATGGTAATCGTCACGGGCGGCCCCGTCGCAGGCATCGTTCCAACGCTGCAAGTGACCGTCGGTGAGGCGAAGCTGCAGGTCCCCTGCGACGAAGTCGCTGAAACGAACGAAAGGCGCGCAACGACGAGCGTGTCCGTCACCACGACGTTGGTCGACGTGGAAGGCCCATTGTTCAGCAGCGTGACTTCGTACGTCTGGGTGCTCCCGACCGCCGCGATGACCGGTGTCGCGCTCTTAAAGATCCCGATGTCGGCGCGAGCCGGCTGGAGGGAAACGCCTCCGATCGCCCACCGCTGGCTGTTGCCGCTGAGTGTCCACGACATCGTCACCGTGCCGGCGCCCGGCTCGGTGCTGCCTCCGCCGCGCACGTCCGCAGTCGTGCTCGTGCCGCCGGAGTTGAGATTCCAGCGGGAGGTTTGTCCTGCCCCGACGGTGAGAGTCTTGTCGCCGCGTCCGGCCACGGTGTCGACGACGACGTCATTGGCAACGCTCGTCACGATGACGGACGGGGTGTTGCTGCTTCCCTGAGCCGAATTAAAGTTCCGGCTCGGAGTTTCCTGATCGACCCCCGTGAAGCCGATCGCGCCCGCGGTTACACCCACGGTGCCCGTCCCGGTGGATGTCTTCGTTACGACGACGTCGAAAGTCCCGGAAGGGGGGTTGACGAGCTCCCACATCTCGATGCGCCGGTCGTTCGAGCCGTTCGTGCTGTTTTGAACGCCGATCAAGTTCATCAGAATCCCGTCGTACGTGACCGACGCGACGGTGGCATTCTCGTCGGGGGCGATGTTCATCGAGACGCCGACGAGAAGGTACCGGTTGACGCCGGCGCTCGTCGTCGTGTGGCTGATCGTCAGCGTGCCGTTGTTCGCGAGATGCGCGCCCCCGTTGTTGACCGTATCCACCGCAATCGCGCCCTTTGCTGTGGACGCAAAAAGGAAAGTGGCCAAAGCCACGCTTGCCAGGACCGCCGGACGGCCGAGGCATTTCAGGCGAATAAATCCATCCATAGTCGGTACCCCAGTTCTCGAAAAACGATTTCGACCGATCGCCGCTCTTGCTATGCGGCTACTGAACATTATGCCACAGACCCATTGAAAGATCTGCCCCGAAATCGACCTTTTCTTCGACCAGATTTTCACGTTTCCGGCCCCATTTATCCCCGTGCTAAGTTCCAGTGGAATCATGGCGTTGCTCCTTCGAGCGCGGAATCGAGCTCGCGCCGATCCTGGTGCGCTCAACACAAGTTCCCCTCTCGAGACCCCACAAGGGTCCCCGAACAGAGAAGCAAGCCGAGCGCTGAAAAAATTGACCTGTGGAACTCCTTCTTTACAAATGGTTTAGAAACCGAGATCTGCTCGAAAATCTGAATTTCGTATCCGAATTCTGGAAACTGGGAATAGGAAAGATCAAAAAACTAGACCTTCTCGAGGCTCCTCACCGGCTCCATTTCCACGAACTCGATTCGGAACTTGCTCACCCGGATCCCCGCCGCGCGGCAGATCCGCTCGAGCTCGGCCAGGTGCTCAAGGTCGATCTTCGCCGAAGAAACGACGACCGTTCGGATCTCGCGTTTCGCGATCACGTCCCTTAGCGCCGAAAGAGTTCCGATCACCGGATAGCCGTTGACCTCCCGGCCGGCGCGGTCCGGATCGTCGTCGAGGAAGCCCACGGGGCGCATTCCCCAGGAAGGGTTCGAGAGAATCTCCCTCAGGGCGAGCGTTCCGCCGAGCCCCGCTCCGTAGAGGAGCACGGGCTCCCCTTCCCGGGCCGCCCGAAGGTTCCAGTGGGAGAAAAGGCGGTACGAGAGCCGCGACCCGTTGACGAGGAACAACAGGATGAGCGCCTCGATCGCGAGGAGAGTCAGTTTCGGAGGCTTTCGCAGCGCCACGGCGCAGACGAGCGCGCCGAGAACGGCCGAGGCGACCACAGCGGAGCTCGAACGGAGGAAGTCCGCGATGCTCGCGTTCCTCCACGACCCGCGATAGAGGCGAAACGCCCAGAAGACCGCGATCGTGACGATCGGCAGAATTTCGAGAAGCTGGAGCGCGAGCATTCGATGCGAAACGACGCCCCAGTCGTCGGTCTTCAGGACGATGGCCATATAGATCGAGGCCGCGACGATTCCGATGTCGAAGAAGACCGGGAAAAGCGCGCGTTTGAGAACCGGCGCATCGTAGATCTTCAGCACGAGGCCTCGCCGCACGAGCGCAAACTCGTCGTAGTTCAGTCTCGTGATTCCGATGACCGCCGCCGCGAAGACCGTGACCAGCAGAACGGCCGCGGCCTGGG
>JBOGJO010000365.1:0-31952 GCA_050747885.1 Thermoanaerobaculia bacterium
CGCGCGGATCCCGGGCAAGCCGAGTCGGGGAGGACACTCATGGAATCGAAGGCGCTCAATTTCGCTCGCTGGATCGAGGAGCACCGAAGCTTCCTCAAACCGCCGGTCTGCAACAAGAAAGTCTTCGAGGAAGACGACTTCATCGTCATGGTCGTCGGCGGCCCGAACAACCGAAAGGATTACCACATCGACGAGGGGCCGGAATTCTTCTATCAACTCGAGGGCGAGATGGTGCTCAAGACCATCCAGGCGGGCAAAGTCGTGGACATCCCCATCCGCGCCGGCGAAATCTTCCTCCTTCCGCCCCGAATCCCGCACTCCCCGCAGCGGATGCCGGACTCGGTGGGTCTCGTCGTCGAGCGCAAGCGCCTCGCCAACGAGAAAGACGGCCTCCAGTGGTATTGCGACGGGTGCACGAGCCTCCTCTATGAGGAGTTCTTCTCCCTGGAAAACGTGGAAAAGGACTTTCCGCCCGTCTTCGACCGGTTCTTCGGAGACGAAAAGCGCCGAACGTGCAGGAATTGCGGGACCGTCATGCCGAGGCCCGCGATGCCGGCGCCCGGAGAGTAGCGCCCGATCTTGCTGAAGATCGACGTCCACACCCACATCCTCCCCGAGACCCTTCCCGACCTCCGGAAGACGCCCGGCGGCGAGCGCTTCGTCCGGTTGGAGCACCATGCGCCGGGACGCGCGCGGATGATGGTCGGCGACGCCCTGTTCCGGGAGATCGAGAGCAATTGCTGGGACCCCGCGGTTCGGCTGGCCGAATGCGACTCCGCCGGCGTCGACGTCCAGGTCCTCTCGACGGTCCCCGTGATGTTCAGCTATTGGGCGCAGCCGGGCCCCGCGCTCGAGCTCGCCCGCTACCTCAACGACCACCTCGCCGCGGTCGTGGCGGCGCATCCGACCCGTTTCGCCGCCCTCGGGACGGTTCCGATGCAGAAACCCGACTCGGCGATCCGGGAGCTGGAGCGGTGCGTCCGGGATCTGGGCATCGCCGGCATCGAGATCGGCTCCAACGTCAACGGAGCGAACCTCGACAGCCCGGAGCTGTTTCCGATTTTCGAGGCCGCCGCGTCGCTCGGAGCCGCCGTCTTCGTGCACCCCTGGGAAATGGCCGGCCGGGACCGGATGACGAAATACTGGCTGCCCTGGCTCGTGGGAATGCCGGCCGAGGTCTCGCTCGCGATCTGCTCGCTGATCTTCGGAGGAGTCCTCGAGCGGCTTCCGGCGCTGCGCATCGCTTTCGCGCACGGCGGCGGGGCGTTTCCGGCGACGATCGGCAGAATTGCCCGCGGATTCGAAACGCGGCCCGACCTGTTCGAGACGTCCCGGTGCGCTCCGCCGCGGGAATACCTCGATCGCATCTACGTCGATTCCCTCGTGCACGACCCGCGGATGCTGCGCTACCTGCTGGAGGCCATGGGCGCCGAACGGATCGCGCTCGGCAGCGACTACCCCTTTCCGCTCGGCGAAGCGCGCGCGGGAGACCTGATCGAGGCATGCGGATTCCCGGAGGAAACGCGGGACCGCCTGTTGCACGGCACGGCGCTCGAGTGGCTGAACCTTCCGGCGGAGAGATTCCTGTGAGCGAGCCTTTCGGGCCCGGCCGGGATTTCGCAGGCGCCCTGGACCGAAGCGACTCGCTCGCGCGTTTTCGGGACGAGTTCCACATTCCGAGGCGGGAGAACGGAGACGAAGAGATCTATTTCTCCGGCAACTCGCTCGGGCTGCTGCCGCGGAGGACGGCGAATTTCCTCGATCAGGAGATCGAGAAATGGAAGCGCCTCGCCGTCAAGGCGCATTTCTCGGGCGAAAACCCGTGGATGCCGTACCACGAGCCGCTCGCCGCCCCGATGGCCGGGCTCGTCGGCGCCGAACCGGGGGAGGTCGTGACGATGAACTCCCTCACCGTCAACCTTCATTTGATGATGACGAGCTTCTACCGCCCCACGCGCGAGCGGCACCGGATCCTCCTCGAAGATCACGCCTTCCCGTCGGACGACTACGCCCTGGAATCTCAGGCGATCCTTCACGGTTTCGACCCGGCCGAAACGCTCGTGAGGATCCGCCCTCGGAACGGCCGGCAGGGCATCGAGACGGACGACATCGCCGAAGCTCTCGAGCGAGAGGGCGCCTCCGTCGCCCTCGTTCTGCTTCCGGGAGTCCAGTACTACACCGGCCAGGCGTTGGAGATCGGCGCGATCGCCCGGCTCGCCCGCGACCGGGGCTGCGTGGCGGGTTTCGACCTCGCGCACGCGGCGGGAAATCTCCCCCTGAAGCTCCACGAGTGGGACGTCGACTTCGCCGTCTGGTGCACCTACAAGTACTTGAACTCGGGCCCGGGATCGGTGGGAGCCTGCTTCGTGCACGAAAGGCACGGCTCGAGGCGGGAGCTCCCGCGGCTGGCCGGTTGGTGGGGACACGACAAAGAGACGCGGTTCCAGATGCGGCCCGGATTTCGGCCGATCCCGGGCGCGGAAGGGTGGCAACTTTCGAATCCTCCCATTCTTTCGCTCGCGGCCATCCGCGCCTCACTGGAGGTCTTTCAGGAAGCCGGGGGCATCGAGCCGTTGCGGGAAAAATCGATTCGCCTCACCGGCTATCTCGAATGGCTTCTTCGACGCGAGATCGGCGATGCCGTGGAGATCCTGACCCCGGCGGACCCGGAGCGGCGGGGATGCCAGCTCTCGATCCGGGTGAAGGCAGGTCCGGTCCCCGGAAGGACCGTCTTTGAAAGGCTCGAAGCCTCGGGCGTCACCGGGGACTGGCGCGAGCCGGACGTGATTCGGGTGGCCCCGGTGCCCCTCTACAACCGTTTCGAAGAGGTTTACCGGTTCGTCGAAGCTCTGAAAGCCGCGTTGTGAACCCACGGTCCGCCCCGAGAGAGTCGAGCATGAAAGCGGTCATTGCGAGGAAGCCCTCACGCTTCGCTCAGGACAGGCTCCGCGACCGAAGCAATCTACCCGCGGGCCAGAAGCAGATCGCCGCGGCCGCTTTGCGGCCTCGCGATGACGGGAAAGGCGGGCCTTGAAAACTCCCCGCGAGACTCCCGAAATCACGCTCGTCGGCGCCGGGCTCGCCGGCTCGCTGCTGGCGATCTCTCTGGCCCGCCGCGGGTTTCGCGTCGCGCTCGTCGAGCGCCGCCCCGATCCGCGAAGGGTCGGGGCGTCCGGGGGACGCTCGATCAACCTGGCGCTCGCGAATCGCGGCATCGCCGCCCTCGAAGAAGTCGCCATGATGGAAGCCGTGCGTCCGGCGCTGATCCCGATGGCGGGACGGATGCTGCACGACGAGGAAGGCCGCCTGCGTCTGATTCCGTACGGCAACAAGCCGCACGAAGTCATCTACTCGGTGTCCCGCGCGGGCCTCAACGATCTCCTGCTGGACGGGGCGGAAGCCACCGGCCGGGTCGCGCTGCGGTTCGGAGAGACCGTCTGCGGCGTGGACTTCTCGGGCCGGAACGTGCTCTTCCGGTCGGGCGGAGATCCCCGAATTCGATCCGCGCCCTACGAAGTGCTCCTCGGGACGGACGGAAGCGCCTCCGCCGTTCGCGCGGCAATCCTGGAAGCGGCCGGCGGCCGCCTCGACGAAGAACCTCTCGGCCACGGATACAAAGAGCTCTCGATTCCTCCCGCGGAAGGGGGCGGCTTCCGAATGGAAAAGAACGCCCTGCACATCTGGCCCCGGGGCGAATACATGCTGATCGCGCTGCCGAATGCGGATGGCAGCTTCACCGTGACTCTCTTTCTGCCCAATCACGGAGAGGAGAGCTTTCAGGCCCTCACGACGCCGGAAGCGGTGCGCGCGCTCTTCCAGCGGAGATTCCCCGACGCCGTGGCGCTCCTCCCACGGCTCGTCGAGGAATTCTTCGACAACCCGACCGGCCACCTCGAGACGATCCGCTGCGCGCCCTGGTCGTTCGAGGACCATGCGCTGCTGCTCGGCGACGCGGCGCACGCGATCGTTCCCTTCCACGGGCAGGGAATGAACGCGGCGTTCGAAGACTGCGGCGCGTTGCGCTCCCTCCTGCGCGATCCGGACGAACCGTGGAACGAGATCTTCGCAAAGTTCGAGGCGCTTCGCCGCGAAAATGCCGACGCGATCGCCGACATGGCGCTGGAAAACTACGTCGAGATGAGGTCGACCGTGCGGGAGCGGAAGTTCCAGCTGAAAAAGGAGCTGGCGTTCCGCCTGGAGGAGCGGCATCCCGACCGATTCATCCCCCGATACTCGATGGTGATGTTCCACACGATCCCGTACGCCGAGGCGAAGCGCCGCGGGGCGATCCAGGCGGAGATCCTGGAAGAGCTCACCCGCGAAGCGACAACCGTCGACGAGGTGGACTTTCCGCGCGCCGACCGGCTGATCGCCGAGCGGCTGGAACGATAGAACGGCTCCCCGGGCTACTTCCTTCCGTGCCCGTCGAAAGCCCGAAGCATCGGGTTGTCGACTTTCGTGTAGCCCGCCGGAACTTCCCACGCGGAAGACGGAATCGGACCGCGCTTCACGTCGGTCACCTCGGTCGCGATGACGGTCTTGTGTCCCATCACGTCGATCGTCGTCGTGTTGGCGAGAGGGTACCCCTTCATCTTCTTGAACTCTTCCTGCATCTTCGAGACGCCGTCCGCCATCGGGCCCATCACCGCCATCATGCTTTTCATCGAGTCCACGAACTCCCGGTACATTTCGAAGGCCTGCGGGGGGAACTTCAGATCGTCGGTCACGCATTCCTCCGAGCGGGAGAACTGGCCGATGCTCACCCTCCAGTTCTCGCAGGGATAGCCGGCGATCCGGTTCTTCGTACCGAGGTTCCGCACCTCGACGGCAAACATGCCGCCCATCGCGGCGTTGGCCCTCTGGCGGTCTTCGGGGGAAGCGTTCTGCATCGCCTCGCGGGCCCTCTTCATTTCCGGGCTGTTCATCCGCTCTTTCATTTTCGCCGCGAGCTGTTCCAGGTCCTCATGGGTCGTGACGTAAAACGTCTTCTTCCCCTCGTCGAGCGTGATCATCCGGCCGCCGCTGAAATCGACGATCACGTCCTTCCCGTCGCCCTGCGCCATCCGAACGTGGCCGCTCGACATGTAGCTGACGGCGGTCCTGGCCTCCCCGCCGTTGTGCGTCACTTTTGACACGATCGTCAGGTCTTCGCCGAATACGGGAATCGCCCCGGCCAGCACCAGGACGGCGAACAGTCGGATTCCGAGCCGCATGAAGCCCCTCCGATCCGAATGATACAGTTTCCGTCGACAAATGGATCGGTCGCGAGCTCTTCCGCTGCTCGGCCTTCTGCCGGCCCTCGCGCGGGGACTGAACCGCCGCGTCGAGATCGTGGTGGATACCTGCCGGTGATGAAAATTCTCGGCTGAGCCTCACTCGATCAGCCACTTCTTCGCTTCGTCGATGTCACGAAACAGGCTCACGCTCTGGCCCTGGTTGCGGGAAACCGTCTCGAAGAAGGAGAAATCTCCGGAGCCCGGGACGACCGCAAGGGCTCGTTTGAATCGACTCGCGCGCACCCCAAACGAAGCCCCCCGCTCCCGGATAATCCTCGGCAGCTCATAGATCTCGAAGGTCGACAGCGCCAGCGTTGCATCCCGGAAGTCGCTGAGAACTCGATAACAATCCTGCTGGCGGGCGAGGAGCGCGATCTCGTCGACGAACAGGCGAATCACCCCGAGGGTGACCTCGCCTCGAACGGCCAGCACGACAACGTCGGCGTCGGGATCGTAGGTAACCGAGTGGGTCATCGTCGACGATCATACGTCTCGCGGCTGACGCTGGGCCACAGCCGATTGACATCACGTACGCTTTTACGTACGATTTGGAAATGACGGTCTCCGCGACGAAAGCGCGTGCCGAGCTCTACCGCCTGATCGACAAGGCGGCCGAGACGCACGAGCCGATCGAGATCACCGGCAAGCGCAACAACGGCGTGCTCGTCGCCGAAGAAGACTGGCGCGCGATCCAGGAGACGCTTTACCTGCTCTCGATCCCGCGAATGCGGGAATCGATCCGGCGCGGTTTGAAGACACCGCTCTCGAAAACCTCCGAGAAGCCCGGTTGGTAGCGGCGGCCTGGCGGGTCGTCTTCACGAAGCAGGCGCAGAAAGACGCGCGCAGGATCGCCGAATCGGGCCTGCGGCCCAAGGCCGAAGCGCTCCTCGCTCTTCTTCGAACAAATCCGCGCCAGAGCCCGCCCCCATTCGAGAAACTCGTCGGCGACCTGGCGGGAGCCTGCTCTCGCCGTATCACTCTTCAGCACAGACTCGTGTATCAGATCCTCGACAAGCAGCGGACACGTAAGGTCATCCGGATGTGGACGCACTACGAGTAGCGTCCATTTCAACGTGTCGGTGCTAAAGTACTTTCGATGAACTGGCTCGTGATGATCGGAATCGCCGTCGCCCTCATTGCGGTTGCGGCGGTCCTCGGGTCGCAGCCGAAAGGCGCGCGCCCGGTGGCCCGGACTCACCTGATGGGCGTCGCCCGTTTCGTGCTCCTCATCTTTGGTCTGATTCTGATCTTCCTCGCGTTCCGCTACCGCGGGAAGCCGTAGATCAAATCGGCCATTTCCGCCGCTTCTGCTACAGGAACCCGACGGTCGCGAGCAGGATGAGCGCGTCGATCGACCCGGTGATCGCGCGCAGGCGGAAGCGGCAATCCGCCGCGCTCGGAGTCCGGCTGAGCAGCGGCACGCCGA
Organism: Thermoanaerobaculia bacterium; assembly: GCA_050747885.1. GTDB lineage: Bacteria > Acidobacteriota > Thermoanaerobaculia > UBA5066 > DATFVB01 > CAWEYG01. The sequence goes on from JBOGJO010000365.1 coordinate 6,703, forward strand.
AGAAAGACACCGTCTCGCGGGGTTTTTCAGCAGCCTGCTAGACGGCCTCGAGCACGAGCGCTGTCCAGTCGTCTTCGAGCGCGGGCGTGCTCGCCCGGCGGACCGAGGCAAACAGCGTGTCGAGCAGATCGCCGGTCGAAGCGGCGCCCCCTGGGATGAGGTCCGCGAACGCCTCGTAGCCGAGCGGCTCGCCGGCCGACGTCGGCGCCTCGGGCAGACCGTCGGTCAGCAACAGCACCCGCTCGCCCGCCGCGATCGTGAGAGTCGTCGATTCGTACGCGACTTCGGACCGAGCCCCGAGCGGCAGCCGGGGTCCGGAAACGGAAAGCGCCTCCGCCGGCTTTCCGATGGCGAGACGGTACGGGTCGGGCAGGCCGGCATTGGAGAGCTCGAGCTCCCCCGCCGCCGGGTCGTATCGCAGATAGGCGAGCGCCACGAATTCGCGCGCGCCGAGCTGCGCGTGCAGCTTGCGGTTCAAGCGGCGAAGCGTCTCGGCCGCCGTGTTGCCCTCCGCGATCAGGGGCAGGACCGCCTTGACCGAGGCCATGATGAGGCTCGCCCCCAGGCCCTTGCCCGAGACGTCCGCGACGACGACACCGAGGGCTCCTCCGGATAGACGAAAGACGTCGTAGAAATCCCCCGCCACGAACCGCGCCGCGAGGTTTCGCGCGGAGATGCGGTAGCCGGCGCCTGAGAGCTCCGGCGGCGGGAGCAGCCGGCTCTGGATTTCCCTCGCGAGCGAGAGCTCCTTTTCCGCGAACTCCTGCTCTTTGATCCGGACGACCGACTCGCGCAGCCGTGTCCGCATCACGCTGAACGAATAGAAGAGCAGGCCGGCGAGGATTGCGACACTGCCGCTGATCAAAAGAGAGATTCGGACGTCGTTGGCGTCCATCTCGAACGGCATCAGCTTGAGCGCCCTCAAGATGCCCGTCGCGGCCAGGATTCCCGCCATTCCACCGACGAAGTAGATCGGTGCCCCGACGAGCCGGTCCGGAACGAGTTGGCGGCGCCGGATCCGGTCGCCGACCGCGCTGTCCAGCGCGTGGCAGAAGACGTAAACCGTGAACCCCGTTACGCCTCCATAGAGGAAAAGCCGCGCGCTCCAGAGCTCACGCCGGTTGATCGTCGTCAGCAGGACGACCATCACACCGATCAGGGCGGAAACCGCCACGGACCGGACCAGCGCCGCGAAGCGCTCGCGGGACGTGAAAATCGACGTTCCGGACATCCTGCCTATGTTACGGATTTCCGCCCAATCGGTTTTCGCCCGGGGGCGAGAACGCTGCCCAATTTGCAACGACGAAAAACCCCACGAGCACGGCACGTATCGCGACGATCGCGACCCGCGGATACCCGAGACCGGATGAGAGCAAGAACACGCCCGCCAGAGCGAAAAGCGCAGGGACGAGCAGGGCCAACCCGAGCGCCCAGGATCCATTGAGCCCCTCCGGATGCGCGACCATGAGGTAGCCGGTCGAAAGACCGAGCCCCAGGGCGACGAGGCCGAACAGAATTCCGTCGCGGAATCGGCTCAACTCCCCTACTTCCCGTGGATCGTCAGAAACAGCTCCTTCCCGTCCGCCGCCTCTGTGGCCGCGGAAAGGAGTGCGTCCTTGACCGGGATCGAGCCGACCCAGCCGCTCACGATTTTCTGCTGGTCGTCGTCGAGCTTTTTCGAAACGTCCGAATAGAGCTTCGCGGCCAGCAGGGAGACCGCGAGCTCCGCGTCGGCCACGTTGCAGGATCGATCGCGGACAAGGGCTTCGTCGTATTCCGGCTGCGCGATCGCTTCGCGCAGCGCCATGCGGGCCGCGTCTTCCCTGTTCAGCAGGCCGCGGATGTCTTTCTGGTTGCGGGCAAGGAGGAAAAAGATCTCGGAGCGCTGCTCGGTCGTCAGCTGGAGTTTCGCGGCGACGCGGTCGAAGAGGTGAAGCGCCTCCATCTTCGTGAGCGCGGAGGCGGGAGCGCAGAGAGCGAGAGAAATCAGAACAGCGGTCAGAGGACGAGACCAGTGGCGCATGAGGCACCTCGGGGAGAATTCTAGCTCGCGAGATGAGGCTTCGCTTGCGCACCTCGCCAAAACCCCGCGCCGGTCCCCGGCCTCATCCCTCGCGGAGACGCAGCGCGCATGTCGGTGGCATCGTGACCATGCGCGCTCCTCGGGCAAATTTTTTCGCGATCGGACTCACCCCGATGAAACCGACGTTCCAGCGAAAAAACATACGCTCCTCTCGGGAGACTCCTGTGACCGGCGCGCCAAGCCCGCGCTCGGCCAGCGTCGCTCAGGAGTTAGGGCCCACTCCCGCGAGTGAAGGCCCGGGAACCGCTGGGGCTCGAGAGCCGCGACACCGGCTGTCGCGAGGAGGGAATCGGCCCTTGTCTGAGCTGGAGTTCTTCAACTCGATTTGAAAGAGAGAACTCCGGGAATGGCCGAGAAAGGGGCAGGGCGATGCCGCGAGTTGCGATTCCCGAGCGAGCGATTTGCCGGCGGAGCGCCCCGAGGGCCGCCCCTCCGTTGGCCGAGCGAGCCTCAGCCCCCGGCGGCCTTCTCCGGATACAGCTTTTCGAACTCCGGCTCGCCGTGGAGGATTGAGAGGTCGGGATCGCGCCGCACCCAGTCCGGGTCGCGGAAACCGGCCCGCCAGGCTTTCGAAATCGCGTCCAACGCCTGAGCCTTCTTGTTGAGCGAACAGAACGTGCACGCGGCGTTGTACAACACCGTCGCCTCGTTGGGGCGCAGCAGCATCGCCAGATTCGCCTCCCGCATGGAATCGTCCTCGCGCCCTTCTTCGGCGTAGTTGGCGGCAAGCAGGATTCGCGCCCGCGCGTCTTCGGGAATCTCCCGGACGTGGATTTCCATCGCCTGAATCGCGCGCTGGAGAATGTTATTCCTCAGCTCCGTCTTTCCGATCGCGCCGAGCGCGTTCATGATCGGAACGTACACGTTGTAATCCGTGCCGCTCGCATCGATCGCCTGTTCCGCCACGTTGGCCACGTCCTGATATTTCCCGGAGGCGTAGAGGCCGCGGAGCAACAAGTAGTACGCGCCTTCGCAATCGGGCTTTCTCGCGATGACGTTGCGAATGATCGCCGTCATCTCGTCGTACTGAGCGTTCGCGTAGAGGATCCACGCCTGGGCAACCATGACTTCCGGCACGTCGGGCTGGAGCGTCATCGCCCGCTCGGCCGCGACGCGGGCGCGATGGAGCCACACGTCCTCTCGGGCGTAGTGCGCCTGATAGTACGCACAGACGTTCGCGATCGCCGCGTAGGCCAGCGCGAACTTCGGGTCCTGGGTGACGGAGTTCTCGAACATCTGGAGCGCGAACTCCAGGTCCTGCCGGGTCAGCCGGCGCGCGTAGCTGCGGCCTCGCAGGTAAAGGTCGTAGGCCTGCAGGTTGTCCGTCGGTTTCGCGGCGAGCGCCTCCTGCTCCTGCTTCGAGAGCTTGACGCGCAGCGCCTCGGCGATCTTGCGCGCAATCTCGTCCTGAAGCTCGAAGACGTCCTTCATCTCCCGGTCGTACCGCTCCGACCAGACCGGATAGCCCGTCGCCGTGTCGACGAGCTGGGTCGTGATGCGGAGCCGGTCGCCGGCTCGGCGGAGACTCCCTTCCAGAACGTAGGCCGCCCCGAGCTGCTGACCGACCTGCGAGGACGTCACGGGCTTGTCGCGGAACGCGAGAACGGTGGATCGCGGGTTGATACGGAGCCCTTCGATCTTGGAGATCTCGGTGATGATGTCTTCCGTGATCCCGTCGCGCAGGTATTCGTCTTCCTTGGCACCGCTCAAATTCTCGAAGTACAGAACGGCGACGGATCGGCCGGCCGGTTTCGCGACGCCCGACTTCGTGTCCGAAATTTCGGCGGCGCTTCGCTGGCCGGAATCGAGCTTGCGCTTCAGGCGCAGAAGGTCGGTCTTGAGCTCGGTCGCCGTCTGGTAGCGCAACGTGCGGTCCTTTTCGAGCGCTTTCTCGAGGATCTGGGCGAGCCCCGGTGGCATCGACGGGTTCGCTTCCTGCAGCGGCTTCGGGTCGCGGTTCAGGATCGCCTCGAAGACGACCGCGTCGGTATCGCCCTGAAACGGCCGCTCCCCCGTGCCCATCTGGTAGAGGATCGCGCCCAGCGAGAAGAGGTCCGTGCGCGCGTCCGTCAACTGACCCCTCGCCTGCTCCGGCGACATGTAGTGGACGGGTCCCAGGACGGTCCCGGCGATGGTCAGAGGTCCGGAGCCGACGGCGGTCTCGAGCTTTGAGACCTCTTCGTCCTTTCCCGAGGGCCCGGCTTCGATCTTCGCGAGTCCGAAATCGAGGATCTTGACCTGTCCCCGGTCGTTGATCATGAGATTGGCGGGCTTCAAGTCCCGATGCGCGATCCCTTTCGAATGGGCGGACTCGAGCGCGTCGGCGATCTGCGTTCCGAGATCGAGAAGGCTTCCGATCTCGAAGGGCCGGCCCATCCGTTCGGCGAGAGTCGAACCCTTGATGAGCTCCATCACGATGAACGGCCGCCCGTCGTGCTGTTCGATCGAAAAGACCGTGCAGATGCCCGGATGGTTCAGCGACGAGGCGGCGCGCGCCTCCCGTTTGAAGCGCTCGAGCATCGAGACTTCGTCGCGCAGGTCCGAGGAGAGGACTTTGATCGCGACATGGCGTCCCAGGTCGTCGTCTTCCGCCTCGTAAACCATGCCCATGCCGCCCGCGCCGAGCTGACCGACGATCCGGTAGTGTGCGATCTTCTGCCCGACGAGTGATTCCGCCATGTCAGTTCTCCGTCCCCTTTTCCGCGAACAGCTTCTGGAAGGCAGGATCGCCCTGAATCAAGGCCAGGTCGGGGTCGCGGCGCGCCCACTCCCCGCCGCGGTAACCCGCGCGGTGGGCTTTCTGCATCGCGTCCAGAGCCTCGGCTTTCCGGCCGAGCTCGCAGAATACACACGCGGCGTTGTAATGGACGGAGGCCTCGTCCGGGCGCAGCACCATCGCGAAGCTCGCCTCCCGCAGCGCTTCCTCGGCGCGCCCTTCCTCCGCGTACGCCGAAGCGAGGAGGATTCGGGCGCGGGCGTCCTCCGGGACTTGACGGAGTTGGTTCTCGAGGAGCTGGATGAAGCGGAGGCGGAGATTCTGGTGAGCCTCCTTTTTCCCCAGCGCGGAAAGCGCGTTGACGATCGGAACGTAGACGTTGTAGTCCGGTCCCGCGAGCTCGAGGGCCTCCTCGGCCTGATTCGCAACCTCCTGATAGCGGCCCGAGCTGAACAGCGCCCGCAGCAGCAGGTAGTGCGCGCCTTCCGTGTCGGGCCGACCCGCGATGACCTGTCGGGCCATCGCCGCAGCCTCCTCGTTCTGATTGCCCTCGGCATAGAGGATCCAGGCCCGGGCCACCTGAGCCTCGGGCAGATCGGGCCGGAGCTCGATCGCGCGGGCCGTTGCTTCGCGCGCCCGCGCGAGCAAATTCTCGTCGCTGCCGAACGCGCCCTCGTACTGGGCACAGACGTTCGCGATGGCGGCGTAGGCAAGCGAAAAAGCCGGATCCTGCGCCACCGCGCTCTCATACATCTGAATCGCGAACTCGAGGTCCTGCCGCGTCATCCGGCGCGCGTAGCTCTTTCCTTTCAGGTAGAAGTCGTAGGCCTGCAGGTTTTCGGTGGGCTTGGCGGACAGCGCTTCCTGTTCCTGGGGAGTCAGCTGAATCCGAAGGGCCTCCGCGATTTTCCTCGCAATCTCGTCCTGCACCTCGAAGACGTCGGCCATCTCACGGTCGTATCTCTCCGACCAGAGCAGGGAATCGGCGCCGACGTCCACAAGCTGCGCGCTGATGCGAAGCCGGTTTCCACCGCGCCGGATGCTGCCCGCCAGAACGCTCGTGGCCTTGAGTTGCTGCCCGACCTGCGAATTCGCGACGGGCTTGTCCCGGAACGGTGAAACCGCCTGCCGCGACAGCACCTTGAGCCCCTTGATCTTCGAGAGCTCGGTGATGATGTCCTCCGTGATGCCGTCGCGGAAGTACTCGTCCTCCTTCGCGCCGCTCAGGTTCTCGAAATAGAGGACCGCCACCGACGTCTCGACGGCCTTCACCGACCCCGACCGCGACCCGGAGAGCTCTGCCGTGTGCCTCTGCCCCGATTCGAGGTCTCGCTTCAGGCGCATCAACTCCGTTTTCAGGTCCGTCGCACTCTGAGAACGGAGGGAGCGGTCCTTTTCGAGCGCTCGCCCGATGATCCGCTCGAGCTCGGCGGGGGCGGCAGGGTTCGCCCGGGTGAGCGGCAGCGGATCCCGGTTCAAGATCGCCTCGAACACGACGGCTTCCGTGTCGCCCTGGAACGGCATCTCCGCGGTTGCCATCTGGTAGAGAACGGCACCAAGCGAAAAGAGGTCCGTGCGCGCGTCGGTCAGCTGTCCGCGAGCCTGTTCGGGCGACATGTAATGGACCGTGCCCATCACGGTGCCCGCCTTCGTGAGCGGACCGGACTTGACGGCGGTTTCCAGCTTCGAGACTTCCTCGCCGCTCGAAATCGCGGTCTCCGTCGAATCGACTTTCGCGAGACCGAAATCGAGGATCTTCACCTGCCCGCGGTCGTTGATCATGAGGTTGGCGGGCTTCAGGTCCCGGTGGACGATGCCTTTGGAATGCGCCGACTCCAGCGCGTCGGCAATCTGGATGCCGATGTCCAGGACCTCCGAGATCTCGAACGGTTTTCGGCTCATCTTTTCCGACAGCATCGACCCCCGGATCAGCTCCATCACGATGAACGGCCGCCCCTGCTGCTGCTCGATCGAATACACGGTACAGATGCCCGGGTGGTTCAGCGATGAGGCGGCGCGCGCCTCCCGCTTGAAACGCTCGAGCGTCGCGTGGTCATCCTGGAGGCTCGCGGAGAGGACCTTGATCGCGACGTGCCGTCCGAGGTCAGTGTCCTCCGCGGAGTAGACGGCGCCCATGCCGCCGCTCCCGATCAGGTTCAGGATCCGGTAGTGCGCGATGGTCTGGCCGACGAGTGATTCCAATCTACGCTCCGGTCGCCTTCAAAACCCGACAATCTGATAGAGAACGATCTTCTGCCCGACGAGCGACTCCATGGTTCCCTCCGAGGCGGTGAAGCGGCAAGATATCACGGTGCCCGTAAGCGAGCCGATAGCGCCCGGACCGTCGAACTCGCCGCGCGGGTCGGTTGGGGGACTCGCTCACCAAACTCGCGGCTGACCCCAGCGCCGGTGAGAGAAATCCTTCGCAGGGCGGGTCTTGTCACGGGACTCGCTCCTCTTTTCCCGTCGCCGCGAGCCTGACGACTTTGCTACACCCGCGTCGCGACCGGCAAAAGGGAGATCGCCCCGTGACACCCGCCCTTCGCGGAGAACCGCTGAGCGCGTTGGCCCGGGCCGCTCGTTGGCTTCGCTCGCAGAGGTGACCGCTCATCGATGATCTAATCTCCGAATGCGAATCGCGATCGTGGGCACGGGCGGGGTCGGCGGATATTTTGGCGGACGGCTCGCCGAAGCGGGAGAGGACGTCGTGTTCCTCGCGCGAGGCGCGCATCTGGCGGCGATCCGGAGAAACGGGCTCACGGTCGAAAGCGTCGCGGGCGACTTTCGAATTCATCCCGCCGCGGCGACCGACGATCCGAAAGAAATCGGCGCCGCCGATCTCGCGATCCTGGCGGTGAAGGCCTGGCAGGTGCCGGAGGCCGCTCACTCCGTCAAAATGTTCCTGAAGCCGGGCGGTGTCGCGATTCCGCTCGAAAACGGAGTCGAAGCGCCGGATCAGCTCGCGGCCGAGCTCGGAAAAGAGCGCGCGCTCATCGGCCTGTGCAAGATCTCGAGCCGCATCGAAGCGCCGGGAGTCGTCCACCACGTCGGGATCGAGCCATCGCTCGCGTTCGGCGAGCTCGACGGATCGGGCAGCGAGCGCGTCGAGCGGCTTCGCGAGATGTTCCGAAAGGCCAAGGGCGTAACTGTCGAAAGCCCGAACGATGTCCGGATCGCCCTGTGGCAGAAATTCGTGTTCATCGCCGCGTTTTCCGGCGTGGGATCGGCGACGCGGTCAACCGCCGGCGCGATCCGGTCGGCGCCGGAGACCCATGCTCTGCTTCGCGACGCCATGCGGGAGACGCAGGAAGTCGGCCGGGCGTGTGGCGTCCCGCTCGCGGCGGACACCTTCGAAAAAACCTTGAAGTTCTTCGACGACGTCCTGCCGCCCGACACGATGCCTTCGATGGAGCGCGACATGCTGGAAGGACGCCCTTCGGAGCTCGAAAATCAGAACGGCGCGGTGGTGCGCTTCGGAAAGGAAGCCGGCGTGCCGACGCCCGTGAACGATTTCCTCTATGCGGCGCTGCTGCCGCAGGAGGAGAAGGCGAGGGGACGCCCACCCGGTTGACGCGGCGAGACCGCGCGACCCCGGCTGCCGGTGATCGACAATTCAGGGAGTAGGAGACTCGATGAGCGCGAGGAGTCCCCGGTAATCGGTCTTCCCGGTCGAGGTGAGCGGGAGCGCCGAAAGCGAAACGACGCGGTCGGGCACCATGGCGAGCGGAAGGCGTCGCGCGCAGTGCGCCTTGATCTCGAGAACGGAAATCGTGTTGTCCGGACGCGGAACGAGAAACGCATGGAGCAGCACCCCCTGCTCGGCATGGGGCGTAGCGACCACAGCGGCTTCGACGACCGATGGATGCCGCGCGAGCAGAAACTCGATTTCGCCGAGCTCGACCCGATGGCCCCGCTTCTTGACCATCCGATCGCGGCGGCCGTGGAAGAGATACAGGCCGTCGGAGGTCTCGCGGACGATGTCCCCGGTCCGATACCAGCGCCCGCTGGCGTCGTCGTCCAGAAAGGGCGAGGGCGCCGAGCCCGACGGATTCCAGTATCCGCGCATGACGGCCGTTCCCGCGACGCAGAGCTCCCCGCGGCGGCCGCGCCGCACTTCCCGGCCCCGGCGGTCGACAACCTTCGCGCGAAAATGAGAGCACGGCTTCCCGATCGGGATCGGAAGCCGCCGGAGAGGCGAGATACGCCCCGGCAGCTCGTAATAGGTGCAGACGTTCGACTCGGTCGGACCGTAGAGGTTGAACATCCTCGGGTGCGGCAGGCAACGCCGAAGCCGCCGAAGCGGATCGTTTGGAAAAACGTCGCCCGCAAAGAGGACGAGGCGCAGCGGCCTGCAGTCGTGCCGCTCCAGCTCGCCGAACTCGACGAGCGCCACGAGAGCCGACGGCCCCGAATACCAGACCGTGATCTTCCTCCCGGAGATGAGCTCCGCGAGGCGCCGGGGCTGCCGGCCTTCGGCCGCGCCGATGAGCACGACCGCAGCCCCGTGCCCGAGGCCGACGAAGAGATCGAAGATCGACAGGTCGAAATGGAGGGGCGCGTGAGATGAGAAACGGTCCTCCGGCGTCGGTTGAAAGGTCTCCGCGCACCAGCCGACGAAAGCGAGGGCGTTGCCGTGCGACAGCGGCACCCCTTTCGGGCGGCCGGTCGAGCCCGACGTGTAGAGGATGTACGCCAGTTCCTCGCCCCCCGTCTCGACGGCGGGTGCACGGGCGGCCGGCGACCATTCGTCGGACGACAGGAACAGCATCGCCGGCGACCGGCCCCGGCGGGCCAGTTCGGCCGCGGGGCGCGCGGCGGCCTCGCGCGTGCCGACGAGCGCCGCGATACGGCAGTCGTCGAGGACGTAGGCATTGCGCTCGGGCGGACCTTCGGGATCGACGGGCACATACGCCGCTCCCGCGCGAAGGGTTCCGAGAATCGCCGCCACGGCCGCGTTGGATTTCGGCAGGCAAAGACCGACGCGGTCGCCCGCGCGCACTCCGGCCGCGGCCAGCCAGGCTGCGACAGACGCGCTTCGTCTCTCGAGCTCCCGGTAAGTCCACGTCTCTCCGCCCGATTCCTCGAGCGCCACGGCCCCGCCCCGGGCACGTGCGTGCGCCAGGATGGATCGATGAAGCGCGTTTCGGCTCACGCCCGGGCGGCGAGTTTCGAAGCGACGAGGCTGGCGATCGATTCCATCGTGTCGAGATAATCAACGCTGACCTCATACGCCTCGAACCGAATTCCGTAACTCTCCTCCAGGTGCTGGACCAGGTGGAGCGCGCTCAGGGAGTCGAGGATGCCCCCGGAGATGAGAGGAGTCTTCGGCGTCAGCTCGTCCGGCGCGACGCCGGAGAGCACGTGCTCCAGCAAATAGAGTTTGACGTCGTTTTCGATCCTCGGCGAAGTCATGTCTACCATTCGGTCTTACTCCGTTCGGTTCTGCCGATGCGCCACGAGATCCCGCAGCGATGCGAGCGCCGGCGCGACCCGGTCGTCCCAGAGGCGTCCGGCGAAAAGGTCGACCATAAGGCCCGGATGCCGGTGGTGAACGAGATAGGCGAATCCGAGCGGTTCCTTCCAGAAGGCCTCGATCAGGTCTTCGACGGCGTCCAGGCCGCGATCGCAGGCCTCCCGGTGCGCGCGAAACGGGCTCTCCGTGCCTCCCGGGCCGGCGCCGAGTTCAGCCGTGATCGCCGAAGCCGCCATCTGCGCCTCCTTCATCGTCACGAACATTCCGAAGGAGAAGATCGGATCGATGAACCGGTGGGAATCTCCGATGCAGACAAAACCGGGGCCGGTATAGTCGCCGACTTCATACGAATAGTTCGGGAACGCCCGGACAGGTTCAACCTGGGAGACGTCCGGAAGGCGACGCGCCAGTTCCGGATTGAGCTCGGAGAGCTCGCGCCGGTAGAACGCCGTCATCTCCTCGCCACGGTCGCGGAAATAGGCTGCCGGCACGACGACGCCCACGCTCGTCACGTCGTCGTCGAGTGGAATGCACCAGGCCCAGTGAAATTTCTCCCGATAGAAAATGAGCGTCGCGCCGGAATCGGCGCCGCGGTCTCGGACCATTCCCGTCACATGGGAAAAGATCGCGACCTGTTTGTCATAGCGGCCGGTCCGCCTCCGGCCCGCAACGCCGGCGCGCGAGAGAAAGTTCGCCTGGCCGGAAGCGTCGACGAGAACCTGAGAAGGGAGGTCGCGGGTCCCGCCACCCGCGAGCTCGACGCGAACACCCTGGGTTCGGCCGGTGAGGTCGCGCAGCGGCTCGACAGCACGGCCGGAGAAAAGCTCTGCGCCGCGGGCCTGAGCTTCCTCGAGGAGCATCGCGTCGAAGTCGCTTCGACGGACCTGCCACGTGAAGCTCGGGACCAGATCTCCTTCGGGCGAACGGCTTTTGACGTCCACTCGCCAGGCGTTGCGTCCGGTGGGGCCGTAAACCGTGACGTTGTTCTTGGTCGGATGGCGGGCGCGGGACATCCGCTCCTCGAGGCCGAGCGCGCGAACGAGACTTCCGCACTCGCCGGTCATCGACTCGCCGACGTGAAAGCGGGGGAATGATTCCTTCTCGACGATCGCCGAACGGACGCCGAGCTGCTGGAGAAACATCGCGCAGGCGCTTCCCCCGGGACCCCCTCCGATGATGACGACGTCGTGCTTCATTTCCGGCCGACCGATCCTCCCAGACCGAGGCTCCGGGAGATGATATTCCGCTGGACGTCCGACGTCCCCGAATAAATCGTGCCGGCGACGGAGTCCCTCAGCATTCGCTCACTCTCGTGGCCGGAGAGATAGCCTTCGGCGGCGAACGTTCGAACGGCGTCGAGAGCGGAGGCGAGGCACGCCTCGCTGACAAAAAGCTTGGCGATGGAGGCATCCACGAACGCGCCCTGGCCCCGGGAGAGCCCGGCGGCGGCCCGGTAGATCAGCAGGCGGCCGGCCTCGAGCCGGACCTTCATCTCGGCGATTCGGTGGGACACCGCCTGGAACTCCCCGATGGGTTTTCCCGACTGGCGTCGCGTGCGGGCGCGTTCGACGACTCGCTCGAGGACCCGTTCGAGGGCTCCGATCCGGCCGGCGAAGAGTCCCACGCGCTCCCACGCCATCGCCAGGGCGAAGACCGCCGCTCCACCGCCGACCCCGCCCAGAACGGCGCCCGATCCGACCGGAACGTCCGCGAGATCGATTTCACCCATGGCGACGGTCCGCAGCCCCATCTTGGAAAGCGGCTCCGAAACTTGTAGCCCGGGAAGCCCGCGCTCGACCAGAAAGGCCGTGACACCTCCGAGGGCACCTTTCTCCGCGTCGCTCAAAGCAAAGAGCAGGATCAGGTCGGCCTCGGGCGCGCTCGAGACGTACGACTTCCGGCCGGCCAGGCGGAAACCCTCGCCCGCGCGGACCGCCGAGGTCCGCATCGCGAAGACGTCGGACCCGGATTCGGCCTCGGTGATCGCGAGCGCGCCGATCGAGCGCCCGTCGGCCAGCGGTCGAAGGTAGCGTTCCTTCTGTTCGTCCGTGCCAAAGACGGCGATCGGGACGACGCACGAGCACAGGTGAGCGCCGATCGCGAACACGAGCCCGCCGTCCTCGCATCCGTAGCCGAACGCCTCCAGCGCGAGCACGGTCGAGAGCGGATCGAGCCCGAGGCCGCCCCATCGGGTCTCCACCGGCAGTCCCTGGAGGCCGAGGCGCGCGCATTCGCGCCAGAGACCGCGCGCGAATTCCGAACGCGCGTCCCGGCCCGCGACGTCGGCGTTGAGTCTTTCGCGGGCGAACGCCACGATCTCGCTTCGGCGGCGGCTCTGCGCCTCGTCGATCTCGAAATTCATCAAACTTTCTGCGCCCCGGATGTCATTTCTGCACCTTTCCGCCGGCGTCGGGCCTCAAGAAACCGAACTCCCCCACGGATGCCAGCGTTGCGTCGACCAGATGCCTCGCGATGAGCGGCTGCGCCTTCCGGTTCGGGTGATGATCCCACTCGGTGAGGAAGAAATCACTCGGATCGCGCCCGTGGAAGGGATTTCCGAGCTCGAGAAAATCGTCATGGAATTCGCGGGCCAGCCACTCGACGGCGTTGTGCTGTTGAGCGAACGGGCGACTCGGCAGGTTGAGATACGAAAGGGCCGGAACGATGCCGTGGCTTCGCGCCAGCTCGGAGAACTCCCGGATCGAATCCCGATAGATTTCGTCCGCGAAAGGGCGAAGACGGGCCAGTGATTCCTTGAACGAACCGTCTCCGTTCAACCCCGCCCCGGCAACGATGCGGCGCACGAACTCGAACTGCAGATCCCCATGGTGCTGGACGATCTCGGCAAGCCGCTCGGGACTCTTCTGGCGGTCGAGATCCGGGACCGTGAAAAGGAGCGCGACGTCCGGCGAAAAAGCCAGACCCCGGTTCAACAGCACGCCGAGCGAATTGATTGGACGGTAATCGGGAGCGGCGAAGTTCAACAGTTCGAACTGCGCGCAGCGGCCGATCGGGGCCCTTCGATTCATCTCGTCTTCGGCCAGGTTCTCGAACGTCTCCCCGTCGGGAATGCCCGCGCCCTCGACCTGCGACCCCCCGAACAGCGCGATCCGGCATGTCCCCGGCGGCGCGGCGCGTGTGTAATCGCGGTCGTGCATCCCCCAGCGGTTCGTCGTGTAGAGGACGCTTTTGGCCCGCAGCCGCGCAGACGGAATTGGCGTGTACCCCGCCAGATCGCCGGTCGCGCGGATGCGATCCTGATACGCGTTCCAGCCGGAGCTCTTACCCCGCATGTAGAGCTCCCAGAGTCGCGTGTTGACTCGGGCAACGGACTTGAGCTGTTCGTAGTAACCGCGCGTGAGATCGGCCTCGTCGGACTCGTTGAGCCGGGAGCTCTGGAGATCCCCGACGATTCGTGGCAGGTTTCGCGCGCCGAAGAATCGGACGCGAATCACGGGAAAAAGAACGCTCGCCATGACGACAGCGGCGATCGCGGCCGATCGGTACATCGCGGGCCGGGAGCCGAGCGGTTTCGCCTCGAAGGAAATCGCGCTGACGGCGAGCACGGCGGCGAGCACGACGAGCAGGCGAACGAAAATCGCAAAATCAATCCCGGGAACACGCGCGGCGCCGAGCAAATGCAGGAAAGCGGCCAGGGAAGGGCTTGTCCAGAGGCACCACAGCACGGTGACTGCCATGAACGTGCCGACGGTTCCCCCGATCGTGGCGAGAGCTCGTCGGAGGGGCGAGCCGGGGGACTTTTTGAGACGGGATCGCCGGTCGTCCCGGAGAGCGCTGAAGGTGAAGATCAGGCCGAAGAGACCCCAGAACAGCACGTCCGGAACGGAGACGGGAAAATTGCCGAGGATCCAGAACCACTGGATCGCGTGCAGGAGCCAGGTTGCGACAAACACCACGACGCACGCCGCCGCAAGCGCAAGGGTCGTCCCCCAACGCCGGAGGCCGAAGTAGACCGGGTAGTAGGCCACCTTTTGCATGAAATCCCGCCAGTAGATGTTGTTGCGCCGCCAGAAGTCGGTGAAGCTGCGCGACAGAAAGTTCTGGCGATTGATGGCCGGAAGATTGAATCCGAACAGATGAATCATGCCCACGATCAGGTCGAACTGTCCGATCATGCTGAGAATCAGGAGGAAATTGCCGACCATGTAGACCAGGAGCTGACCGGCGGTGGCGACCGAATCGGCCCGGACAACGATTCGGTAATAGACGATTCGGTAGAGGAGCACCAGGAGAGCCCCGCGAATCATGAAGAGGGCGCCGCGGTGATAGACGAAAACCCTCGGAGCGCCTGCCCTTCCCCGCCGGAGCGCGGAGAGGTCCACGACGGGAAAGAGCGGGAAACAGACGTTGGGAAGAAGGAAGAGATACGCCGCTCCCTCGAGGAGGGTGGGCCGCGTCTTTGCGTGCCGCACGTCGTGAAAGTAAACGACGGCCCGAAAGACGAACATCGAGCCGAGAATCGGCCACAGCGCGCCGAGCGCCGGAAACCGGGAGCTCGTCCGCAGCCAGGCGAACGCGGCTCCCATTGCGGACAGGGCCGCCAGGCGCTGCCACACCCGGATCGGGGCATGGAACAGTGCGAGCAGGATTGCCCCGACGGCGGTGATGACGAGCGCGTCTTGCCATCCGACAACGAGGAGGATCGCGGCGAGTGACGCGATCAGGAAGATCGGCAGGCGCCACGAGGAGGGAGAGAGGTGCTGGATCACGAAGCCCGCGCACGCCAGAGGCAGAACGAGCTGGTAGAACGCGGGATTGAAAAGATGGTACTGGCGGATGAGGAACGCGGCGAGCGCGACCTCGACGGCGACGACCGCAAATGCCGCGAGATCGAGGTCGTCGTTCAGAAGCCAGGCGCCCCGGCGGGCGGCGGCCGAATCGCCCGAAGCGAGATCGGCCGCGGAGTTCATTTCGCCTCCGGCGTGAATTTCCAGAGCGACGAGTGGAGCTCGTTCGCCTCGACCAGAGCCTGGCCATCCGGCATCCAGGCGATTCCGTGGACGTCGCCCAGAGGATCCGTCGCGATCCGGGTCATCTTGCCAGTCGAGAGATCGACCAGACCCGGCACGAAAAACCAGTCATCCAGCGACGCCAGCGGAACGAGCAGGCGACCATCCCGCGAGATCTCGGCCGAGTTGAGCGAATCGAACGTCAGGTGAAACGGGCCGTTGAGAGCGATTTCGCGCGGCGCGCCGCCGTCGAGAGGTACTCGCAGGAGCCGCGCCTTCGGGGCCTCGAGCAGTTGAACGAGAAGGCTCTTTCCGTCGGGGTCCGCCGCGGCGCTGTCACCGGAGCAGATTCGCCGGGGCTGGTCCTGCGCGCCTTCCGGGCGCGACCCGGTCAGGGGAATCGCCCAGATCGAGCCGCCCGCTCCGCAGTAAATCGTCTTCCCGTCCGGGGAAGCGTCGAGCGACCCGATCGGCCCCTTATCGAACGGGATGCGGCGTTCGATGCGCCCGCTCGCGAGCGAGGCGATCGCAATCGTCCTCCACGGCTCGCCGCCGACGAGAAACGCGATCTCGCCGGACCCGACCCTCGTCATGGGCGCCGAAGTCTCCTCGCTCGTCGTGACGAGGTTCACCGGGGCTTTTCCGGGTTGGATCACCATGAGACGCCGGCGCCCCGCGAATACCTGGCCGGTCACCACTCGTCCGTCAAGCAGCGGAGTGATGAATTCCAACGCCGTATTCTCCTGCAGCGCGATCCGTGTGGCCCGCCCGCCGCCGGGCGGCAGGCTCGCGATGAGCCGTCGGAAATTCATGGCTTCGATGTAGACGCTCCCGTCGGCGGCGCAGTCCAGCTCGTGGATGGTTTCAGTCAGCGTCAGAAGGGAACGCGAAGCATGCCCGCCTTTCCTCGGGACCCGCACCACCCGCGTCATGTCGCCGGCGAGCGTGGCGACGAGAACCGAGGTCCCGTCCGGAGTCGTCGCAAGGGCGGTCGTCGATTCATCGGGTAGGCCCGTCTCGATCCGCCGAACTTTTCCGGAGTCGAGATTGACGGCGTAGATGTGCGGCGACTGGTTCCCGGCTCCACGCTCCGTCGATCGGCCGAAGGCAACCGCCTCCCGGCCGTCCGGGAACACGCCGAGCTGGAACCAGTAGGTGTTGTCGAACGTCAGAGGCAGTTCCCGCAAACGCCCCGAGTCGGGCCAGAATCGATAGAGCTGAAGCGCGCGCTGCGCGTTGAGCTTCACGACGAGTAGCGTGCCGTCCGGAAGGGGAACCGGCGACGCGGCGTCCTCCAGCACCATCTGTTCGTCGCCGCCGAGCACCGGCACGCTGTAGACACCCATCGGAACATCGGCGGTCCGGTCGAAGAAAATCCGATTCCCATCCGCGGACCAGGCGATCGAACCTGCATAACCGGCTCCCAGCCGGTGCGTGAGGACCTGCCAGTTTCCGCTCCCCGGCTTCATTACGGCAACCTGGGTGATGTCGTTCACCATCGCCTGAAAAGCCAGAGTGTGGCCGTCCGGGGAAATCCGCGGCGCCATCGCGATCTCGGGGCCGCCGAGGAGGGTTCCGGTCCAGGTCCCTTCCGGGCGAAGCCACAATTTGAGCCCCGCCAGAAATGCGACGACCGCGACCAGCACGCCGCCGACGAGCGCGGGTCCGAGGGGCAAAAGGCGCCGCCGACCCGGGATCGGGATTCCCGTCGCAGCGCTCGAGGAGGAAGACGTCGTCTCACCGGCCGATTCCAGCGCGAACGCGAGGTCGCCGGCGGAATGAAAGCGCGATTCGGGAGATTTCTCGAGACAGTGTCGGACGATCCGGTCGAGAGCCGGAGAGATCTGCTTTCCGGTCTGCCCGGGCTCCGGCGGCTCTTCCTTCAAAATCGCGTTCATCGTCTCGACTGCGGAGCTCCCCTTGAACGCGCGTGATCCGGTCAGCATCTCGAACAGCACCACACCGAAAGAAAAGATGTCCGTCCGCTCATCGACGTTCCGGCCCAGGACCTGCTCGGGCGACATGTAGCCGACGGTCCCCATGACGGTCCCCGGCTCGGTCCCGGCGGGCGTCGTCGGAGCGCTCGTCTGCGCGGTTTCGCGGGCGACCACTTTCGCGAGACCGAAGTCCAGGATCTTTGCGCGGCCGTCTTTCGTCAAAAAGAGGTTCTCGGGTTTGAGGTCGCGGTGAACGACACCCTTTTCATGCGCCGCCGCGAGCCCTTTCGAGATCTGAACCGCCAGGTCGACCGCGCGCCGCCGGGGAATCGCGCCGCCGTCCAGCCGGTCACGAAGGGTTTCTCCCTCGAGGAGCTCGGTCACCGCGTAAACGACAGCGCCCTCTTTTCCGAAGTCGTGGAGCGACAGGATGTTCGGATGATTCAGCGCCGCGACGGCCTTTGCCTCGCGCTCGAAACGCGAGAGCGCCTCCCGATCACCGGCCAGGGATTCCGGCAAGACTTTGATCGCAACGTCTCTGTCCCGCCTCGGATCCCGCGCTCGATAGACTTCTCCCATTCCGCCCGCGCCGAGCGGCGAGAGGACCTCGTACGGCCCGAGACGAGTTCCCGCGGACAGGCTCACCGGATTCCGCCCCTCGCGAGGATCTGTTTCAGCTCTTCGGTCCAGTGGAGAACGACGCGAAGGTCGCCGCCGTGGGGTCCGCGGCGCAGCATGATAAAACGGCCGTCGTTCGTCACATCGTAGTTGGGAATCGAGATGCCCTGGCCGAAGTCGTACTCGTCGGTGAACAGCGGTACCGGCTTTCCAAACTCGGGCTCTGCCCGGGAGGGGTCGAACGCGACGGCCATCAGGCTGCGGCCGTTGCGGTAGTAGATTTCCCGGTTCGAGCGGCTCCAGAGCGTCTGCACACCGCCGCCTTCGGAAACCTGCCACTCGCGATCGAGCGCGGGAAAGCGGCGGACGTAGACTTCCGGCTGCCCGGAAGCGTTGGACTGGTACAGGAGCCAGTGCCCGTCCGGCGAAAGCTGCGCGCTCCCTTCGTAAGCCGGAGTCGCGAGCAGGGGCTTTGGAGGAAACTTCCCGGTGATCGAGAGAAGGAAGATGTCTCCCGAGCTCTCCGCCTGGATTCGCCCGATGACGATCGAATCGGGATCGGGGCCCGGCGAGGACGGAAAGTCGTTGATGACTCCGGACGGGACGAAGGCCGCCCTTCCACTCCCGTCAGCCGCTGCCCAGAAAGGCAGATTGAACCGGCGAAAGACGACGCCTTCGCTGTCCGACGTCCACGACGGGAAACTCGTCCCGAGGGCAGTCGCCGCGATCACCGCGCGTGTTCCTCGCGCGAAGTCGAGCGTCTCGATCACCTTCCCTTCACGCTCGACCAGCAGCCGGCGCCCATCCGGGGAGACGCGCGGATTCCCATACCGACCCGGAGGCAGCGACAAAGCGATTTCCGATCCGTCGCGGCCGACGGACACGGCTCGTTTCGTATCGAAGTCCGCGGGCACGTACACCAGCGTCCCGTCGGCGGAGAGCCCGTAACCGAGGCTGCCCGAGCGAACGGTCGAGACCACGCCGGCCGCGATGACCGGGACCGCGGTCTCGCCGCCGGCCACAGTTCGCGGGTCGAAGGCCGCCGCCCAGATCGCTCCGTTCCGGCCAAAAAGGAGATGCCCCGTCGGCGACCAGATCGGCGAGATTGCATTCTCGAGGACGACCTTCCTCTTCCCGCCGTCCAGGCCGACCGATTCGATCCGCTCCGTGCCCGCGTCGGTCGTCAGGCTGGAGAACAGCACCGTCTTCCCGCCGGGGAGGACGATGGGATCGGCGTGAAGGACTTCGCGTCGCGAGGCGTCGAGCGTCGTCAGTTGCCGGGCGGCTCCGCCGTCGGCGGACACGACCCACAACGCGCCCTTGCGCGTGTAGACGATTCCCGCCGACGACCAGGTCGGGTTGTTGAAGAAATCGGCGCCCGCCGCGAGGGCTTTTCGGCCCTGATCGACGAGGGAAAGGCGCGTCAGCACCGAGCTCGCCGGAATAAACGCCACGCTCCCGCCGTCGGGGGAGAAGGCGGCGTTGTTGATTCCGGACGTATCGGTGACTTCGACCGCTTCCGAGCTGTCGAGCCGGCGAAGGTACATTCGCCGCACGCCGTTTCGGACGCCGATCAACGAGACCGTTCGGCCGTCGGGCGAAATCGCAACCCCTCCTTGAAGTCCGGAGATCGGCTCGACACCCGCCGGATATTCGATGTTGAGGTGGGTCGCGGCTTCGGGGACGGAGCCGGGGCCGGCGCGCCGCGTCACCAACCCGATCGCGAGGACGACCGCTCCGGCGGCGATGGCCCAGGGCAGGCGGCGGGAAAGCGGTCCCCGCGTCTCGAGTTCCGGGTCTCGTGCCGCCTCGTCATGCGTCGGATTTTCGAGTGCGATTCTCGCCTCGCCGATGTCGCGCAGGCGGCGGCGAGGATCCCGATCGAGACAGCGCCGCAACAAGTTTCGGACCCCGGCGGGAACGGTCGGAGGCAGCGTGGTCCAGTCGATCTCCCTCGTCAGAACCGCGGCGAGCGTGTCGGAGACCGTTTCGCCCGCAAACAGCCGTTTCCCGGTGAGCATTTCGCAGAAGAGCGCTCCAAACGCCCAGATGTCCGCGCGCTTGTCCGCGGGTTTTCCGCGCGCCTGCTCCGGAGACATGTAGGCCGCCGTGCCGAGGATCATCCCGGCTTGCGTCCCGATCGACAGAGTCGGCGACTGCGTGAGATTGGGCGAAGAGGTGACCCCCGAAACCGCCGGGTCGAGCGCCTTCGCGAGCCCGAAGTCGAGGACCTTCACCTGGTCCTCGCGGTTGACCTTGACGTTGGCGGGCTTCAGATCGCGGTGGACGATCCCTTTCTCGTGCGCGGCCTCGAGCGCCTCGGCGATCTGCCGCGCGATATCGATCGATTCCCCGATGGGGATCGCTCCCGATTCGATCCGGTCCTGCAGCGTCGGCCCTTCGACGAGCTCGAGAACGAGAGCCTTGATCGGAGTCGAATCTTCGACACCGTAGATCGCCGCGATGTTCGGATGATTGAGCGACGCGAGCACCCGCGCTTCCCTCTCGAATCGTCCGAGCCGTTCCGGATCAGCCGAGAGAGCCTCCGGCAGCACCTTGATCGCGACGTCGCGCCCGAGCTTCGAATCCTTTGCGCGATATACCTCGCCCATCCCTCCCGCGCCGAGCGGCGAAAGGATCTCGTACGCTCCGAGACGCGTGCCGGCAGAGAGGCTCATGACGAGAGTCCGGCTCGAGACGGCGGCAGCCCGAGCCGTTTCTCCAACGCGGCGAAGCGCGGATCGCCGCGGATCGGATCGAAGCCGGGAAGCCCGGTGAAGTAGACGTAGGCCACGTGCTCGTCCTCGGCTCGCGCGACGACCTCGAATGCCGCATCGACTTCCCCGAGCGCGCCCAGCAGCCAGGCCTCGGACGCGACGGTGGGCGAGGATTTCGGGCGCGCCCGTAATTCTTCGAGGATCGCGCGGGCTTCGTCTTTCCGGCCGGCGACCGCGAGAGCCCACCCCAGCGTACCGAGGAAGTGTGCCCCCCGATGGGTGACCTCGGCCCCGTGCTCGAGTGTCGCAATGCCCTCTTCGATGCGTCCCAGCGCGACTTTCGCGATCCCCGCGTTGTCGAGCGCCGTCGCGTCGTCTTTCGCGAACGAGAGCGCGTCCTCGAGGTAGCGGAGGGCCTCCCGCGGCCTTCCGCAGCCCAGCAGACCCCCTCCCGTCAAGGCGTAGGGAAGGGACGAGAGGGGGTCGGCCTGCCGTGCCCGCTCGAGGATCGGTAGCGCTTCGTCGAGCCTCTGGCGCGTACACAGGACGATCCCCAGCGAGGCCAGGGCCAGGACGTGGCCGGGCTGGAGCTCGATGGCCCGACGCCAGGCGGTCTCCATCTCCACCCACCGTCTTTCGATCCAGGCCACGAAGCCCTCGACGTGGAGGCCGTCGGCCGACTCTCCCTGCAGCCGATTCGCGGTCGCGACCGCCGTTCTCGCCGTTTCGCACGCTCGGCGCGCGGGGATCAAGCCGAAGACGGACGCGAGCACGGTGGCTTCCGCGAGACTCGTCCACGAGGCTGCGTAGCCCGGATCGAGCCGGACGGCCTCCTCGAAGGCCTCGAGGGCTCGATCGAGGTGCTCCTTTCCCCGAAAGTGCCGGCCCCTGAGATAACAGCGATAGGCCTCGAGGTTCGCGGGCTGCGGCCGGGTGGGAACGACGTGCGTTCCCGGAGCCAGCCGCGCTTGGACGGCGGCGACGACGCCCGCGGCGATTTCGTCCTGCATGGCGAAGATGTCCGAGGCGTCGCGATCGAACCGCTCGGACCACAACTGGAAACCGGTCGCGACGTCGGTCAGTTGTGCGGTGACTCGCAGCCGAGACCCGGACGATCTCACGCTTCCCTCGAGGATCTGATTCACGGACAGCAAGCGGGCGATCTCCGGCAGGCTCTTGCCTTCGTGGCGAGCCCGAAACGCAGAGGTCCGCGAAGCCACGCGGATCCCCGGGACACGGACGAGCGCGTTCATGATCTCTTCCGCCATCCCCTCGCACAGGTACTCCTGATCCTTCGCGGGGCTCATGTCCGAGAACGGCAGCACGGCGATCGCGACGGGGGCCGGGTGAGAACGTTCGATGTCGAGCCCGGCCTTTCGCCAGCCGTCGATCATGGACTCGATGTATTCGGGGTCGAACCACTTTTCCATGTCTGCCCGCGCGCGGACCGCGAAGTCCGGCCGGATCTTGTGCAGCTCTTTGAGAGCCCGGGCGGCGGGTTCCTGCTCACCGAGCTTGCCGCAGGCGGCTGCGATTGCCGCCTGGAACCCCCAGTGACCGGGGAGGTTGGCCTTGAGGACAAACCCGAGAGCATCACGGTATTGGCTCCGCCGATACGCATCAAAGTAGTCGGCATACCAGTACCAGCCGGGATGATTCGGGTTGAGCTGCTTGGCTCGCGCCGACAGCTCGAGACCGCGATCGCGGTCGCCAATGTCGCCGAACAGCTCGCCGAGCAGGGCGATCGCGTTTCCGTCCATCGGGTTGAGCGCGACGGCCCGCTCGGCCGAATTTCGAAAGCTCTCGGCCTGCTTCTGGAAAAAAAACGCCTGGGCCAGGCTGAAATGCGCCAGAGAATTCGACGGAGCGCACTCCACGGCCTTCTGTGCGGCCGCCAGGCCGGTGGTCAGCGCATCGGGTTTCAGGTCGAACCCCTGCCCGTAATCCTGGACGCACAGGAGCGCGAGCATGGCCCAGGCGTCCGCGTATCCCGGCGATTTTCGCACCGCCAACTCCAGGCTGGCCTGGGCCGCGGCGAGCTCCTCGGCCGTCACCCGCGAAAAGTAGCCGAAGCTGCGAAGGACGGCCTCGTACGGGCTCAGCTCCTCGGGAGCGCGGCTGCGCACCGCCTCCGCCATGCTTCGGGCCAGGACGCCGTTGATGTCGGCGACGGTCGCGACGATCCGGGGGACGAGCTCGTCCTGCAAGTCGAACACCGCGTCAGGAGCGAAGGTGCGTTCGTAATTCTCGGCCCAGAGATGAGCGCCGGTCGTCGTGTCGACGAGCTGGACCGCCAGACGGAGTTTTGACCCGGCTTGTCTCAGGCTGCCTTCCATCACGTAGCGGGCCCCCAGCTCCTTGCCCGCGGAGCGCACATCCACGGCATCAGTCGGATCACGCGCGGTCGAGCTGCGCGCGACCACTTTGAGGTAGGAAAAGCGCGAGAGGCCGGTCACGATCTCTTCGGTGATTCCCTCGGCAAGGGCCGAGACTTCTGCGCTGCCGCCACCGTGCTTGAACGGCAGAACCGCGACCCAGAAGCCTTCATCGGCGCGGATCTGTCCGGAGTCGATGCCCGGCTGCGCCCGACCCGCCTTCGGCGGTGTCGTATCGCCACGGCTCGGCAAATCGGACGATCCAGAGGCCGCGGGAATCGAGAGTCCCGCCTTGCGCAGCCCGTCGATAAAGTGTTCGACGAGCTCCGGCTCGTGCCACCGGCCGAGCTCTTCCCGCACGGTCGCGCCGAACGCGGGCCGGATGGCGAGCAACTCCTCGAGAGCCTTTCGCGCGGGCTCGCGTTCGCCGAGCTGGCCGTACGCCGCCGCGCAAAAGACCGGAGTCCAGAAGTAGCCGGGCATCTGGATCCGAAGGGCGGCTTCGACCGCGCCACGGTAGTCGCCCGTCCGGTAGGAGTTGACGATCGACGCCAGCCGGTACCAGCCGGGGAAGTGCGGGTTGAGCCGCATGGCTCCCTCCGCCACCGCGCAGCCGCGCTCCCACTCGCCCGAGTACGCCAGCAGAATCCCCATCAACGCCACCGTGGCGCCGTCCATCGGGTTGAGCTCGACGGCCCGCCCCGCAGCGTTGCGAGAGGCCTGGAACTCCTTTTGAAGAAAGAGCACCTGGGCCAGGCTGGAGTGCGCCAGATGATTGGACGGCCCGGCTTCCACCGCGCGGCGCGCCGCGATCGACCCGTCGGCCAGGGAATCCGCCCGGCTGTATCCCTGCCCGTACTCCTGCGCGCACAGCAGTGCCAGCATCGCCCAGGCATCCGCATACTCCGGAGCTTTACGCACCGCCCGCTCCAGGGCCGATCGCGCCGCAGCAAGCTCTTCGGCGTTGACCCGCTCGAAATAGCCGAAGCTGCGCAACACCGCCTCGTACGGGGAGAGCTCGTCCGGGCCCCTGCTGCGCAGCGTTTCACCCATGCTGTGCAGCAGAACACCGTGGGAATCGGCGACCGTCGAAACGATTCGCGGAACCAGCTCGTCCTGCAGCTCGAAGATCGCTTCCGAATTGAAAGGCCGATTGTAGGTCTCCGCCCAAAGATGGGCGCCTGTCGTCGTGTCGACGAGTTGCGCGGCAAGGCGCAGCTTCGTTCCCGCGAGGCGCAGGGTTCCTTCCATCGCGTAGCGCGCGCCCAGTTCCTTGCCGGCGGAACGCACGTCGACCGCCTCGTGGGCATAGCGCTCGGTCGAACTGCGCGCGATGACTTTCAGGTAAGAGAAGCGCGACAGGCCGGTCACGATGTCCTCGGTCATTCCTTCGGCCAGGGCCGTGAGGTCGGCGCTGCCGCCGCTGTACTTGAATGGGAGTACGGCCACCCAGAATCCTTCGTCGGCGCGGACAGCGCCGGAAGCGGAACCGGTTTCCCGTTCGGTGGCAATCTCGAGACCCGCCTTGCTCACGCCTTCTACGATCCGGTCGAGAAGCCCGCTGGCAAAGTGCCAGACGCCGATTTCCCTTCGCGCGTGCGACGCAAAGCCGGGGTCGAGCGCCAGGAGGTCCTTCACGGCGGCGGCCGCTTCGGCCCGGCGGCCGAGCTGCCCGAAGATCGCCGCGATGACGAGCGGCTGCCAGAACATGCTGGGCATGTTCACTTGCATCGCGTGATCGAGCGCGCGCTCGTACTCGCCGCGCTCGAAGTGCTCCCAGATCGGCCCGAAATGCATCCAGCCCGCGTGGTTGGGATTGAGCTCCATCGCACGGCGCATGATCGCGGCGCCGCGCTGGAACTCGCCTGTGTGAACGACCTGCAGGCCGAGGATCCCGACCGCGTCGGTGTTGAGCGGATTGAGCGCCATCGCCTGCTCGGCCGCCGGACGGAACGCCGCGAGGTCCTGCCGGAAGAAATAAGCCTGCGCGAGCGACAGGAGGGCGAACTGGTTCGCCCGATCGAGCTCGACGGCGCGGCGGGCCGCCGCCAGGGCCCGGTCGAGGGAGGTGGCATCCACTTTGAAGCCGAAGGCATGTTCGTCCGTGTAGACCTGCGCGAGGCAGGCCCAGAGGTCGGACTGACGGGTATCCCGTTCCGCGGCACGCTCGAGCCGGCTCTTGATTTCCGCATGTTTCTGCGGTGTGAGCTGCTGTCGGTATTCAAAGTACTGGAACATCCATTCGCTCGGCGTGAGACTGGCATCGTCCTTCCGGCTCATCTCGGACGCCATCGAATGCACGAGCACGCCGTAGCTGTCCGCGACGGTTGCCACGATGCGGGAGGCGAGATCGTCCTGGGC
>JBOGJO010000366.1:0-5279 GCA_050747885.1 Thermoanaerobaculia bacterium
TTGTAGTCCTGCCTCGCGAAGTCCCAGGCATCGAAGGAAAACCGAAGCTTTTTGTTGAGGAGCGAATAATCGACGCCGCCGCCTCCCCTCGACTCCTCGAGCCCGGCCCGGAGCGTCAGGTTCCCGAAGTTGAACCCGAACAGCGCCGAGATTGCATTCGCATCGTCGAATTTTTCGGTCTGCAAGGTCGTCGTCTCCTGGTGGCCGTCGGGGTACGTCGTCGTGGAGTTCGTCGTCGTGAGACTCCGGCGCCCGAACGGTTCCGTCGCAAGCTCGAAGCGGTAGAAGTGCTCGTCGTTCGGGATGATGTCGGCCGTCAGATAGGCCTTCGATTTCGAGGGCGAGCTCAGATACTCTTCCCGCAGGCCGAGGTCGATCTTGATCTTTCCGACCTTGCCGAAGGTCTTGTTGAGCGCTCCGACGCCCTCCTTCACGGAGACGAGCGCGTCGTTGAGGTTCCTCGACGTTTCATCGCTGTTGATCAGCTGGCCGACGGTTCCCTTCCCCGTGTCGATCTTGCCCGTGATCGAGTTGAGGTTGTCGGCGGTCTTCTGGAGCTTCTCGGAAATCTCTCGAATGTTCGTGAGCGAGGCGGTCGTGTTCCCGGAATTCGCGGCCACGAGCGCGTCGATGCGGTCGGCCAGCCGGACGATCGAGGCGGAGAATTCCCGAAGGTTGCCCACCGTCGAATCGATGTTCTCGTGGTTTGTGGCGACGATGACTTTCAGCTCTTCGGTGATCCGCTCGACGTTCTCGACGATCGCCTTCATGGTTTGCTCGCCCTGAGGGCCTCCCAGCGCCCCCCGAAGGCTGGCGGTGATGTCCTTGACGTCGGCTTCGATGTCACGCGCGAGCCTGGTGACCTGGTCGAACGACACGGCCTGGTTTCCCGTCAGGATCGAGTCCTCGGGAAGGGGGGCCGCGCCGATCGGGCCCGGGATCAGCTCGAGGTATTTCTCGCCGAGGAGCCCGAGGTTCGCGATCGCGGCGGAAGCCCCCTGCCGCAGCTCCACGTTCGGGTCTTCGATCTCCACGGTCACGTAAGCCCGCCCCTCGATCTGCCGGATCTTCGTGACTTTGCCGACCCGCACGCCGGCGACCCGCACGACCGCCTTGTCGTCGAGCCCCGACACGTCGTTGAAGACGATCGAAATCGTCTTGCCGCCTTTTCGCCCGAGGTGAAGGTCTTCGATCTTGAAGATCAGAATCCCCGCGAGGACCATCACCCCGAGGAAAAAGACTCCCACTTTCGCAGCCGAGTTCATCTGTGCCCTCCCGAGGCCTGCCTCCGGCGTCCCCAGTCGTCCTTCGTCATCGGCCCCTCCGCCCTTCCTTCCACGAACTGGCGAACGAGAGGGTTCGATGAGCTCAGAAACTCCTTTGGCGGCTTCTGCTCGACGATCTTTCCTTCGAAAATCAGCGCAATTCGGTCGCCGATCTTACCGGCGCTCTCCATGCTATGCGTGATCGTCACGCTCGTGCACTGCAGCCTCTCCCGCATCTCGACGATCGTGCTGTCGATCACGTCGGTCATGATCGGATCGAGACCGGTTGTCGGCTCATCGAACAGCAGAATCTCCGGCTCGAGCGCGATCGCGCGAGCGAATCCGACCCGGCGGCGCATGCCGCCCGACAACTCCGCCGGCTTCCTGTGCTCGATGTCCGCCAGGTGGACGAGGTCCAGACACTCCTCGACGCGGCGGCGGATCTCGTCGGGCTTCTTCTTCCCCTGCCGGCGCAGCGGAAAGGCGATGTTGTCGAAGACCGTCATGGAATCGAACAGGGCGCCCTCCTGAAAAGACATCCCGAACCGCCGCCGGAAACCGTTCAGGTCCTTGTCGGAAAGCGACCAGAGGTCCGTCCCGTCGATGATGACCTGTCCCGAATCGGGCCGAAGAAGCCCGATGATGTGCTTGAGCAGAACGCTCTTTCCCGTCCCGGAGGGGCCGACGAGAACGACGGATTCGCCGTCCGCAATCTCGAGGTTCAGGTGGTCGAGAACCGGCCGCCCGCCGAACGATTTCGAGAGATCGACGAGACGGATCTTGGGCTCCGACTTCCGAGAGGCGAGAGGCGCGGTGTCGGACGTCACGCTGCTCATCTAGAAAAGGAGCTTCGTCAGGAAGAAGTCGGCGAGCAGGATCGCAAGGCTCCCGGCGACCACGGCGCGAGTCGTGGAAATGCCGACCCCTTCCGCTCCCCCTTCGGTGTAAAAGCCCTTCTGGCATCCGATCGTCGAGAACAGAAGCCCGAACACGGCGGCCTTGATGATTCCGGAGAAGAGGTCCTTCATCTCGAGAAACTGAAAGGAGTTGTGCATGTAACTCACGGGGTTGGCGCCGAGGAGGTTCACCGCGACGAGGTATCCCCCGCCGATCCCGACCGCGTCGGCCATCAGCACCAGAAGCGGAAGCATCACGGTCGCGGCTGCCACGCGGGGAACGATCAGGTAGTGAATCGGCTCGGTCGCCAGCGCCACCAGAGCGTCGATCTGCTCGGTGACGCGCATGGTTCCCAGCTCCGCCGCCATGGCGCTCCCGACGCGGCCGGTCACCATCAGCGCGGCAAGCACCGGGGCGAGCTCGCGCGTCACCGAGAGCGCGACCACCGAGCCAACGTAACTCTCGGCATGGAAGCGAGCGAAGCCCTTGTACGTCTGGAGAGAGATCACCATCCCGGTGAACAGCCCCGTCAGGAACACGACAGGGATCGAGTCGACCCCGACCCGGACCATCTGCTTGAAAAGCTCGGGGAAGTCGTAGGGCGGCCGCACGAGCCAAGTCGCCGTCCTGCCGAGGAGCGTGAAGAACCTTCCGATCTCCTCGAACACCCTCAGGAGGGCCGCGCCGATGACTTCGAAAAACTTCACGAGTACCGACGAGGAACGCGGGCGCCGATCCCGCAGAGGATTTCATAGGGAATCGTTTCCGCCGCGCGCGCGAGGTCATGCGCGGAGACGGCCCCGGCGGGGGTCGCGCCCAGAAGAACCGTCCGGTCTCCCCTCCGCACCTCGAGGTCGGTCGTGTCGCACACCGTCAGATCCATGCTGATGACTCCCACCGTCCGGGCGGCGCCGCCCGCGAAAAGGACCGGAACTTTGCCGCCGAATGAGCGCCGGTAGCCGTCATCATAACCGATCGCCAGCACGGCGAGGATCGACTCCCGGGTCGTCACGAAGGCGCCTCCGTAGCCGACCGGCGTGCCCGAAGCGACGCGCTTGACGGCCACGACCTCGGTTTCCCAGGACAGCGCCGGGCGAAGCTCGCTTCCCAGTCCCGCCGCCGGAGACACCCCGTACAGCGAGAGCCCGGGCCGAACCGCGTCGGTCCACGCGCCCTTACCGGCCATCGCGGCGCCGGAGTTCGCCAGATGCGTCCAGTCCGGCTGCAATCCCGCCGCCCTCAACGCCGCGAACGCGCTCTTCGAACGCTCCTCCTGCGACGCAAGCTCGGGGCTCTCGGGCTCGTCCCCGTGCGAGAAATGCGTGAAAGCCGCCTCCACGCGAAGACCGGGGGCCCTCCGGAGAACTTCGGCGAGCGCGGGGATCTCTTCCGGCATCACGCCGAGGCGAGTCAGCCCGGTGTCCAGTTTCACGTGCACCGCAAGCGGGCGCGAGAACGCGGCGGTCGCCGCCGCGAAGTCCCGCGCCTGATCGACGGAAAACAACGTCGGCGTCAGCGCGAGCGCGCGGTACAGGGGAGCCTCTCCCCCTCCACACGAGTTCAGGAGAAGGATCGGCGACCGGATCCCGGCCCGGCGCAGCGCGACCCCCTCCTCCGCGATCGCCACGCAGAAGAAGTCGGCGCCGGCGGCCTCCAGCGCGCGCGCCACCCGGGCAGCCCCGTGTCCGTAAGCGTCGGCCTTCACGACGGCCAGCACGCGCCTTCCGCTGAGGCGCTGCAAGAGATGGAAGTTGTGCGCGATCGACGAAAGGTCGACCGAGGCGAATGTGGGCCTCAAAACCCCGGTTCCGCGAATTTTTCGTATGTCCGGAAAGTCGTCTGGTCGTGCAGGAAGACGAGCTCGAATTCATCCGTCGGGCCGTTTCGCTGCTTCGCGATGATCACGTCGGCGAGGTTCTTGCGCTCGGTGTCGCGGTCGTACATCTCTTCCCGGTAGAGAAAAATCACGACGTCGGCGTCCTGCTCGATCGATCCGGAATCGCGCAAATCCGCCAGCTGGGGCTTTCTCTGATCTCCGGCGCGCCGCTCCGACTGTCTTGACAGCTGCGACAGGGCGATGACCGGCGTCTGAAGGTCTTTGGCAAGAAGCTTCAGGCCGCGGGAGATCTGCGAGACTTCCTGAGTGCGGTTCTCCGGCCGGCCCGTTCCCGCCATCAACTGGAGGTAGTCGACGATCACGAGGTCGAGCCCGTGCTCGCGTCTCAGTCGCTGGCACTTGGCGCGCATTTCGGAGACGCTCAACGCGGACGTGTCGTCGATGAAGAAGCGCGCTCCGGCGATTCGGGTCTGCGCCAGGACGAGCCGGCGAAAATCGTCATCCGATCCAAACCCGTCGCGAACGCGTTTCGCGTTGACCTCGGCCTCCGAGCAGAGGACGCGCAGGCCGAGCGCCTCTTTCGACATTTCGAGGGAGAAGAACCCGACCGACCGGGCCTCGCGGATCGCGACGTGCTGCGCGACGTTGAGCGCCAGCGAGGTCTTTCCGACCGAGGGCCGGGCCGCAAGAATGATCAACTCGGATTTCTGAAGCCCGGAAGTGAGCCGGTCGAGCTCGCGAAATCCGGTCGGAAGGCCGGTCAGGACCCCCTGCCGTCCCCGCGCTTCCTCGAGGGTCAGGAGGTTGTGCTCGGAGATCTCGGCGAGAGAGATGAAACCTCCGCGCGCGGAATCCTGGGCGATCTCGAAGACTTCCGTCGTCGCCGATCCCAGAACGTCTTCCGGCGTCCGGTCCGGGGTCGAGCCCTCCCGAGTCAGCCGGTGCCCGAGCGTGATCAGGCGCCGCAGCGTGGATTTCTCTTTCACGATCCGGGCGTAGTGCTCGGCGTTGAACACGTCGGGAATTCCGTCGATCAGCGATGCCAGGTACGCCGGGCCGCCGGCCCTTTCCATCGCCCCCGACTTGTCGAGCTCCTCGCGGACCGTGACGAGATCGATCGCGGAGGATCGCGCGGACAGCTCCAGAAGCGCGCGGTAGATCCGCCGGTGCGTCTCGAGGAAGAAATCGGTTTCCTTGAGGATCGGAGAGACGACCGAAAGCGTGAGGTTGTCGATCAGGATCGCGCCGAGCACGGCCCGCTCGGCGTCGAGGTTCTGGGG
>JBOGJO010000367.1:0-3654 GCA_050747885.1 Thermoanaerobaculia bacterium
CTTCGTTTTTGAGCCGCTGATACGATCGGGCCAGGATGACGATCGACTCACGCGGATCGGGACGGGGATCGCTCGCCGTTTGTCTCGCCATCTCAGGCTTCACGTCGCTGGTTTTCGAGATCGTCTGGGTCCGGCAGCTCCGGCTTCTCTTCGGCTCGACGACGCTCGCCATCGGCTCGGCGGTTGCGGCGTTCATGCTCGGCCTGGCGCTCGGAGGAATTCTCGGCGCCCGGCTGGCCCGCTCCGGCCGCGCTCGCCTGTCCACGTACGGCTGGCTCGAGCTCGCCGCCGCCGGTTGGGGGGCTCTCGTTCCTTCGATCGTCGCGCTCCTCCCCGGGCTCGTTCCCGGCTCGCTTGCGTTCTGGCCAGCGACGGCGTTTCGATTCGCTCTCGTGCTCGCCGCTCTGCTTCCGGCAACCTGCGCCATGGGCGCAACCCTCCCGGTTGCCGTCGCCGCGCTCGCGCGAAGCCCCGTCTCCGGGGACAAGACCGCGCTTCTCTACGGGATGAATACCCTCGGCGCGACAGCGGGCGCGTTCGGCACGGCGTTCCTCCTCTTTTCGAATCTCGGCGTGAAAGAAACGAACCTTGCCGCCGCTCTCCTCGAAGGAGGTCTCGCGATTTTCGTCCTTCTCGTCCTCGCTCCGAAGACTCGCGCGGAATCCGGAGCGGACGCCTCCTCCGGGCAGCCCGAGGCGTCGGCTCCGTTCCCGGATCTGGAGGAACGCTTTGCCATCGCGATCTACGGGGTCGTCGGGTTCTCCTCACTCGCTCTCGAAGTCTGCTGGGAGCGGGCGCTCTCGATGGTCGTCGGGGCGTCCGTGTACTCCTTCTCCTGCATCCTCGCCGCTTTTCTCGCCGGCATCGGGGCGGGAAGCCTCCTCGTTCGGCCGTGGCTGCCGGCGATCCGCCGGCCCCGGCGGTTGTTGGCCGCGGGAATCGCCGCGTTCGCGATTCTCTCGCTCATAACGACGGCGTTGTTCCAGTGGCTGCCCGGGATCTTCGTCCGATTGATCGTGACAATCGGGCTGTCGCCGGCGGGTTTCACGCTCACGGCCGCCGCCGTCTCGGCGCTCGCGCTGCTGCCGCCGACACTCGTCCTCGGCGCGCTCTTCCCGGTAGCCGCGAAGCTCGCCGCGGGAACGCAACGCGAATCCGGAGAGGCCGTGGGCAAGGTCTACTTCGTCAACACCCTCGGCGGAGCGATCGGATCGTTTGCCGGAGGATTCCTTCTCATCCCGCGGCTGGGCCTGCGCGGGACCATCGAGCTCGCGTGCGTCGCGGCTCTCCTTTCGGGAGCCTTCCTCTTCTGGCGCGAGGCCGCGGGCGGCGAGCGGAGCATGAGGCTCGCGGCGGCGCTCTCGATCCTCGCCGTCTCGGCGGCGGTGCTCCTGCCGGCGCCGTGGAGACCCGAAAGGCTCGTCGAGGGCGTCTTTCGCTTTCCCGTCGAGCGCTTGCCGCTGCCCGTCGAAACGCTCCCGATGCGGGGCGGGTACGACGACGAGCACATGTTGTTCTACCGCGACGGCGTCAATGCCACGGTGTCCGTCCAGCGCCATTGGGGAGAGACGTATCTGAAGGTGAACGGCAAAGCCGACGCGGGCACGGGATCCGACATGTCAACGCAGGTTTTTGCGGGCGAGATTCCGATGGTCTTCGGGCCGCCGGCGAGGAGCGTCATGGTCATCGGCCTCGCCTCGGGAGTGACGGCCGGCTCGATCGCCCTGCACCACCCGGATCGTCTCGACGTCGTCGAGCTCGAACCGTCGGTCGTCGCAGCGTCGCATCTTTTCGATCGTGTCAACAACCGGCCTCTCGAGCAGCCGTTCACCCATCTCATCCTCAACGACGGGCGAATCGAGCTCGCGCGGAAAGGTCCTCTCTACGACGTCATCGTCTCGGAGCCATCCAATCCCTGGATGAGCTCGGCCGCGAACCTCTTCACGAGGGAGTTCTTCCACCTCGTCAAGAGAAGGCTCGCCCCCGGCGGACGTCTCTTCCAGTGGGTCCAGCTCTACGGGATCCGGCCGTCGTCTCTCGAGGCGATCCTGGCCGCACTCCGGTCGGAGTTCCCGCAGGTGTACGGGTTCGCCGAAACGTGGGGCGGCCCCGACCTTCTATTGCTTGCCTCGGAACAGCCTCTCTCGCGCGGCAGCTTTCCCCTCTGGGAGAGCTTCCCGCCCGCGGTCCAGGCCGACCTGCAGAGAGTCGGAACCTTCTCGACGGCGGACCTTCGGAGCCTCCTGCGGATCGCACCGATCGACGCGGACGCTCTCGCGCGCCTGGCGACGAGACCGAATTCTGACGACGACATGGAGGTCGAGCTCCGATCGTTCTTCGAAATGTACGACACCGGGGACGTGCTCGGGCGAAACTGGGCGGTGATCGGCGCGACGTCGAAGGCCGTGATGTCCGGAGCTGCCGCTCCGTCCCGAGAGGCGATCGGCGATCTCGCTCTCTCGTTTGCCGAGACCCGCAACGATCTTTTAACGGCGGACGCCCTGGTTCGCGCGGCCCCGCCGGGCCCGGGCTCCGCCCTCGCCGCGGCCGAGATCGCGCGGCGCCGGGGCCAGTCGGCGGAGACCGTCGGCCGAATGCTCGACGACGTGGTCGCTCGGTTTCCCGACTCATTCGACGCGCGCCGGATCCGCGGGCGCTGGCGGGTGGACAACGCGCTCCCGGGCGCGATCGAAGATCTCGAGGATGCGATCGCGTCGGCTCCACGGGACCCGCGGCCTCGCTACGATCTTCTCCGGGCTCTCAACGCCGCCGGCCGGGCCGAGTCCGCGTATGCCGAATCCCGGGGAGTGCGGCTCGCCTCTCCCACGAAGACGAACCCGCAAATTCTGGTCGAGACGGCCCGCGCGGAGCTCGCGGCCGGGCATTTCGAAGAGGCCGCTCGGGATCTTCGAGGCTTCCTCGAATGGAACCCTTACTCCCCCGATCAATGGAAGATGCTCGCGACGGCCGAACGGGGCCGCGGAAACGCCGGCGCGGCCGCGGACGCGCTCGTCAACGCGGAGGCGGCGCGGCAGAACGTCGTTCGGCGGCTCTATCAATTCGCGCTTCGGGCGGAGGTCCTGGGCGCAAAACCGGCCGCCATCGCGTATCTCAAGGAAGCCCTCGAAGTGGACCCCTCGTACGCTCCGGCCCGAATGGATTTGACGCGGCTCGGAGCCTCCTGACTCTCCCGACATCTTGACGGCACGGAATCCGAAGGGGTATCCTTTCCCCCGGTTTCAACCCGGAAAAATTGTCGTCCTGAGAAGGGGGAGCTCGATGAGACGTCGTTTGGCGTGGGTCATGTTTGCGATCGCGGCGTCACTGATGGCATCGCCCCCGGCGCACGCGGGGTTTGCTTCGAGCGACGTGTACCTGACCTCGATCGGGCGCGTGGCGGGGGCCAACGGCGCGCAGTTCTACACCACGGTGTGGGTCACAAACCTTTCCACGACAAACCCGGTGAGCTTCGGGTTCTTCTTCCTCGCCTCGGGCCAGGCCAACCCGAACCCGTCGTCGTTTTCCGACACGCTGCTTCCGGGTGAAACGAAAATGTACGAAGACGTCATGCTCTCCAAGTTCGGCCTGACGACCGCTCTGGGCGCCGGGCACATCGTGGCTTCCAGCGGCGACGTGTTCGTTTCCTCGCGCATC
>JBOGJO010000368.1:0-14078 GCA_050747885.1 Thermoanaerobaculia bacterium
GACTCCCTTTTGCCGCTCGCGGCGCGAAGTCGTAGCAGAGTCATCAAACCCGCAGCGAGCGGAAAAGTGGAGCGAGTCCCACGAGAGGACCCGCGCGGGCCGAAGTGATCTTCGGAGCAGAAGCACGGCGTCGACTCTCGCTGGAGCTGGCCGCGACCGTCAGGCGAGCGAAGCTCCACTGCCAGGCGAGCCAGGCCTCGCGGCTCCGAATATCGTAGGCTCTCTACATGCATATCTCCGCTGAGACTCTCCGCATCCAGCTCGAGTACACCGAATGGGCGACGAACCGTCTGCTCGAGGCAGCCGCGAAGCTCTCCCCTGAACAGCTCGCTCGGGACTTCGGGACCGCCGACAAGAGCGTGCTGGGCACTCTCACGCACGTCTTCGCCGCCGACCGGGTCTGGCTCGCGCGGATCGAGGGAACGCCGCAGGAACGGCCGGAAGGCTACGATCTCCCCCGGCTCGGCCGCGAATGGGGCGCTCTGTACGCCCGGTGGAAGAGCTGGGCGACCGCGCTCACGCCACCCGCGGTCGAAGAAAAGCTCTCGTACAAGGATTTGAAGGGGAACCCGTGGGTTTCACCGATCTGGCAGATCGTGCTCCACGTCGTCAACCATGGCACGCACCACCGGGGCCAGGTCGCGGGGTTCCTCCGTTCGATGGGACAGGTCCCCCCGCCGCTCGACCTGATCGCGTACTACCGGACGCTGTAGGCGAGGTCAAAGGACTCGCTCGGCCTCGGTCGCGGCCTGGCCACTGGGTCGCTCCGGTGGCAACTCGCTCGCTCGGGAATCGCAACTCGCGACATCGCTTTTTCCCTCTCGCCCGGGTTCTTGGAGTTCTGTCATGCGGGTCGAGTTGAAGAACTCCAGCTCAGACAAAGCCGATTCCCTCGCTCTCGACAGCCGCCGTCGCGCCCTCGAACCCGACAGCTCGCGGGCCTTCGCTCGCGGGATGGGCCCCCACCGTGAGCTAAGCCGTCGAGGCGTCTGTTGGGCCAGCGCGTGCCGCGAATCAACCTTTCGAGGCGCCGGCCGCATTGTTTGAGCGACCGTTTCTGGCCGAGCCGGAGTCGGGAACCGCGGATGGCGAGGCCCTTCAAGCCGCCGCGAGTTTGCGGCCGACAACGAGAAAGCGTTGCGAGCGGAGCGCCAGGGCCTCGGGCACCGGGGTCGGCGAGCGGGTCTCCTCGGCGCCTTCCCGCCGGGGAGGTCTCACTCGACTGTCGAAGCAGAGGCGCAATCGCTCCGGGTCGGCGTGTCGATCTGCCAGCGCGACGTAACCGTCGGGCCGGCTCCCACAATCAAGACTGAAGCTCTCGCCATCGGTCCCTGAAGTCGCCTCTCACTGGCTCGAGGATTTTCGCAGTTGCGATCCCCCGAAGGCGAGATTGAGGAAGGCCCGCCACTCCGACTGCGTCTTGCGCGGTTCGGAGAAGCTCGTGCCATACGTCGTCTGCCGGCTGTACCACCAGTAGCCTCCGCCCAGGCCGAGGGGTCCGATGATCGGGATTCGCGCCGTCGCGCGGAAGAATTGCAGCGTGTTGTTGCGGGAGATGCCGTCCACGGTGCGCGTCCAGGCGACGCCGTAGCCGACCGCGGCGATCTCGCGCGCGCCTCCGAAGAGCCGCACGGCGGCCCGGGCGCCGCCGCCCGGCGCGTAGTCGTAGTTGCGTCCGGTTCGGGGGTTCTCGAAATTCGTCGTCTTGATTCCGGCGAGCGGAATGGCGAGCACGCTGAAATCGGTCGCGGCCGCGAGCTTGCCCAGCTTGTAGCGGGACAGCAGGCCGGCGGAAAACATCTGCGCGCCG
The DNA here is from genome assembly GCA_050747885.1 of Thermoanaerobaculia bacterium. Classification (GTDB taxonomy): domain Bacteria; phylum Acidobacteriota; class Thermoanaerobaculia; order UBA5066; family DATFVB01; genus CAWEYG01. Next base: position 1,811 of record JBOGJO010000368.1, read on the forward strand.
ACGACCTGGGACTCGTTGTTCAGATACTCGTATTCCTGCGCGAACCCGAAGATGTGCCGCGCCGAATCCGAACGATCCGTGAGCTCCCATCCCTTCAGAATGCCGCGCTCTTCGATCCGCGAGATCGAAGTGCCGCCGGGGGTGTTCACGTCGAACCCGACCCAGAAGGAGTCGAACGGCTTCTGGATGTCTCCGCCGAACGGGTCGCCGTACAGCGCCGAGAAGGAAAGCGTTCCCTGGTTGGAGTTCGCGCCCCCCGCGTCGATGTGCCGGTACCCGATGTCGGCCGACAGGCTGAAGCTGTTGGGATAGCGCTCCTCCGGATTCGGGAAATCGCGGGTCATGTCGCCGCGAACGAGGCGCGACACGGCGCCGACCGGGTTGACGATCGCCGCCGCAAGCTCGCGCAGGAATCGGTTTGCGCCGCTCGCCGTGTTGTCCAGGATCATCACGGACATTCGGTGCGAGATCTCGCCCCTCGTCATGCCGCCGAGCGTCGTGTTCACCACGTCGTTCGTGGAGGGGCGGTCGTTCTCCATGCAGCATTCCCAGACAAGGCTGCCAGAGAGAGCGAAAAGGCCGGATTCCCAGTAGTCGTATCCGTTCGACCTCCCGGCCTCGAAGAAAAGACTTCCGTGGTACGGGTGCGAAGACTGGTTGACGTTGAAATGATCCCGATCGAAATGGAAGCCGCTGTGGAAGTTGTCACTCACGGTGTGGGTCGAAATGCGGGAAAAATCCTCGTTGTCGACGTAGCGGTCGAACGCCCAGGGGATCGCCTCGAGGAGCACGATCTCTCCCGCTCCCGTGAAGAAATGTTTTCGCTTCGGGGCGGCCGTTTCGTGCCCCTGCATGGGCTCGGTGCCGTGCGCGTTGGGATCGACGGGCGGCGGAGGCGGCGCTTCCGGTCCGGCGTTCAACGAGACGTTCGCAAAACCGCTTGCGAAGCCGTCGGAGGCAACTTCGGACCCGCCCTGCGCCGGGAGCGCGGGGGAGGGAAGCGAGATTGCGGCGACGGCGAGAAGCCAGAGGGGGCGTGCGTTTCCCATACGGGCGTCTTTAGCAAAACCGGTGCCTCGATCGGCGGCGCGGCTCGCGGGAAGCGACGGTGACAGGGGCGAGCCGAGATCAAGGCCTCCCGACGCCGAGCGCGTCGGCCACGCGATTGATGTAGTTGAACCACGACGCGATCAGCGTGATCTGCAGGATCGCCGTGTCGTCGAAGCCCAGGCCGTGCAATCGATCATGGTCGCGGCGCGAGATCTTCGTTGCGTCCCGGGTCAGCTGCGCCGCGAAGTCGAGCATCGCGAGGTCCGCCTCTCCGATCGGCGCGTTGCGATAGTCGGCGCGAAGCGCCTGAACCAGTTCGTCGTCCAGAGTGACGCGACGCAGAAACTCTGCGTGCGATTCTGTTCAATAGACGCATCGATTCACGGCGGATACGACCGTCGTGATCATCTCGTGCTGCCGGCGAGTGAGGGGAAGCTCGGGCGACATCAGGACGCCGAACGTCGCGAACGCGTGCTCGAGCGCGCCGGGGATGAGGCTGTGCGCCCCGACAACGCCCGACATTTCGTCCTCGCGCCGGATCTCGGCGGCGGGGACGGAATCCGCGTACTCGGCCGGGTAGAGCTTGCGTTGCGCCTCGCACGCGCGCCGGAGTGTTTCGTCGGCCTCCGCGAAAGGAATGGTCTTGATCCAGGTCATGACACCCTCCCGCGGAAAGGGTAGCAGATCTGATCTGCGTTGCCCGGGCGGGTCCTGTCGCGGGACTCCCTCCACTTTTCCGCTCGCCGCGAGCCGGAGGACTTTGCTACGCCAGCGTCGCGAGCGGCAAAAGGGAGCCTCGTCCCGCGCCACCCGCCCGGACGTGGCAGCATCGGAAAACTCAGCCCGCTTCGCAGGCGGGCTCGGGCGGTTCTGCGCGGGTCGGCGACGTCGATTGTGCGGCGCGCGGCCGCCCGAACCGCAGGATCAGCGCGACCGCGCCGACGATCAGGGCGGCCGCTGAGGCCATCCGAAGGGTCAGCGCCTCGCCTCCGAGCGCGACGCCGAGGGACACGGCGACGAAGGGATTGACGAACGCGTACGTCGAGACGCGCTCGGGGGTCGTGACCTTGAGGAGCCAGACGTAGGCCGAGAATCCGACGACCGACCCGAAGAGCGTGAGATAGACGAGCGAGATCGCCGAGCGGGCCGTGATCGCCGACAGATGCAGATCCGCTCCTTCTCCGGCCGCGAGGCCGGCGATCCACAGAGCCGCCCCGCCGGCGATGGCTTCCATCGCGGTGGCGAGCAGGGTCGATTTTGGAAGCGGCGCGCGCCGGCTTGCGAGCGATCCCACCGACCAGCAGAGCGCGGCGAGAAGAAGCGCTCCCGCTCCGAGGCGATCGATCGGATGCGCGTCGCCCGAGGCGGGCAGGACGAGCAGGGCAATTCCGCCCAGGCCCAGGGCCAGCCCGGCGATCACGGGAAGGGGCGGACGCTTGCGCGCCCCGATTGCCGAGAGAGCGACCATCCAGAGCGGCACGGACGCGACGATGAGCGCCGCGGGTCCGGAGGCGACGCGCATTTCGGCCCACGACACGAGGCCGTTTCCGCCGAGCAGGAGAAGCGCCCCGATCGGAGCCGCGGCCTTCCATTCGCGGCCCGTCGGGGGCTGCCCTCCGCGACGCCTCGCCAGAAGGTACAGAATTGCGCCCGCGGCGAGCTGCCGCGTTCCCGCCATCAGGAACGGGGGAATCGTGACGACCGCGAATTTGATGGCAAGGTAGGTGGATCCCCAGATGAGATAGACCGCCGAGAATCCCAGGACGAGCGCTCCCCGAGAAGGGTGTTTCATGGGTTTCAGTCTCCCCGCCTCGGGCAGGATTGTCTGGCGGAATCCGGACGTGGAAAAGATCCACTTCAAAGTCCAGTCGCCCGGAGAGCGGGTCGTCTCAGGCGGGTTCGAGCGTCAGAGCTTTCCGGGAATCACAGCAGGGTGCACGCCTCTTCGAAGTCGAGCCGCGGCCCGCGCGGAAAGAGCTTCGACGCGTCGCCGTAGCCGAGGTTGCAGAGGAAGTTGGACTTCACGTGCCCCGCCGGGAAGAACTCCTGCTCGCAGCCTTCGCATTCCTTGCCCGCTCCGAAGAACTCTTCGTCCACTTTCGCGTTGTCGAAGCCTGACATCGGGCCGCAGTCGAGCCCGAGGGCCCGCGCCGCGATTATCAAGTACGCGCCCTGGAGCGAGGAGTTGCGCTTGGCTGTGACCTCCACCAGTTGCGGGTTTTCGGCATACAGATCGCGAATTCTGGGATTGTGGGGAAACAACCTCGGCAGCTTCTCGAAAAAAAGAAGGTCGTACGCGATGATCGCTGTGGCCGCCGCCGCCATGGTCTTCTCGACGTTTCCGGGCGCGAGTGCCGGCCGCAGCCGCTCCTTGCCCTCGCGCGTGCGGATAAAAACGAACCGGGCGGGGCAGGTGTTCGCGCTGGTGGGGCCCCACTTCATGAGGTCGTAGAGCCGTCGAACGGTGTCGTCGGCCAGCGGCTTGTCGATCCAGGCGGTGTGGGTCCGGGCCTCTCGGAAGAGCCGGTCGAGAACCTCGTCACTCAGTGGGTCAGGCATTTTTAAACCTCGATGTTCACGCCAGGTCGAAGACCAGAACCTCGGCCGAGCCCTTTCCGGCGATTCGCACGGCTTCCTCGCCGCTGAGCCCCGCGCCGTCTCCCTCGCTCAGGTCGTTTCCGTTCACGATGGCGGCACCGCGCGCGACGTGCACCCAGGCGCCTCGCCCCGGAGCGAGCGGCAGGTCGCGGCTCTCGCCCTCCGCGAGGAGGGTGACCCACACGCTGGCGTCCCTCTGGATTTGCAAGGATCCGTCTCGCCCGTCCAGGGAGGCGAGAAGAACGAACGACTTCTTCGCGGCTTCCCGGTCGAAAATCTGCTGGCCGTAGGCTGGCGCGAGGCCCGGCGTGTCGGGAATGATCCAGATCTGGAGAAAGTGCACCGGTTCTGTCTTCGAGTGGTTGTACTCGCTGTGCTGCACGCCGCTTCCCGCGCGCATGAACTGGATTTCGCCGGGACGGATCACTCCGCCCCCTCCCGAGCTGTCCTTGTGCTCGAGCGCGCCTTCGAGGACATAGGACAGGATTTCCATGTCCCGGTGTCCGTGCGTGCCAAAACCCCGGCCGGGCTGGACTCGGTCGTCATTCAGGACCCGCAGGGAGCGGAAGGCTCCGTGGTCGGGGTCGTGGTATTCGCCAAACGAGAACGTGTGCCGGCTGTCCAGCCATCCCCACTCGGTGTGTCCGCGCTCGTCCGCGCGCCGGAGCTCGATCATCGCTTCACCTCATGCATTTCCAGGGACCGGAATCGCCGCGCCGTGGATGAGCTTCGCTTCGTCGCTGCACAGGAACAGAATGACCCGGGCGATCTCGTCCGGTTTGGGCCATTTCGTGAAGTCGGCGTTCGGCATCGCCGTTCGGTTCGCTTCCGTGTCGATGATGCTCGGGAGAATCGAATTCGCCCGGACGCCCGTCGCCTTCAGGTCTGCGGCGAGCGAATCGAGCATCGCGAGGGCGGCCGCCTTCGCGGCGGCGTAGGCGGCAAGCCCCGGTGGAGCATCGACGGCGGCCTTTGCCGCGACATTGACGATCGCGCCGCGTTTTTGTTCGATCATGGCCGGAACGACGGCCCGGCAGAGTGCCCAGCCGGAGCGCACGTTTAGCGTGAGCATCCGGTCGAGGGCCCGGGCGTCCTCCTCCCAGAGCTTCGAGCCGCCCTCATAACCGCCCACGGTGTTCACGAGGATGTCGATGCGGGAGTGCTTCGCGAGAAGCTTTTCCACGAGCGCTCTCGCGGCCGTCTCGTCGGTCACGTCGATCGCGTGCCCGTCGAGGCGGGAAGTGTCCGCCGCTGCTTTCTTCAGGGCGGCGAGCTCTTCGGCCTTCCGATACGTCACGGCGACGCGGGCTCCCGCCTCGAGAAAGGCGAGGCTCACGGCTCGCCCCAGGCCTCCCGTTCCTCCGGCGACGAGCGCCACTTTGCCAGCGAATGCCCCGTTCATTCGCCGCTCAGAGAAAGCTCGTCAGGGCGTCGATTGTTCCCTCGGGGTTCTCTTCCATCAACCAGTGGCCCGTGTTTTTCAGGACGACGACCTTGACCTGGGAGGCAATCGCGCCGGCCTGCCTTCCCAGCAGCGCGCCGTTCGCTTTGTCGCCGCCGATCGCGAGGACGGGCATCGCCAGCCGGATTCTCGCAAACGCGGCAAAGTCTCTCGCCGTCTGAGGGAAAGAAACGAAATAGGCCCAGCCGGCCCGCATGCGACCCGGACTGGCGTAAGACGCCGTGTAGGCCACCCGCTCCGCTTCGGGAACCGACTTTTTCGGGTCCGCGGCGAAGTCGTTCCAATAGTGGTCGAAATAAATTCGTTCGCGGCCTGAAACCAGGGCCTCCGGGGTCGGTCCGTTGAACCGGAAGTGCCAGAGGGCGGGATTGTTGTACACGTCCTCCCACCCGGCGACACCGGGCAGGAACGCGTCCATGAGGACGAGCTTCTCCGTCTCGGACCGGTATTGCGCCGCGTAGGCGTAGGCGACCATGAGGCCGATGTCGTGCCCGACGACGCGCGCTTTTTCCACTCCGAGCGATTTCATGAGCGCGTGAACGAGTGTCGCCGACGACTTCATGTCGAGGCCGCTCTCGGGGATCTCCGAGTCCCCGATGCCCGGCAGGTCGGGCGCGATCACCGAAAATTTCTTCGCGAGGATCGGGATGATCGGCCGCCACATTCGCGAGGTCTCGGCGTATCCGTGCAGCAGAAGGACCGTCGGGCCGCTGCCGGCCGTCAGGTAATGGAGCTTGACGCCGTTTACCTCCAGGCTGCGGGAGGCGGTGCCGTCGGAGGCGTTCTCGAGCGCCGCCGGAGCCGCGATGAGGGCGGACGCCAGAAATCCGACAACAGCCGGGACACAAAGCATTTTCAAGGTACGTTTCATCGTTGTCTCCTCGGTCATGCCGCTCGCGCCGCGCGGAACCCCTTCGCCGCGAGGACGATGAGCCAGACGAAGAGCCCGAGGACGGCGACCTGTGCGATCGCGAACGGCGGCTCTTTCTGGGTCGGCGCGAGAGCGTTCAGGGCGGGAACCTTCTGGAACAGTTGAACGACCAGAACGAACACGTTGAAGTAGAGGGAGGCGCAGGCGCAGATCACGTACGTTCGCCGCCACGGTCCGCGAAGGTGAAACGCGTACAGGGCGAGCAGGGCGACGGCGAGGAGGACGAGCGAAAGGATTCCGACTTTATGCGACGGAAGGAGCTCGTGAAACGGGAACCCGAAGCCGGTAACGCTCGTCGCGATGGTCGTCGCCAGAAACAGTTCCGTCCAGCCAGCGAGCTTTTTTCCCGAGATGAGGCCGAACAGCACGACGAGCCCTGTCGCGATCCCGACCAGGCTGATCACCACATGCACCGTTGTAAAGGTCGAAGTCGTCAGTCCCCAGATCATGATGGCCCCCCGACGATCCGTCGTGCGGCCATCGACAGCGCCAGGCGCGAGGTGCCGCTGAAGATCATGCTGATTCCCAGCAGAGTCCCGATTGCCCAGGGCGCGCTCGAGGGCCATGTCGTCCAGATCATGATCGCGAGGACGAGCGTGACGATTCCGTCGAACAGCAGCCAGCCGGCGCCGGGGAATCGCCGCAGCCCGGAGAACAGGAAGAGCTCCAGGAGCGCTTCCACGAAGAGGTAAATCGCGAGAAGGAGCGTGAGGGAGGCGAGTCCCGCAAGCGGGTGCGCCAGGATGTAACCTCCAACGAAGAGATAGAGAACTCCGAGCAGAAACTCCCATGCGAGCCCGCCCGTGTTGCGCCGGTTCCAGCCGAAGACGAAGTGGGCCACGCCGCTGAAAACGAGCAGCCAGGCGACGAAGATCGTCACCGCGATACCGGCCGCCGGTGGGACGATGATTGCCAGGATCCCCGCCAGAAGCATGAGAACGCTCAACCCGATGGACCATCCGATGGCCTTTTTCGCGACCGTGGCAGTTGGTGTTGGGCTCATGGTGTACTCCTCTCTCGTTTCGAAGGTGTCCCATACTACGGCCGGTCGCGCGAATAGAGAAAGTGCCGGATGAGCGGCGGTTGGCGGGCGGAGCGGTGCACGGCCTCCTCCACGGAAAAGTCGTCCCTGACCGATCGTTCGTGCTGCCGCAAGTGCTCGGCCCAGGAGCTCACCAGAAACGTCTCGAGATAGCGATCCGAGAGCGCGGTATCGCGGAAGACGCCCCAATCGACCGCGCCGTCACGACGCCTCAGCCGGCCAAGCCGGTGCACCGCCACGAGGAACGCGGCAGACCGGCTCGGGTCCACGTGATACTCGATCGTCACGAGGACCGGACCGTCGTCCAGATCGAGATCGAGCCCCCCGACGACCGTGGGAGCGCTCCAATGCACCCAGGGGCTCAGGTCCACGTTCGTGTTCGGGAGAGGTGCGAAGAATCGCAGCAGGATCGAAGCCGCGGTGCCGCCTCCGGCGATCAGAAAGGCGAGCGCGACGCCCCGATGTTCCCCCACCCAGCCCCAGACGAAGCTTCCGAGCGTGACGCTTCCCTGAAAGACGAGCAGAAAAGTCGCGAGGACCCGGGCCCGGACCCAGGCCGGAGCCAGCAGCTGCGTCATCGTGTTCAGGGTCGAAATGAAGATCATCCAGGCCGATCCTCCGAAGACCATGAATGCGCACAGCGGCCAGAGGCTCCGCAGGGTTCCGGTCGCGAAAAGCAGGACGCTCAGGACCACGAGCGCCCCCGACATCAAGGCGGGCGTCGAAAGCTTCGCGCGAAGCGGCGGCATCGCGACGGCGCCGAGGACCGCCCCGAAACCGAATGACCCGAGGAGCAAGCCGTAGCCGAGCGATCCCCCCCGGAGCCCGTGCGCTACCGTCGGGAGAAGGGCCAGGAGCGCCGACGCGAAGAACATGACACAGCCGGTCCAGATCAGGAGCGAGCGTATGGCGGGCGAATGCCGGACGTACCGGAGCGCCGCCGTGGTGGCGCCGGCGAGATTTTCTCTCGGCGATCCGTTCTGGCGGACGTTTCGCTTCCACCGCGCGATGACAAGGATCACGCCGAGAAACGACAGGGCATTGACCGCGAAGGCGGCCCCGACGCCGGCGGCGGCGACGAGCAGGCCGGCGAGCGCCGGGCCGACCGCCCGGGCCAGATTGAACTCGATTCCGTTGAGGGCGGCGCCCGCCGCGAGGTTCTCCCGGTCCACGAGCTCCGGGAGAAGGGCTCGCCAGGTCGGCGCTTCGCACGCGTCTCCGGCCGAGAGAACGAACGTGAGCGTCAGCAGGAGCCACGGTGTCATCAGCCCGAGGAAGGTGAGCGCCGCGAGCGCGACCGCCGCCGCGAGCATCCAGCATTCGGTGACGAGGATCAACCGCCGGTGGTCCACGATGTCGCCCATCGCGCCCGCCGGAAGGACGAGGAGAAAAAATGGCAGCGCCGTCGCGGTTTGGATGAGCGCGACATTCAGCGGCCCCGCGCCGAGGGACACCATCAGCCAGGCGGCTCCCACTCCCTGCATGAAGGTGCCGATGTCGGAAACGAGATTGGCGAGGAGGAGATTGCGGAAGACCGGCGCCCTCAGGGGCCGCCATGGACTTGCCGCGGAGTCGGCCATCAGGTTCTCAGTACTCCGCCATTTCGTCGTCGGGATAGCAGTAGAGCCACCGTTCCCCCGGCTCGGCCGAGGCAATCACGGGATGCGAGGTTGCTTTCGCGTGCTTGGTCGCGTGCTGGTTCGGCGAGGAGTCGCAGCACTGCGTCGCGCCGCACTGCTGGCACGTGCGCAGGTGCACCCAGCTCCCTCCGATCTTCACGCACTCCTCGCATTCGCGCTTCTTTGCGTGCCGGACCGTCTGAATCGCCTCCAGGTGGGCACAGGCTGCCTTGGCCATCGTCAATTCTCCTACTCGTTCAAGACTATTCGTTCAGGGCTATTCATTCAGGGCTATTCATTCAGCACCCTGTGCACGAACGACACGGCGATGGATCCTTCGCCGACCGCCGAAGCCACGCGCTTGACGTTTCCGCCCCGCACGTCGCCCACGGCGAAGACCCCCGGAAGGCTCGTTTCCAGGAGATAGGGAGCCCGGGGAAGCGGCCATTTCGCGGCCGAGAGGTCGTCGGGGGAGAGCTCCTGCCCGGTTTTGATGAAGCCCTTTTCGTCGAGCGCGACGCACCGCTCGAGCCATCCGGTGCTCGGCACCGCGCCGGTCATGGGGAAGACTTCGCGGATTTCCCGCGTCTGGGTCTCGCCCGTCTGGTTGTTTCGCCAGCGAACGCGCTCGAGGTGCCGATCCCCTTCCAGCCCGGCGATCTCCGTCGATAGGTGGACCTCGATTTTCGGGCTTTCCTCGACTCGGAGGACCAGGTAGCGCGACATCGAGGCCGCGAGGGCCGGGCCCCGCACCAGGAGGTGAACTTTGCGCGCGGTCTGCGCCAGGTACATCGCCGCCTGTCCGGCCGAATTTCCTCCGCCCACGACGATCACTTCCTCGCCGCTGCAGAGCTGCGCCTCGATGAACGTGGCGCCGTAGTACACGCCGGCTCCTTCGAACTGCGACAGGTTGTCCAGCGCGAGCCGCCGGTAGTCCGCGCCCGTCGCGAGAATGACCGTGCGCGTCGCAACGCGCGAGCCGTCCTCCATCTCGATCGCGTAGGGCTTCCGGGCGCAGGCGAGGCGCTTGCCGCCTTTCGCGACGAGGAGCTGGGCCCCGAACTTGAGCGCCTGCGTGTAGGCGCGCGCGGCGAGATCCTGTCCCGAGATGCCCGTGGGAAACCCGAGATAGTTCTCGATCTTCGAGCTCAGCCCGGCCTGACCGCCCGGGGCGTTGGATTCGAGGACGAGAACGTCGAGCCCCTCCGAGGCTCCGTAGACGGCCGCCGCGAGACCGGCCGGACCCGCGCCGACGACGACGAGGTCGCGGAGCTGCTCCGTGTTCACGGCTTCGTTCAGGCCGAGGCACTCGGCGATCTTCGGGTTGCTCGGGTTGCGGAGCACCGTCTCGCCGCGGCAGATCAGAACGGGCACCTCCGCGACCGAGATGTGAAAATGGTCGAGCAGGTCCTGCGCGCCTTCGTCTCTGTCGAGATCGACGTACGTGTAGGGGTGGCCGTTTCGGGTCAGGAACTCTTTGATCCGAATCGTCCCGGAGCAGTGGTTCGAGCCGAGGAGCACCGCGTCGCCGAAGCCCTGCGCGATCAATTCCACGCGCCGAAGGATGAACGCGCGCAGCAACAGCTCGCCGAGCTCCCCTTCGGTCTGGAGCACGCGGATCAGCTCGTCGTGGCCGACCTCGATCACTTCGCCGGGGGCGCTCGCGCGGATCCGCACGACGACGGGGCGGCCGGACAGCATGTTGACTTCGCCGGTGAACATGCCCGGCTTGAGGATCGCGATGAGCGTTTCCCCCCGGACGGACGGGCGGACGATCTCGAGCTCTCCCTCGGTGAGGACGAAGCAGCGGGACGCGCGTTCGCCCGACTCGAGAAGAACCTCGCCTTTCTCGACGCGGCGCCTGCGCCCGCGAGCGGCGATTCGGCCGATCGGCCCCGCCTCGAGCGTCGGGAACATCTGGGCGGCGCGCTCGCCGAGCGTCGCGATGAAAGGGTTTCTGCCGTCGGCTTCCAGCGTGTCCTCTCTTCGATTTGGAGAATACACCCGGCGGACGCCTCAGACCTTTTTCGATTCTCCCGGCGCGCCGGAGGCCGTGCCGCCGCTACTCGGAGTCGGCCTCCTTCTCGATTGCCGGCGTCTTCGTGTCTCCCTCGGGCAGAACGCTGCCTTCGAGGTTGACCTTGTTGACCGCCGTGTCCTCGCGGGCGAGCGCGACCTGCTCGGTTTTTCCGTCGCTGTCCTGGACGATTGCGACTTCCGTCCGCGCGCCGTCGATCTCGACAAACTTCGTTTCCTTCACGACGACGATGCGGTTCTCGTGCATGAGCTCCCAGCCGGCCGCGAGCCCGACGGGGACGACCCAGAAAGGGCGTCCGCGCACCATCCGGATGGCGACGCGGCGGCGAATACGGCGGCGGACGCGCCGTCTCATCCGCCGGGCGCGGCCTCTCGCGCGCGGTCCTGCCTCCGCGACGCGTGACCCGAGAATCACGCTTGCCAACCCGGCGCCGAGCGAGCCGAAAAACCTCCGGCGATCCATGTTGTCCTCCTTTCGATGTCAGGGGCGAAGCCCCTGTGCTTGAGACGGAGGATAAAACAGCGCGCCGGGCGATCGCAACCGCGCGATCCGGCCGATCAGCCTTCCGGCGCGCGCGCCCGATCGAACACGAAGCAGGTGGTCGTTCCGTGGGCGTAGAGCTTTCCGTCCGGGCCCACGATGCGCCCTTCGGCCGTGGCGAGCTGACGCCCGACGTGGATCGCCTCGCCCTCGCCGCGCACGAGAGGCACCGCCTCGGTGAGGGAGCGCACGATGTTCAGGCTCAGCTCCACTGTCGTGTAGATCCTGTTTGCGGGCAGGGCGGATTGAACGGCGCAGCCCATGGCGGAATCGAGCAGCGTCGCGAACCATCCGCCGTGGACGATGCCGAGCGGGTTGTAGTGTTTCGCCTGCGGCCGCCCCTGGAAGACCGCTCTTCCCGCTTCCATGCGGATCGCGAAGATGTCCAGCGTGTCCCCGATGGCGGGGCGCGGCAGCTCTCCGGCGAAGATCGCCTCGAAGATCTGGAGCCCCGAGCGCCCCCGGATCTGATCGGGGCGGGCGGACCCGGGCGGGGCAAGCCGCGCGCGCACGGCAGCTTCTTCCGCGCGCCAGCGGGCCAGGACGACTTCGACTTCGTCGGGCGTCATCGGGCGAATCTTCGCATACCCGCTTACCCGCCGAACAAACGCCCCGTCATTGCGAGCCGCCGCGATGCGCTCGCGGCAGGCTCCGCGACGCAATCTGCTCTGATCGGAACTTGACCTCACCCACCGCTGCGGCGGTCCCCCCTCTCCACTAGGTGGAGAGGGGATAGCCTTCCCGACCTCACCCGGCCTCTCGGCCACCCCTCCCGCGCTTACCTGTCGGTCTGAAAGCCGCCATGTGGAGAGGGGACGGCGGGCTCCCTCCCGCGTCGGTCATTGCGAGGAGTGCAACGAGCCCTGTCATGCCCGCGCAAGCGGGAAGGTGGAGTCACATTTGAAGTGCAACAGGTGAGAGAAGACCTCGGCCGGGGTCTGGAAGTCAAGGCACTTTCGTGGCGTGTGGTTGTAGAGCTGGGCGAAGC
>JBOGJO010000369.1:0-1056 GCA_050747885.1 Thermoanaerobaculia bacterium
AGGCTCGAGCCGTCGATCGGTTGGAATCGAATCGTGGCCGGCTGAAGAAGAGTTGATTCGCCGAGGGAGAGGTTTAGGGCGGCAACGAAATGGTAGCCCGCGGGGATCGAAACCGAAAGGTCTGTAACCTGCGCGATGGGAGAAATCGTGACGGGTATCGGGTCTGAAACGGCGCCTCCGGGAATCGTCACCGAGAATCCTCCCGGACCCTCAACGGTCGCGCCCGATGGAGGCACGAGATCGCCGCGCCTCACTTCGAACGGGTAGTGTTTCGCCCGAATCTTTTCGAAGCCGACGGAGAGGGCAACTTGCGAAGCCTCGGTTGAGGGTCGAACTCGGAAAACGACCGTTGGGTCCCCGACAGGAGAACGCTGCACGACAAAGTCGGAAAGGAAATCCGGAATCTCTTCGACCTGTTTATCGATCGTCGTCAGGCTCTCGGAAATAAGGGCCTGGATCGGATACCCGGAGGGGACGGGCGCGGATGTCTCGAGTTTCACGGTAATCGTATCCGTTTGCTGAGGCAGAACGGCGAGAGGGTCGGGCGTGACCTCCGCGCTGATAATCGCGTCCTCCGAGGGCGCCGAAACGCCGAGCAGAGGCTGACCGATGACCGCGTCGGGCGGAACAAACGGGTCCGGGTCGGGGAGCATGAGCGCGTACGTCCCTTCGGACGGAATTGAGGCCTGCCACATCTGAGCATTCACGGAGAGCGGAACGATCCCGGCGACAATCCATCGCGTTGACGCGCGATCAAAGATGGCGAGTGTCGCCGATGTTCCAGCCGCGTATCCGCTGTTGGGCCATGTCACGCTTGCAGGGACCGACAGCGCAACGCCACCGGTTTCGAGATCGATCGCTGAGACGGAAGACCAGCCGAGCGGCAACAGCGCCGGGAGTCCTTGAGCCGACAGATTTGCAATTGCCAGAGAGGACTGCGCGGGCAGAGCCGCCGGCAGGAGGCTCACTGTCATCCCGCCGTCTGCAGCGGAAGCGCTCCCGTCGGATCCCGCCGCAGCCAACGTCAACGGAGTCAGCCGCGCGTCAAACATGAGG